>NBMB01000020.1 GCA_002084765.1 Candidatus Cloacimonetes bacterium 4572_55 | reverse complement strand
CCGCAGATTACGCGGATTATCCAGATAAGAATTTTCTATTGTTATCCGCAGATTACGCGGATTATCCAGATAAGAATTTTCTATTGTTATCCGCAGATTACGCGAATTATCCAGATAAGAATTTTCTATTGTTATCCGCAGATTACGCGGATTATCCAGATAAGAATTTTCTATTGTTATCCGCAGATTACACGGATTATCCAGATAAGAATTTTCTATTGTTATCTGCAGATTACGCGGATTATCCAGAGAGGCTTTAACCCTTGTCTATTGCGACGATTAAAGCCTCTCCAATTGTTCGAATTCCTTACGCGGCGGGGTAAAGGAAAAATGTGATCCTCAAGAAATTAACAAGAGTCCCGGCAACCTGCCGGGAAGGGTCTACGCTCATGTAAAAGCACCACCCGAGTTCCTGCCGCATGGCAGTGTGCCTCCAGTAGCTTCTGCCGACCCGGACGACGCAAAAGCGGAGAACAGCTTTCGAGTTCGGGATCCGCCGCACTTTGGACATTCTACGACAGCAGTCCCAGACGTGGAAAAGACCAGCTTCTCAAACGTCGTTGTGCAGTCCTCGCAATGGTATTCATAAATAGGCATTTTGATCTCCTTTTTTCATTTCATAATTATGTAGCGCAAAATAACCTTCTGCGCTACGGCAAATTTAGCGGACTTGTCAAAACAGAGACTTCTGCGTGTTTTTTTCTTCTTTACTGACATGATCGGCATGAATTGGATAGCCGAAATGCGAATAAGCCGCGGGCATTGCGGTGCGTCCTTGGGGCGTCCGTTTGATATACCCCTCCTGAATCAGGTATGGCTCGATCATTTCTTCTATCGTATTCAAGTCTTCTCCGATCACTGCCGACAAATTTTTAATTCCAACCGGTCCCCCTTCGAATTTTTCTATCAATGCGACGATCAATCGGCGATCCATATCGTCAAGTCCCTTTTTATCGACATCCAACATTAACAATGCTTTGTCCGCCACATCCAAAGTGATTGCGCCGTCGGCTTTGACCTGTGCATAATCCCGCACCCGACGCAGCAGTCTGTTGGCGATACGCGGGGTTCCTCGAGACCGTCGAGCGATCTCAAAAGCACCCTGATTGTCGATCTCAATCTTGAGAATTCTTGCCGAACGCTTCACAATTTTCTCAAGCTCCTCCGAGTCATAATATTCCAACCGGCAGATGATCCCAAATCGGGCTCTCATAGGCGAGGTGAGCATACCCGCGCGGGTTGTGGCACCAACCAAAGTAAAAGGGTTCAGATTTAGTTTGACCGAGCGGGCATTTGGTCCCTTGTCGATCATAATATCCAAGTTGAAATCCTCCATCGCAGGATAAAGATATTCTTCTACCACCCGATTCAGGCGGTGGATCTCATCGATAAAAAGGACGTCTTTCCGCTTTAAATTGGTCAACATACCAGCCAGATCAGCCGGTCGCTCCAACACCGGACCTGAGCTTTGGGTAATGTCCGCCTGCATCTCTCTCGCGACCAGATTTGCCAGCGTGGTTTTGCCCAATCCTGGAGGTCCATAAAATAGGACGTGATCCAAAACATCGCCACGTTTTTTGGCGGCTTCAATGAAAATTTCCAGATTATCAATCAGCTTTTTCTGACCGGTAAAATCAGCAAAACGAATCGGGCGCAGGGTCTGATCAAGCTCGTTTTCCTCATCCAACATATTGGGATCGAACATCCGTTTTTTATCGGTTATCAATCGAACGCCTTTATTTGAGATGGTAGTTCAGGTTCGGTTTAAATTCTCCGTCATTTCCTCAATCACGGACAGCAACCGGTTCACGCCTTCAACAAACCGCTCTGTCGGGAGCAATAGGCTGATCACGACAAGCGGTTGTTTTTGAAAATCAAAAAAGTAGCCGGGGTGGACAAGGGTATGCGCCTGTCTCAGCGCGCGCAGGGTCAGCTCCTTCTCTTCTACCATAGCCGGAGCTTGCAGGATCGCATACCAGCCTCCCTCGGTCCATAATATATTACAAAGCGGGTCGTTGTCAACAATCTGTTGCAGACTCTGGTAATTTATCCAAATTCTTTCTTGAATCTGCTCTCGGACAGCCGCGCCGATTCGGAAGATATCCGGGAGCGCAAACTGAATCGGCGCGTTTACCGACAAATATTGATCGCAAATAAACTCGAGTCGCTTCAATGCCTGCTCTCGGAGGGAACTCGGTCCTGTAACAACGATCCATCCCAGCTTAAGCTGAGGCAAGCCCACTGCTTTGGATATCCCGCCAAGACGAAAGATCAACGCGCCTTCATGCTGCGGGTCGCTTGGAAAATTAGGGATCAGGGGATAGTCGGAAAAAACCTCGTCAACGATGAGTGCCAGAGATCGCTCCCGGCATACTGCAGTCAGCCGTTTCCACTCCCCGGGCTTGATAAATGAGCCGGTCGGATTGTTGGGATTGACCGACAAGATCGCTCGGGTTTGGTCTGTCACCGCGGATTCCATCTCGTCAAGATCGATGGACCATTCACCATAGTAGCGGAGGCGGTATGTCGAGGGAATAATCGCGTCCAATCGGCATAAATGTTCGAGCAGGGGATAGCCGGGGCAGGGTATCAATACCGTGTCTCTCGCGTCGCACAACAGCTTAAATAACAAGGAGTAGGATTCGCTGGCACCGACGGTCAAGATCACGCTCTCACTATCGATTGCGATTCCGCGCCGTTGGTAGTCCCCAGCGACCGCTTCTCTTGCTTTTTTTGATCCCAATGGGTGGGGGGAATAACGCGATGAGTCCGAATTGTTCAAGAGGTTGAACAGATTTGGCGGATAGCGGAGACCCACGAGAGTGGG
Organism: Candidatus Cloacimonetes bacterium 4572_55; assembly: GCA_002084765.1. Taxonomy (GTDB): domain Bacteria; phylum 4572-55; class 4572-55; order 4572-55; family 4572-55; genus 4572-55. Next base: position 66,557 of record NBMB01000020.1, on the reverse strand, counting down.
ATTCGATTCCGTCAGGTTGATCAGATTCACGTCAGCAGCTTGTAACCGGTCAATCTCCAGAGCGATGGAGTTCAGAGAGAGGTCCGGGAAGAGGCGGTCGGAAAACATCCGCAGTCTCTCGATTAACTTTGTAAAGATAGACGGACAATTTCCTCTACATCGAGGTCCTTTCCGTCTTTGTTCGACAAACGATTCGCTCTCTGAATCTTTTTTACAGTCTCTTCAGCCGAGGCAGGCTTAAATCCCAGTGTGGTCAACGCTTGGACAGCCAGTCGGGACGTATCGTCCGGGCTTGTCAGGGGGAGCACTTGCGCGGAATCATCCACTTCCGAATGGGCTGACGCGGCGGCTATAAGTAGCGCATTGCGAGCCGCCTGCTCCTTCAACTCAAGTATGAGACGCTTTGCAGTCTTTTTGCCCACGCCTTTTATCTTCAAGAAAGCCGTCTCGTCGCCTTGGGTTAACGCCCGGATTAGCTCCTGAGGTCCCATTCCGGAGAGGATCGTTATTGCCAGTCGCGGACCGATCCCGGATACGGTAATAAACAGATTGAACAATTCCCGCTCCGATTCGGTGTAAAAACCGAACAGCTGCAAGTTATCTTCCCGCATATATAAACGGGTAAATAACTGGACTCGCTCACCCGTTTCGCCGACCTGATTGTGTGTCGAGAGCGAGATAAGAACCTGATAACCGATATTGCCGACATCGACGATCAGGTCGGTCGCTCTTTTTCTCTGGATCATTCCCGTGATAGTGGCGATCATAAAAAAAGTCCCTCTCATGTCCCGAAAATTGGGTTACATCATATTCACATAGCCTATCAAATCAGCTATATTGATGGTTCCATTGTTGTCCAGATCCGCGCGATCTTGTTGTTGAGCCGTCAGCGAACTGATATTCATGATATGCCCGATGATCAACTCCACGTCTCCTCTGCCTATAGCTCCGTCGCCGTCCAGGTCATTCTCGTGGCTACCAAGGGACAGATCAATATTTATATAGCCGATATGTCCCACTTCATAATGATCAATCACATTGGCTTCAATACCAGTCGCTCCCCGATCGCCCCCAAACGCGCGCATCACAATTCTATCCTGGTCTGGTATGAGAGTGTAGAAAGAGCTCGTATCTTTATAATAAGCAAACGCGCCGGTGAAAAGTTGGTATGTAGAGGGATGATCGGATAGACCGGATAGATATGTGGACATCTCGGTCGATTCCATGCCGTTTCTCTCAAAATGAAACAAAATAATCGCGTCGTAAACCGGGTAAAAATTGGAGTCGAGCACATCTCCGAATACCATATCGCCGACCGGCACATTTTCAGACAGCGGAGCGGTTGCCAACTCAAAAAGTGCTCCGCTATCCGAATAATAGTCGGTCCCGCCTGAAGTGACATAGAAATAATACTGGGCGTTGGGCTGGAGTTCGATAGGCACGATATAGTGGGTCTGGGTCGAGTCCGGATAGAATCCTGGGACTTGGTCCCTTTCCCGAACATCGTTTACTGGAATGGTGACGCTGGTCGGACTGGTACCGTAGCGAATCGTGCCTCTCTCGAATCCGGACGACATCCAGGTGACCACAAAACTTTGAGACGTCATATTGCTTACCTCGATATTGGAAACAGTCGCCTCGCCGATCGACGCCGCGCACATCAACATAATTAACGCTATCATGCAAACCGTTGGTCCGAAACGCATAAATTTCTCCTTGTTTATCAAAAAATTGTGAAAATACCGAATTTTATCCGCAAATATCCGAAAAAGTAGTTGCTATACTCTATAAAATATATATTGCCCTATTCGATAAAGCAACCTATTATTCTCAGACGTTTTTCAATGAGACCATTTTTTAGGTTGCCGAGCTATTAAAAAAAGGATTTTATCACAGACTTCACAAAAAGGGAGAAAATTTGGATTTGAAATTGAAAAATGTATTCGAGAAGTTTCCGTCCGACCAATCCGGAGCCGACCGCTCGCCTGGAGAGATTTTTGAAACTTTATTAAAGACCGATCGGTTTAAGCTGGAGCGCATCGTCTCCTCGGGTCACACAACGCCGCAAGGAAAATGGTATGATCAAGATTGGCATGAGTGGGTGATTGTGCTGCAAGGGAGCGCGGAACTCCGTTTCCAGGATGAAGAGAAGGCTCAAACAATGATTCCTGGGGATTATGTGAATATTCCCGCTCGCTGTCGTCACCGCGTGGAGTGGACAGACCCGAACATAAAAACGATCTGGTTGGCTTTCCATTATATGCCAGATATGCCGAATATGCAGACCCACGACGCAGCGCGATGAGAAGTCGGTCAACATGGCTGAAAGTAGCGATCACGTCCATTATTTTTGTTTTTATATTTAAGAGAGTCGATTTTTCAGAGACGATCTCATCTTTTCATCAAATCCGCGTCTCCTTATTCGCTATCGCGGCGACCGCGGGACTGTTGTCACTCATTGTCCAGACCGACAAATGGCGTTTTCTGCTCCAACAAGCGGAACCGGAAGCAAAACTAATCGATGGACTTCGCTCTTTTTTCTGCGGGATGGCGTTAGGGATCGTCAGCCCGGGACGAGCTGGCGAATTTGGACGCGCGATATTTGTCAAAAGCGATAGACGGACGCTTATTGTAGAGATGACAGTTGTGGACAAAATCAGCTCGGTGACCGCGATTTTCGGACTGAGTGCTCCAACTTTTTGGTATCGGCAACAGTTCGCGGCGATGCCGGCTCTGATCGCGACGGCTCTCGCATTAAGCGGCGTCTGCATATTCTGGAACTCCATTCGATCGTTCGGCAAGCGGGCGATTCATAGAAAAAAATGGGCGGAGCGCATCCGATCTCGGTTAGGTCTATCCCAACAACATGACTTGCTTTATACCCCGTGGATCGGGACTCGGACATTGCTGTGGGCTGGAATCATGTACGCCCTGGTGATCGTCGAATTCTATCTCCTTATCCTGAGTTTTGAGGCAGGCGGAGCGACGCAACCTATTCCATTCGGACCTGTTGCCGCTGTCTATCCGGCAATTTTGCTGATCAACCTTATCCCGATCACTTTTGCCGGTCTTGGAATGCGGGAAGGCGCGGCGATCCTTTTATTGCAGAGCTACAACGTCTCCGAAGCCGCCGCGGTGAACAGCGCGTTTCTATTATTTTTTTTGAATATTTTCATCCCGTCGCTTGTCGGTGGGCTCTGGATTCTAATCGATGAGGGGAAGCCTCATACCCGCCCACCTGCTTAAAAAAAAGCTGTCAACCGAATATTTTTACGATAATGTAAAAGATATTGACTTTAATTTTTTTATTTTGTATTTTTAATAGGGCATGCTTATGCAATATCAAAACCCTTTTCTGTGATCTCGACCTAATAGGTGATAACTCAAGACGTAACCGGATAGGTTCAGCGTTGTAGGGAGCGTATCGTTTGATCGCCTAAGACGGACAAAAAATTCATATGGATATTTAATCCATATCAAATGCTATATTTAGGGATTAAATATGAAACAGACTCCGATTACTGTGCTATTGGTTGACGATTCTCCCATTGCTTTGGTTATTTTAAAGCGGATGCTTTCCGGCTGGCCAGAGATCAAGGTTGTCGGCGCGGCTCTCAACGGGAAACAGGCTATAGAGATGATACCCGATCATGAGCCCGATGTCATTTGCACCGATCTGAATATGCCAATAATGGACGGATTCCAATTTATCAAAGAGGTGATGACCAATTATCCGCGTCCCATCTTGGTGGTTAGTAACGCTGTCCAAAAAGAAAATACGGATAATATTTTTCGGTCGCTGGAGGCAGGGGCGATTGATGTGTTTCCTAAGCCGCGTGGGGGGATGGGGCTTCGATCCAACTATAACCCGCTGACTATTAAGTTAATAAAAAAGATTACCGCTTTATCAAAACTGAATATGAATCTATTGTCTCCAAAGAATGCCAGGAGCAGACCGCGTACTTCGAGAAAACCCTCGGTCGCAACGCGATCATACGTCAAAATGGTCTGTATCGGTGGATCGATCGGGGGACCAAAAGCAATCCAAAAAATATTGAGTTCCCTACCGCCCAATTTCCCAGCTCCGATCTCCGGCGTTATTCACATCAGCGAGGGATTCCTGCCCCAGTTTATCAGTTGGGTCTCAAAAAAATCTTTTCTTAATGTAAAAATCGCGGAAGTCGGAGAAGTTCCCAGGGCGGGTTTCGTGTACTTCCCGCCAGAAAACAAACATCTTGAATTTGACGCGGATGGGGGATTTTTTTTCGGCAGACGACTGCCACATCTGGGTCGCCGCCCTTCAATCAGCGTTACCTTCAACTCTGCCGCTGAGCGATTCAAAAGGAAAACTGTGGGCGTTCTCCTGACCGGTATAGGCAAAGACGGCGTGGACGGAATGGCTTCTATTTCAAAAGCAGGGGGGATTACCATTGTTCAAGACGAAAAGAGCAGCCTCTCCTTTGAGACCTCTCGCAAAATAGTCGGTATGGGCGCGATTAAACACATCTTGCCTCTTGATCTGATCGCGCCCACATTAAAAAATTTGATCAAAGTCGTATGACGTTTGAGCCCGCTCTCGACGAAATCGACCCTATCCAAACTATCACGTATATCAGGAAAACGTCATGGAGACTATTTTCGGCGTCAATATTATCACAGAGCCGGCGCATACCTATCAAGACTATATCCTTCTTCCCATACCTCACGAGGATGTCGAGGCGAGGACCGTACATACTCAGACAAAACTGTGCCGCGGAATCACGCTGAACATCCCGATCGTGGGGGCGAATATGGGTCATCTCGGGGGACGGATGGCCGAGAAGTTGGCGCAATTGGGCGGGATCGGCGTCCTTTGTCAGGATTTTCGTCTGGAGGAACTGATCTCCCGCATTGACCGCGTAAAACGTGCGAATCCCTATTTCCACATGCCGATAGCTCTCTCCCCTGACGACTGGGTGATCGACGCGATTGCGTTGATGGAAAAGCGCCACTTCGACTGCGTGGTGGTGGTAGACGCGGACTTTTCGCCAATCGGGATTGCCACGCAGAAGGATTTGGAAAGAGTCCCTCGTTGGGAAAAGCTGAAAAATGTGATGAAAAAAGAGCTGCTTATCGTCCATAAATCTATATCCACCGAAAACGCAAATGGAATTATGATCAAGCATAAGATCAGCCATCTGCCGGTAACGGACGACGATCAGAAGCTGTTGGGCTGCTTGACTCCTTTGGATATCACGCTGAGAATGCACGGCTATCAGCCTGCACTGGACGAACAGGGCAGATTGCGGGTGAGCGCGGCAATGGGCATGAAGATCAAGGAGTCGCTTCATCCGGTTGACTTGGCAAAGCTCTATATCGAACATGGCGTGGACGCGTTGGTGTTAGACATCGCAAACGGCTATCTGTCCGATTTTGTGCGATTTGTTTCTGAGATTCGTCGGGAGATCGGCGCGGATTTTCCTCTGATTGCAGGCAATGTCGCGGATTATGATGGAGCGGCTTGCCTGTTTGACGCGGGCTGCGATACAGTCAAGGTCGGGATCGGTCCGGGAGGAGCCTGCACTACTCGGAGAGAGACCGGCGTGGGCGTCCCACAAGCGACTGCCATCATTGACGCTCTGCGCGCTACGGCATCCGACCCGGATCTCAGCGTGCTTGCAGACGGCGGCATTACCAATGGATTTGATATGTCGATCGCCATGATATTGGGTGCTTCGACTGTGATGGTCGGATCGCTTTTTGCCGGCACATACGAGAGCGCGTTCGAGACCGAGTTTATCGACGGTCAGATGTGGAAACGTTGGAGAGGGAACGCGTCTTCTTCCGCCGCGACCTACCGACGTCAGAAAATTTACGGCGAGAAGTATATCACGGAGGATCTAGATTATTCCGAAGGTGCTGACGGCGTTGTCAAAGTGACAGGCTCGATGGCTGCGAAAGTATTTCAGTTGACGGAGGAGTTGAAAAGACGGATCGCCTATAGCAATTCCACGGATATTGCCTCTTTCCAAGCTGAAAAAGAGCGAATTTCACGGCTAAAAAATATGGTTCCTATCTCCTATTCGCATTTTTCTCAGCTCAAATTTAAAGACCTCTATATCAAACCTCAGTCTTCCGATATATCCAGCCGAATGTCTGTCAAACCAAATACAAACCATGAGCTCGGTCTATCGCTGAAGCTGCCTTATATCGCGCTTCCAGCGGATTTTGTTCAGAAAAAAATCTGCACCATCATGGCGCAATTGGGAGGGATGGGATTTATCAGTCGCAAGCGGGAACATGAGGATATCGACTACCTCGTGGAGCGGGTCAAAGCGGTTCGATCCGTGCATCCCTATTACTTTTTCCCCTCGATTCAGGAGAGCAATGAAGAGATCGGAAAGACACTCGATTTTATTCAAGAAAACGTTTTTTCCTGCGCGATTATCGTCAAGAATGTGGAAAACGATCGGTCGCCCATAGGAATCGCAACCCGGAGGGATCTGCAAAATCATCCCAGAACCGACCCTTTATACGAGGTCTTTAAGCGAGATATCATCACGGTTCCCGAAGGGATTGATCTGCGAGAAGCCAACGAGTTGATGACAAAAAAAAGCATCCACCATCTGCCAGTGGTAAACAGCCGTTGGCAATTGGTCGGCTGTATTACACCCCGAGATATGACGTTGCGGGTATTGTATGGGCTGGAGCCAAATGTGGACAAATCAGGGCGGTTAAAAGTGTGCGCCGCGCTCAATACCGATGAAATGGAATGGAATCAAATCCTCTACGAATCTATTTTGCTGAGCGAGGCAGGCTCTTATATCCTGTTGTTGGATACGATCGACGGGTCGTCGGAAAATTATACGCGTATGGTTGCCAAGGTGAGCCAGATGACCCGTTGTAAGATTATGGCGGCTGGGATCAGCGCGTATACAGACGCGGCGAGGCTCTTTCAATCTGGCGCGGATATTATTAAAGTCGGTTCGCCCATCTGCGATATTCCCCATATCGAAACGATTTCAGAATGCGCTCGCGCGGCAAAAGAGGCGGGCAAGGCGATAATTACTGAGGATTACCAGCATATCCATCATCCAAGAGACGCCAATTTGTCATTGCTGCTTGGTGCGAACGCTGTGGGGATTCGTCATCTTTTGGAGCCAACCTTCGAGAATTCAGTCCAACCCGCTTATCCTGGAAAAAAATCTCCAGACAGACGCTTGCAGACCCATACAATCCGGAAAACTATCGGAGATGTCGAATACTTGATGGAAGACCTGAAAGCGAGATCGAAAATTTCCCAGACCGCTTTCAAAAATCAGACATCCTCTATCCATGTGATCGTCAGGATGCTGACCGGGTTACGCTCTTCCTGCACCTATTCAAACGCGGGAAATTTGAGCCAATATCAGCAGAGGGCGATTATCGGAATTCAAAGCCCGTCCGGTTATGCTGAAGGAAATCCGCATGCTTTTTCCACTGGGGAATAGAGGAGTCCGCAGATTCTTAGGTTTCATAAATCAGTCACCTTGTCACAATTTCGAAGCCTCTCGCATTATTTTTTACGAAAATGTCATAAAGTCCGCCAATTTGTCAGCTACGATATACGGTGATTTTATAAATTTTCTATAACTTGTTGATATTTAAAGAGTTATTATTATGGAATACAACTTGCTGAAATACAGACTGCTCAACCAATAAAATTTATTTGGATAAAGCATATTTTATTAAATTATATAACTTCAAAATGGAGGTTAAATTATGGGAAAAATTATTGGTATTGATTTAGGAACTACGAATTCTTGCGTTGCGGTAATGGAGGGCTCCGAGGCAACCGTGATCACCAACGCGGAGGGTACGCGCACCACGCCCTCCATTGTCGCTTTTACCAAAGAGGGGGAGCGGCTGGTCGGTCAGGTTGCCAAGCGGCAGGCGGTGACAAATCCGCAAAATACGGTCTATTCAATCAAGCGTTTTATGGGTCGCCGATTTGAAGAGGTGGGCGAGGAGATAAAAAAAGCACCATATAAGGTTCTGCGCGCTCCAAATGGAGACGCTTGGGTGGAGGCGCAAGGCAGACAATATGCTCCGCCTCAGATATCGGAAATGATTTTGCAGAAGATGAAGCAGTCTGCTGAGGACTATCTTGGAGAAAAAGTGACGGAAGCGGTGATTACGGTGCCGGCATATTTCAACGATTCTCAGCGCCAAGCGACCAAAGACGCTGGCAAAATCGCAGGGCTGGAGGTCAAACGGATTATTAACGAACCGACCGCAGCCGCGCTGGCTTATGGTCTGGATAAGAAAAAAGATGAGAGAATCGCGGTGTACGATCTGGGCGGCGGGACGTTCGATATTTCTATTCTGGAGCTTGGGGACGGTGTGTTCGAGGTGAAATCCACCAATGGAGATACCCATCTCGGAGGCGACGACTTTGATCAACGGGTCATCGACTGGATGGCGTCCGAGTTCAAAAAGGAAAATGGAATCGACTTGACCAAAGATCCAATGTCGGTTCAACGGCTGAAAGAGGCGGCGGAAAAGGCAAAGATGGAGCTTTCTTCATCGACCCAGACCGATATCAATCTGCCTTTTATCACAGCCGACAGTTCAGGTCCCAAGCACTTGAGCATGAAGCTGACCCGAGCAAAGTTTGAACAACTGGTGGAAGACCTGATTGGGCGCACAATCGGACCTTGCAGAGACGCACTGCAAGACGCAAAATTCAAAGCCTCGGAGATTGACGAGGTGATCCTGGTCGGTGGATCCACCCGCATCCCAAAGGTGCAGCAAATGGTGAAAGAGTTCTTCGGCAAGGAACCGCACAAAGGCGTCAATCCAGACGAAGTGGTGGCGATCGGCGCGGCGATCCAAGGCGGCGTCCTGGGCGGAGAAGTCAAGGATGTCCTGCTGTTGGACGTATGCCCGCTCTCGTTGGGAATCGAAACACTGGGATCGGTTTTCACTCGCCTGATCGATCGGAATACCACGATTCCGACCTCTAAAAGTGAGGCATTCACCACCGCGGCGGATTCCCAGCCCTCGGTTGAAATCCATGTGCTGCAAGGTGAACGGCAAATGGCGCGAGATAACAAAACATTGGGTCGATTTCATTTGGATGGGATCGCTCCCGCGCCGCGCGGAGTCCCCAAAATTGAGGTGACATTCGATATTGACGCCAATGGTATCCTCCATGTTACGGCAAAAGATCAAGGCACGGGCAAGGAGCAGTCGATTCGTATCGAGGCTTCCGGCGGTCTGTCCGATAGCGAGGTCAGCAACATGGTGAATAACGCCAAAACCCATGAGGCTGAAGATAAGAAAAAACGAGAAGAGGTGGACCTGCGGAATCGAGCGGATCAGATACTCTATGAGACCGAGAAGCATGTCAAGGATTTTGAAGACAAATTGGATGAAGAGTCTAAGAACAAATTGACCGCGGCTATCGAACGACTGAAGACGGCAAAAGAAGGCTCCGATATCGGGGAACTTCGATCCGCAATCGACGCGCTGAGCCAGATCTCCATGGAGATCGGAAACAAAGTCTATCAGCAGCAAGGCGGCGATGGGCAAACTTCGCCCCCAGGATTTGATCCCAGCCAGTTCTCTGGGCAGCAGCAAGCACCGGGTAGCGATCCGCAACCGGGTAAAAAGTCCAAAAAATCGGATGATCATGTCGTTGACGCAGATTATGAGGTTGTTGATGGGTGATTTGAGTGTGATAATATGGCTTGAATAATTAAATATTTGGAGCAGGGGACTCCCAAGGCGTCCCCTGAACATCTGTATGATTTAATAACTTAATAAACTTATGGTTTAATAGACCGAATGAAAGGGGATTTATCGATGAAAATAACTGTCGTCGGCGCGGGACATGTAGGCGCGACTGCCGCGCTGAGAGCTTCTGACAGAGAATTGGCGAATGAAGTAATTTTGGTAGATATTTTGGAAGGCATCCCACAGGGTAAGGGATTGGATATGTGGGAAGCCGCTCCGGTGCAGCGGACTGACTCGCGTGTGATCGGCGCGAACGGATATGACGCGACCGCGGGATCAAGTATTGTGGTGATCACCGCGGGGCTTGCTCGCAAGCCAGGCATGAGCCGAGCCGATCTCTTGGCAAAAAATGCCTCAATTATCGCGGGCATTACGGAAAAAGTCGCGGAAAAGTCTCCGAACGCCGTCATTATTATGGTGACAAATCCGTTGGATGTGATGGCATACGTAGCTCACAAAAAATCGGGATTTCCGGCAAATCGAGTCATTGGTATGGCAGGCGTTCTCGACAGCGCGCGGTTCCGCTCTTTTATCGCTCTGGAGCTAAACGTCTCTGTCCGCGACGTGAGCGCGATGGTGCTGGGAGGACATGGCGATTCTATGGTGCCGCTGCCCCGTTTTTGTACAGTGAGCGGTATTCCTATCACGGAATTGATAGAGCAAGAAACGATCGACCGATTGGTAGAACGCACCCGAAAAGGCGGAATTGAGATCGTTAATTATCTCAAAACCGGATCCGCATATTACGCCCCGGCAACGTCCGCTATCGAGATGGCAGAGGCGATTATAAGAGACCAAAAACGGATACTTCCCTGCGCGGCGTATCTCCAAGGAGAATACGGCATTGACGGGCTGTTTGTCGGCGTGCCAGTCAAATTGGGGAAAGACGGAGTCGAGGAAATTATCGAACTGAAGTTGACGGATGAAGAGCTCAAAGCATTGCATGCGTCAGCGGAAATCGTTAAGAGAAATTGCGAAAAATGTGATATTTGAACAAAAATAGCACGCGATGGGATATTTAAGAAGTGCCATCTTAGATGGCACTTCTCATAAAAAAAGGTTTTACAATTAGCGTTCATAATTAGGAGAAAGCAATGGAAGAACAGACGTTCGAGACTCGGCTGCGAGGTCTGCAGACTGTTGTGGAAAAATTAGAAAGCGGTCATCTCACGCTTGAGGAAGCACTGTCTCATTTTGAAAAAGGGATTGAGCTTTCCCACCAATGTGCGGAATTCTTAACCAGGGCAGAGGCTCGGGTCGAGAAATTGGTTCAAAAAAATGGAGAATTCATCCGAGAAGAACCTTTTTTGTTAGCCCACGACGGAAGTTAGCCTATGGAAATTCAAGAGATCACACTTGAGGGATTTAAAAGATTTAAAAGCGATTGTTTTCAATTTAAGCCCGGATTAAATTGTATCTACGGATTAAACGAGGCGGGGAAATCGACGCTGTTGTCAGCTATCCGTGCTCTGTTTTTCGGAGCAATCTCTGAGGAAGTCGCATCCTGGGCGTCGTCGGATATCTGTCTGGCGCAGCTGGTGTACAGAACGGATCAGGATCGCGTTTTTACCTTGCAGCGAAATTTTTCAGGCTCTACGGTTGCGTTGACCACCGACGCGCGAGCACAAATCACCGACGCGCGCCAGGTCAAGCAAACTGTGGCAAATCATCTCGGATTCGGCGACGGCTCTTTCTTCGAGGATATCGCGTTTGTGCGACAGACAGAAATTGCCCGTCTGAAATTCCCGACCCAATCGTCAAATCCGTCCGATTTTTTACCAGGCTTGGACAGGTTGATCAACGCTCGAAAATCGATCCGAAAGCAATTGGACGATTTGGACAATTCTCATCCCAATGTCAAGAATATTCGTGAGTTGCAGAAAAATCAACGCTTGTTGGTCGAGAAAGAGGCGCAGTATCAAGAGGGGTTGGCTAAATTTGACCATCATACCGTTCTTGAACGCGAGTTGGGCGATAAATTGGATTCGGAAGCCGATCTAAAAGTCCGTATCGGACGCTATGAGCGCAATCAGACCGCTCTGCGGAAAGCGCGGGAAAACCAGATTAGATCCGCCGCGCTTGAGGATGATCTGAGCCAATTGGAATCGCTCTACGATCTGCTCCACGAAATGATGAAGGATCAGGAGCGTTACGCGGCAGAGTTGTCCGAGCTAAAAAAGTATGATTTTCCTGAGGATTTTGAGGTGCGCGCCGATTTTTTGATCGCTCAATTCAATCGGCTGGAAGAGGCGGCGGACGTGCACGCTAAAGTTCGACGCGTCCCCAACCGCACCATTGACATCGTATTGTGGCTCATTGCTCTGGCTTTTTTTACAGCAAGCGGCTTCACAAAAGAGACCCTGTTTATGGTTTCCGGTCTTGCCGTTATCGCAATATGGGCATATATTTTTATCCGACGCAGTGCCGCGCTCGGCGCACAACAGGCTATGCTCTCTTTTGAGAAAGATCGCGCTCTGTTTTTGGATCAATTGCACGATCTCTCCGACAGATTCAAGGATATTGATGAAGCCGATCCAAATTTCATCAAAATTCGCAGCAGATTGGAAGATATGCAGCGAGATTTTCGGCGCACCACTCGGCTTAAGAAGGCGGGCGACGAAGTTCACATCCGTTGGGAACAGACCGTTATTCAGCTGCCGCCTATCGCTTATGAGTCAGACCAAATAGATGCTCCGACCGATCCTTCGGCATTGTTAGACATGTTGGCGGAACGCAAGCGCATCCTGAAAGAAGAGATCGACGAACTGACTCATGATAACGCGGATTCTCTGGACTCTATGACAAAAAACGCGACAGAAGAGGATATGCAGCAGAGCCTTGAGGAACTGCGGGAGCAGATGCCGCAATTGCAGGAAGAACGTATCCGTCTGGAGAAAGAATTGGAAAGCTCAGCCCGTGAGATGCGAGAATGGGAGGGCTTGGAGAGCGAAATTCATCTGTTGCGCGCGGAAGTGGAACGAATTCTCCACCAAGTAGGAACTCTGCGCAAAGCGGATCAAGGGATTCAAGAGACGATCGACCAACTGGGCGCGTTCCCTGAGTTGAACGAAAAAATTTCCGCCTATTTCCAGCAGATGACCGAAGATCAATATGAGCGGGTTCGGTTCCGAAATTCAGGAGAAAAATATTGTTTTTCTGTCCATATTCCAGAGGTCGGAGAGGAAATGACGCCAGAGGAGGCTTTGAGTCAGGGCGCGATTGAGCAGTTTTATCTCGCTTTTCGCCTCGCGCTGATTGACCGCTATCCCTCTCCGCTTTTCCTTGACGACGCTTTGGTGAATTTTGATCATAAGCGGCGCAACAAGACGCTGCGCCTGCTAAATCAGCTGGCAAAACAGCGTCAAATTTTTATCACCACGCATGAACCCGCAATACTAAAAATGTTACGCAAGGTCGCCCATATCAACGCGTTAAGCGAATTGCCTTAATTGAGCGTCCCTTTATTCTTATATATCTGCGATAATCAGCGTAATCTGCGGATCGAAACACGAAATCACCTTCCATTTTCGGGTCTCAATTTTGTTATTGCCCCTCTCAGAAAGGTGGGGAGAATAGCGTTGTACGTCTTTAAGATATAATTTGGCTGCTCCAGGCGGTCGATCATTTCGTTATATTTAGCCTCCCCATATTCCTTGACCACCTGCTCCTTTCGATGTGGCTGCCGAAAGTGGTATCCCATACTGATCGGCTCCGCCTCAGGATGAAATTGGAACCCGACAAAATTATCCGAGATCCGTACACCCATAATTGCCCGCTCGTAAGGCACATGTGGACGGATTTTCTCCAACGCCAGAACAGTCGCGCCCAGCTCCTTCATACGGTTGTGGTTGGGTTGGATCACCTGATACGCCCGGAAATCCGCGCCGTAGAAAGGGTCCGCCAAACCTTTGAGCAGCGGATCGTTTTTGCCCGCGTTGGTCTTATGCACGGGAAATATTCCGAATGAGGTGGAATGCCGATCGGTTACCCTAGCGAGGTCAAAAAATCGACACATTAGCTCAAATGAATGACAGATAAAAAATACATACTTTTTTGAATGAAAACCTTTTTGGTTATGATTCCACAATTTATTGATCAGATCGAAATAGTTCCTTTCCCAGATCGTTCCGAGGCCGTCATAAGGACTGCCGGGACCTCCGGACGAGATGTAAATATCATAATCCAAACCGGGGATATCGCCTTTGTATCGGGTCTCGAACACATCAAATTTAACTGGACAATCATTCACTTGCCGATCCATTTTTTTCAAGATGGTCTTTAAACAGCCCATACCTTGATTTTCTTCATTATTATACAAGTCTATTATGAGCACCTTAATCGGTTGCTTTTTCATATCAACTCCAATTTTTTTTAATAATTCAAAATAATTCAAAATTATAAAGAATGCAGGGTTAACTTATCCCAGCTTAATTTATTTTTCTGAAAACATCGTTTTTTGTAAAGTGTTCCCAAAATTCATAGAGATTCAAGATACCCGAATATTCTTAGGAATAGACATGCAGCCGCTTTCCGATAGATATTGCCATTTTGAAAAAGCTATTCAAAAAAAATCCTTAATAAATAATATAAAATTTTTATAAATATTCTTAAATATATTATTTATTTTTTGTGAAAAAAATCGACTTAAGTCAAGAAAATTATTGGAATTTAAATAAAAATAACTTATTATCTCCAATCTGTGAATCTACTAAAGATATATCTTGAACTTTAACCGAAGAATTTAAATGGAAATTCTACCGCACCTATCCAACACTTTCGTTTTTAGGGGACTGCAACCCTTGCAATTGGAGCAGGTCGCCCAATTCTCTTCTTTGAAAAAAGTCAGAAAAGGCGAGACGATTTTTTATGACGGTGATTCCGCCGACGCTTTTTACGCCCTGGCTCATGGCCGCATAAAAGTCTATAAATTGTCTGTAAACGGCGACGAACACATCTTACACATCATCCAGAAGCCCGGTGATCTGTTTGCCGAAGCCGCTATCTATGATCTGGAGACGTTTCCGGCAAATTGCCAGGCGCTTGTCGATTCCGAGGTGATCCGCATCTCCAAAGACGGTTTCATCAGCTTTATTTTGGAAAACCCTAAGGTCTCGTTGTTAGCACTTGCCGCCTATTCCAGACGAATTCGCGAACTTGTTAAAATTACTGAAGAACTTGTCTTTCATGATGTCAAATCTCGTCTCGCGAGCCACATCTTAGAAAACAGAATGACAAAAAACGGTCAAATGATCTATGTGCGGAACGGTTCTAAAAAAGAGCTTGCCGCCTATCTGGGAACCATTCCGGAGACATTATCCCGCGCACTGGCTTTTCTCAAATCAAAGGAAATTATCTCCGAGCGGAAAAGGACGATGACCGTTCTTGATCCCTGCCGATTGAGAACATTTGCAGACTAAATGGTATCTTGACGACCGATCTCATGTTTTTCTTTTTTAATTTTTCTTGTTTTTTAGTTTTTGATTTTTGTCAAGGATTTTTCAGCTTGATTTAATATAGTATCTCTGTTGAATTGTTCTATTTTCTATTTTTTTATTGTGGTTTTTTCCTATGGGGAGGAAAGATGGCATCTACAACTAAATTCGGAATCCTGGTCCTTATTTTTTCATTCCTTATTCCCGGTCTGGGAGTGGCGGATGATCTAGAAAAGAATTTGGACATCACCGGTCAAATGCGAATTCGTCACGAGTTGAACGACAAAGATTTCAACGAGGACACGGATTCGTTTCGCAATTCGTTTTTGCGCACGCGTATCAATTTCCGCACCAAATTTGAGGACAAACTGAATGTTTTCGTTCAGGTTCAGGATGCTCGAGTATTTGGTACAGAATCAAGCACGCTCGCTGATGGAAGTGCTGACGCGCTGGATATTCATCAAGCATACTTTCAAATTAACCGTTTATTCTGGTCCTGGCTGAGTATGAAAACCGGACGTATGGAGATGGTTTATGGGGGTCAACGGCTTATCGGCGCGGTTGGCTGGCACAATATCGGACGCTCATTTGACGGTAGTAAGCTCACCTTTACCTTCGATCCGGTCGAAGTGGATATTTTCAGCGCGCTTTTGTATGAATCTGGACAAGCCCCGGATTCAGCTGACGGAGACCAATTCTTCGGCGGTATATATGCCAAAACACATTTTCTGGAAGGTCATACGTTGGATTTTTATCTTTTGGCTAACGTAGATACGCAAGAAAATGCCGATGAAGACCCATTATCAACCTTAGGGACATTTGGTGCCTATTATAAAGGGAAATTCAGTGCCGTTGATCTTGAGGCAGAGATCGCTTTTCAAGGCGGAGAAGACAATACAGGGGCAGAAAAAGTCGATATCGCCGCGTCCATGATCACTGGATCGGTCGGATATACTTTGGATCATAAACTGAAGCCGCGTATTGCCATTGGCATTGATATGCTCTCTGGAAACGATCCGGACAAAGGAGATGAATATGGATGCTTCAATACACTGTTTGCCACGAACCACAAGTTCTATGGCTTCATGGACTACTTCTTGAATGTTCCCCTTCATACGAGCGGCGCGGGTCTCACGGACATGATGGTCAAAGCCAGCTTGCATCCGTGTAAGAAAATCATGGTCAAGGCTGACTTTCATATGTTCGCCACGTCGGAAAAGGTGGACATCAACGGATCAGAAGAGGACGCTTTGGGAACAGAGGTCGATCTGACTCTTGTGTTTAAATATTTGAAGAACGTAAAATTCAATCTGGGTCTCTCGTTTTTCTCCCCGGATGAAGTTATGAAATCCTTTAGGGGCGAAGACTCAGCGACGTGGGGCTATTGCCAAACTGTTGTCAATTTTTGAAATCGGTTTGATTCGTTTTTTATAATTTTTTCTGATTAACTTTGTCTTATGAACTTTAATTGAAAGGAGAACTCATCTATGAAGGCATTACGAGTTACAATTGGTTTATTAATCGTTATAGCTTTTTTGCTGTCTATGAACACTTCTTGGGCGGAAAATGTTGACCCTAAAGTGGCGGGCGAGTGTATGACCTGCCATAAGGAAAAATCACCGGGTTTGTATCAGCAATGGTATGAATCGCAGCATGCTTTTCACAAAGTAACTTGTATTAATTGTCATCAGGCGAATAAAAGCGACAGTGATGCGTTTGAGCATTACGGTGCTTTCATTGCCACGTTAGTCACGCCTACCGATTGCGGAGAATGTCATGAGAAAGAGTCGGAACAATTTGTCAACTCTTACCATGCGACTGCAGCCGAAATTCTGGACTCCAAAGACGCCTATTTGGCGCACGTTGCCGGCGGCGAGCCTGTGGCGATCATTGGTTGCGAGGGGTGTCACGGATCAAAGGTAAAGATCGACGAGAATTCGCCAAATAAACTGGATCGAAAAAGTTTTCCAAATTCTGGTATTGGACGTTTGAATCCAGACGGAAGCAAAGGCTCTTGTAGCCCCTGTCATACTCGACATGCTTTGTCTAAAGCGCAAGCGCGCCAACCGGAAGCCTGCTCCAAGTGCCATCTGGGACCGGATCATCCCCAAAAAGAGATTTATGAGGAATCCAAGCATGGCAATATCTTTTTTTCCAGTAGGGAGAAGATGAACCTTGATTCGGACAAATGGGTTGTTGGCGAGAGTTATAACGCGGCTCCGACCTGCGCTTCGTGCCACATTTCTGCCACAAAAACTCAGGAAGTGACTCACGAAATCGGGGATCGGATTGCGTGGACTTTGCGTCCAATTGTCTCTAAAAAATTGGAAAATTGGGAACAACGTCGCAGCAACATGAAGGACGTTTGCATTACTTGTCACAGTGCCCAATTTACCGATGGTCACTATTATCAATTTGACGCTTCGGTGGAACTCTATAACGACAAATTCGCCAGGCCCTCTTTAGAAATCATTACCTTGATCAAAAAGAAGGGTTTATTGGAAAGACCCGCGGCGTTTAGCAATAAGATCGAATGGATTTTCTGGGAATTGTGGCATCATGAAGGTCGTCGGGCGCGTCATGGCGCAGCTATGATGGGTCCGGATTATACCTGGTGGCACGGTTTTTATGAAGTGGCCCAGCATTTTTATTTCAAATTTTTACCGGAAGCCCGGAAATTCAACGATCCTGAAGTCAATGCGCTGTTAGATAAGATCGAGAAAGAGAACCCGATGCACAATTGGCTGAACACCCCGACTTCCAAACTCAAAGAAGGTATACGAAACGGCGACATTCAAGACGTGTACAAAGAATTCTACGATAAATAGACGAACGGTTGTTCGTAAACCTGTGGAATTATTATGCGGATGCGCGAGAAATTTTTTATTTCTTGGCGACTCTCGCATGATATAACTAAAGGGGAAGAGGCATGTTACAAAAATATCTCAATTTTCTTCGAGGTATTTCGGTCAATCTTTTTGGGAAGTTGGGCGTCATACTGACTACATCTTCATTTATCATATTTGTGATTCTTGAACTCGCCCGTCTGCTGGGGATTTTGACGAATCAGTACATGGGTCTGCTCACCTATCTGCTTTTTCCGAATCTGTTTGTCGTTGGTCTGGCTTTGATTTTCATCGGGTGGCTCATATTAAAGAAACAGACTGGTAAATCGACGGAGGAACTTTTGTCCTCACGATTTAAAAATGAGGATATTGCCGCTCGCAAGTACGGCTCTAATGTCTTTATTACTGTTCTTATTTTGACTTTTATCAGTTTGATTTTTATGGGATTGGCCACTGCACGCATGTTGAAATTCATGGAAACCGCTCAATTTTGCGGCACGGCTTGTCATAAAGTGATGAATCCGGAATGGGTGGTTTATCAGAACTCGCCTCATGCGCGGGTGACGTGTGTACAGTGTCATGTGGGAGAAGGAACGGACGCCTTGATCAGCTCTAAACTCAATGGAGCGCGTCAGATGGCTCTTGCCACATTCAACATATACAATCGCCCAGTCCCGACGCCGGTCCACACCCTGCGACCCGCTCGGGAAACCTGCGAAAAATGTCATTGGCCAGATAAATTTTACGGAGATCGCTTGAAAACCATCGTCCGTTATGCCGACGATGAAGCGTCAACGCCAAAATATACATCGCTGGGCTTGAAAATTGATATGGGTTGCGAGAATGAAAAGACGGGCATTCATTGGCATATTGCTAAAGAGAATGAAGTCCGTTACACCTCGGTAGGAGATCAACGTGACGAAATGATTTGGGTGGAGTCGATTCAACCGGACGGAAGTTTCAAGCGGTTTCGGAACAAACGGCTTACATCTTCGTCCGAGATTGAGAGCAATGATATCCGAACATTGGATTGTGTGGACTGCCACAACAGAGCCACGCATATCTATGAGAATCCAGAGGATGCTGTTGACGATCGCATTCGGATGAACCTGATAAGTCGAGACCTACCTTTTATTAAGAGGGAGGGCTTAAGCGCGTTGACAAATAATTACCCAAATCGTGAAGCGGCCGCCGAAGGTATCCGGAATCATATTGAGGGATTTTATCAACGCCACTATCCAAATGTTGGGCGCCAAAATATGGCGAAGTTGGATCAGGCTGTTCTGACCTTGACTGATGTGTATAACCGCAATATCCACCATAACATGGAAATTGACTGGGGGGTATATCCGAGCCACATCGGTCATAAATCTCAGATGACTGGCTGTTTTCGTTGCCATAACCAGAATATGGTTACGGATGACAATAGTTCGATCAGGCATGAGTGTACTATGTGTCATTCAATTCTGGCTCAAGAATCGGAAAAACCATTCCAGTACTTGCAACCGGCAATCAGCGAGCGAGATTCGCTGCTGCATGAGTCGTTGCGCTTGGAATTTATGAGTTGGCGCTGACGGGCGGCAACAGATAGAAAGTTGGAAAGCACGAAAGAGGCGGCTTCTCTATGAGAGTCGTCTCTTTCGCTTTTTGGACAAAGGCACCTATCATCGGGCTGATCTGCGCAATCCACGCAATCTGCGGATCGACAGCGTGCCTGTAAGTCTCTCTAAAAAACCAAAAAACATGTCAAAATATAAACGATATCTGTTGATTTTTCCCAACATCTCTACTATATTGGCCTATCCTATTTCGGATGGGTGTTACTTATTATATTTTTTTTATGCTTTTCTATCCACTTAGGATCCGGAAATAAATAATTCAAATATTTTGCTGTTATTTTGTGAATTTAACCATTACAATTAAACAAATATAACGCAAACTTTATTTATTTTTGTTTCCTTACCTCTTTTATTTGAACCGGAGGAATATATGATACGTAAGCAAGTCACGATGGACGGCAATGAGGCTGCCGCGTACGTGGCGCACAAAACGAATGAAATCATCGCCATTTATCCGATTACTCCAGCTTCTCCGATGGGAGAATTATCAGACCAGTGGAGCGCAATGGGAGTAAAGAATATCTGGGGAACAGTGCCAAGCATCATGGAGATGCAGTCTGAGGGAGGTGCTTCAGGAGCTGTTCACGGCGCGTTGCAAGCCGGCGCGTTGACGACCACTTTTACCGCAAGTCAGGGTCTGCTATTGATGTTGCCCAATATGTATAAAATTGCGGGAGAACTGACCAGCACAGTCTTTCACATCTCGGCGCGTTCCCTCGCGATCCACGCGCTATCGATTTTTGCGGATCACAGCGATGTGATGGCCGCGCGTGCGACTGGGTGGGGGATGCTTTTTTCTGCGTCTGTTCAGGAAGTGATGGATATGGCTCTGATCGCCCAGGCAATCTCTTTAGAGTCCAGAATTCCCTTCCTGCATGTGTTTGACGGTTTTCGTACTTCTCACGAGATTCAAAAAATTGTCCAATTGTCCGACGATGAGATTAAATCAATGATCGATGAAGACCTTGTCAAGGCGCATCGAGATCGAAAAATGTCGCCGGATAAACCCTTTATTCGCGGCACATCCCAGAATCCGGACGTGTACTTTCAGGCTCGAGAAGCCTCCAGCCCCTATTATGACAAAGCGGCTGGCATTGTCCAAAAAACGATGGACAAATTCTCGGAAGTGTCGGGTCGTACCTACAATCTGTTCGATTATGTCGGCGCGCCGGACGCTGATCGGGTGATCATTCTGATGGCGTCCGCGTGCGAGACAGCGGAAGAGACCGTCAAATATTTGGTGGATCAAGGAGAAAAGGTGGGCTTGATCAAGATTCGTCTGTTCAGACCCTTCTCGGTTGCACACCTGATGAAAGCTCTGCCGTCAACCGTAAAGGCTATCGGCGCTTTGGATCGAACCAAAGAGCCTGGAGCAGTCGGGGATCCGATCTATCAAGATATAATCACCGCTATCGCGGAAGGACTCTCAACTGGAGCCGCCCCATTCGATTCGTTCCCTAAAGTGATCGCGGGTCGCTATGGTCTCTCCTCAAAAGAGTTTACTCCGGCAATGGTCAAAAGTATTTTCGAAGAGTTAGCAAAGCCAGAACCGAAGAACCATTTCACCGTGGGCATTAACGACGATGTGTCCCACAGCAGCTTGGACTATGATCCGATTTTTGATATTGAGCCGGACAACGTCACTCGCGGCGTGTTCTGGGGTCTGGGTTCGGATGGAACAGTCGGCGCAAACAAGAATTCGGTCAAGATCATCGGCGAAGAGACCGATTTCTACGCGCAGGGATATTTTGTATATGATTCGAAAAAATCCGGAGCGCGCACCGTTTCTCATTTGCGGTTTGGGCCTGACCCAATTCGTAGCACATATCTAATCAAAAAAGCCAACTTTGTCGCTGTGCATCAATTCGGGTTCCTTGAAAGCTACGACACCCTGGCTATGGCTCAAGAAGGAGCGACCTTTTTATTAAACAGCGTGTACGGCGTGGAAGAGGTCTGGGGCAAGTTGCCGAGAACTGTTCAAGAGGCCATTATTAATAAAAAGTTGACGTTTTATGTGATCGACGCGTATGCAGTGGCAAAAAAAGCGAAGATGGGAGTCCGTATCAACACCATCATGCAGACCTGTTTCTTTGCTTTGAGCGGCGTTTTGCCAAAAGACGAAGCGATCGTCAAAATCAAAGAGGCGATTAAGAAAACGTATGGTAAGTTGGGCGATAAGGTCATCCAAATGAATTATGCCGCGGTTGACGCTGCGCTGGATCATTTGCATGAGGTCAAGGTCCCTGACACTGTGACCAGTGCTATTGAACTGCCGCCTATTGTGGCTGCGGAAGCTCCGGAATTTGTCCAAAAAGTGACAGCGACTATTATCGCAGACAAGGGCGATGACTTACCAGTCAGTGCTTTTTCGGTTGATGGAACTTTCCCCAGCGGCACCACCCAATGGGAAAAGCGAAATGTCTGCATGGAGGTCCCTGTATGGGATGAGAGCATCTGTATCCAATGCGGCAAGTGCGTTCTGGTCTGCCCTCATGCCTGTATCCGCGCCAAATTGGTGGACGAGGCTGATCTCACAGACGCGCCCGAATCCTTTAAATCTACGGAAGCCCGCTTCAAGAAAGATCTGCCTGGGAAGAAATATTGCCTCCAAGTCGCTGTGGAAGATTGCACTGGATGCCATTTGTGCGTCGAGACTTGCCCCGCCAAAAATAAAGCGCAGCCAGGTCTCAAAGCCCTGAATATGACGGAGCAACTGCCGATTCGTGTGCAAGAGCGCGAGAATTGGAAGTTCTTCCTAACTCTTCCGGATGTGACGGAGAGCAAAGCCGGGAGTCAGTTGGACTTCAGCAAAGTCAAGAACAATCAGCTACTTGAGCCGTTGTTTGAGTTCTCAGGCGCGTGCGCGGGTTGTGGCGAGACGCCTTATCTGAAGGTGTTGACCCAACTTTCCGGAGATCGGACTATCATGGCAAATGCGACCGGATGCTCCAGCATCTATGGCGGTAATCTGCCCACAACGCCCTACACCTTCAACAAACATGGACGAGGTCCCGCCTGGATCAATTCCTTGTTTGAGGACAACGCCGAGTTGGGTCTGGGACTCTGTCTGACTCTGGACAAACATTTTGAGTATGCCAACGAACTGACGGCTCGCCTCCGGGATGTGATCGGCGAGGAGCTTGCCGACAGCATATTGAATGCTGACCAAACGGACAAAATCGGTATTGCCGCGCAACGCGTTCGGGTTGCAGAGCTGAAAAAGAAGTTGGTGGGCAGAGAGGATATTCCATCCTGTCATCTGCTCGATCTGGCGGACGTGCTGGTGAAAAAAGTGGTCTGGATCATTGGCGGCGACGGCTGGGCTTACGATATCGGATACGGCGGATTGGATCATGTGATCGCGAGCGGTCGCAATGTCAATCTGTTGGTTTTGGATACCGAGGTCTATTCCAATACAGGGGGTCAGGCTTCCAAAGCAACCAGTATGGGAGCTGTGGCAAAGTTTGCCGCTGGCGGAAAACCGACCCCGAAAAAAGACCTGGGCGCGCTGGCAATGTCTTACGGCTATGTCTATGTGGCGCAAATAGCTATGGGTGCAAACGACGCCCAGACTATCAAAGCGTTGATGGAAGCCGAGGCATTTGACGGTCCCTCGATCATTATCGCGTATTCTCATTGCATTGCTCATGGCATTGATTTGTCAAAGGGGCTGGATCAACAAAAATTGGCAGTCGATTCGGGCTATTGGCCGCTTTATCGGTTCAATCCGTCGCTGAAGGGCAAGGGCAAAAATCCGTTGGTAATCGATTCCAAAGATCCGAAGATTCAACTAAAGGACTATGTCTATAATGAGAATCGTTATCGGATGTTGCTCAAAACCAATCCTGAAGCCGCTGCCAAATTGTTGAAAGGGGCGCAAGAGACCGTTGACGAGCGTTGGAGAAAATTGAAACACTTGTCGAAATTCGATGTGTAATTCTTATTTAAAAAAAAGGCAGCCGTTGTTGATCGACGGCTTGCCTCTTGGAAGTCGAGAAGTCGCTTCATTCCTCACGTCTGGATAAGATTGGCAATTTGGTTTAAGCGTTTAACCGGTTTCCGCTGTTTTACCCCCGTAGGAATTTTTCTTACGGGGGTTTTTTTAGGAACTTCCATAAATAAGGGATCAACGAACGCGTGATGACAAAAACAAAGCTGCATCTTTTACTCTGCCTGATCATAATTGCCGTGCCATTATCAACCGGCTTCACGTCAGCGGAATCCACCGCGATCAAACCCCTTGTTTTGCATATCGGAATTTGGGCACTGTTGATAGGCTGGGCGTGGGGATTCCTCAGCGATAAGAATCGACAATTGATATGGACGCCTGTAATAAGCGGCTGGATATTGTGGATATTATGGCTCATTTTCACGTATCTCTATTCCCCTTATCGCTGGTCGGGACAAGAATTTCTGCTCAATCAAATCAGTTTTGGCACTCTTTTTTTTCTGACTCTGCAAACAATCCGATCCGAGAAATTTGCCCGCCACGCGCTCTCGACGATCTTTATTCTGTTCGGATTGAGCGCGGCTTACGGTCTGACGCTTTATTACGGACTCAGCCCCTTCCCTTGGCAGCGAGCACTGGTCAATCGCCCCCCTGCTACTTTTGGAAATCCAGTGCATTTTTCTGGATTTTTGATCCTCACCTTATCGATAATCGCCACGCTGACCATGCACAAACGCACCGTCGTCAACAGGGTGTTATACGGGCTTGTTTGTATCATGGGACTGGTCGCCC
This sequence comes from Candidatus Cloacimonetes bacterium 4572_55, assembly GCA_002084765.1. Taxonomy (GTDB): domain Bacteria; phylum 4572-55; class 4572-55; order 4572-55; family 4572-55; genus 4572-55. Next base: position 42,163 of record NBMB01000020.1, on the reverse strand, counting down.
TCACGCTGACCCAGACACGGCTGGCATGGTTAATTGCGATGACCCAGATCATTATTTTGACGATCTATTATCTGCGTCGTCGAATTCCGACTCTTCTGTTTGCATTGACCCTTACCCTTGGCAGTTTCGCCGCTTTATTCCTCTACTTTGAAAAATTTCGACAGAGAATGCTTCTTCTTCTCGACCTAGAAAATCCGGCTTACGGCGAACGGTTGCATATCTGGAAAGCCGCTTTCGAGATGGCTCGGCAAAATATTTGGATAGGGAATGGCGGAGGAATGTTTCGGATCCTGCTTCCCGAATATCGCGATCCCAGCTATAGATTAGACCAATTCGCCAATGTGGTCCACCACGCGCATAACGAATATTTGGAGATCGTCGTCAATCATGGGGTGATCGGGCTGGCACTGTTCCTGAGCCTGCTGTGCGTCGCGGGATGGGGATTGCGTCGAGCCTATCGGACTGACGACAACACATTTCGGAAAAAAATTGTTTTCGCCATTTTCATAGGAATGGCGGGATTTTTGATCATCAATATGGCAAATGTCAACTTTCAAAATATTTCCACGCCTATGATATTTTGGATAATCGCGGCTCTCGGAGTGGGTCTTTCTTATCGGGAACGCGATCCGTCGAAAGGAGCCGGCAGCCGAATCACAAAGATACGGGCTTACGTCCGACCAATTCGCTATATGTTGATTCCGATTGGAATCTTGGGTCTGGCGATTCTTCTTTGGTTTGACGGGTCTCGCTATTTAAGCCGGCAGGATGTCCGAATGGGCAACGACGCTTTTTATCTCCAAAAAAAATACAGAGCCGCAACTCACTATTATGAATCCGCGCTGCGACTCGATCCTTATGACCCGGAAACATTGTATCAACTGGGATACGCTTATCTGAAACAAGACGATGTGGAATCGGCTCTCGGAGCCTACGACCGGTTAGATGAGATTTTACCGAATTTTTCCGAAATCAATTTCTATCGAGGCGAATGCTACCGGTTGCTAAAAGATACTACCCGCGCGGTTGCCGCGTATAAAATTGCGATGCAGAAGACTCAAGATGGCAAAAATTGCTATCGATACGGCTTGTTTTTGATGGAAAGCGATCGAGAAACAGAGGGAATAGAGGCTCTAAAAAAAGCAATTCCCTATTTTTTAACCGAATTGACCCGATATTCAAATGATCGGAAACAAATTACTTCCGATCTCCAAAAAGCCTACGAACTGTTGTGGACATATTATGTGGGCGACCAAAAGGATTTTGATCCCAGTTTTCTGAAATTTTTACAGGAAACAGCGTATCTTGTCGGCGATACCCAAACGCAACCACACTTTTATCTTGGAAAGGCGCATATGCTGTTGCAAGATTGGGATGAGGCGATTCACCAGTTTGAGATTGTGAGCCGACATCAGCCCAACAACGTATATGTGTTGACAACGCTCGGTCGCCTTTATACAACGACAGGTCAACGCCCTACGGAAACGATGGCGTATCTCCAGCGGGCGATCGAGTTGCAGCCTCAAGTCAAGCCTTTTATCATGCCGGATTTGATCTCCGCAAATATTGCTCTGGGCGATTCGGCAGCGGTAGAGAAACAACTCCGAGAGTTTCGAAGATCGACAAAAGAAGATGAAAATACCGATCGCCTGATCAACAGCTATCTGCTGGAATTGGCGTTTGCTTATTCGCTTGATCACCAATGGAGAATCCAGCAAGTCAAGAAAAAGCTGAGGCCATACGCCGCGGCAGATACTCTCATATCGAAAAAATTGAAGGGAATCACAAAAAGTTTCGAGGAAAATTAGAATATGGCTCCGCTACTCGAATTGATTGATTGGATAGATCAAAACAAACTTTCTCAAGAAAAATTGGACACGCTGTATCAAGCCGCTCCGCAGACCGAATGTCCAAAAACATGCTCTGACTGCTGTCGTCTGACAGAAGAGGAGATGCAAGGGGATATCGCGGTCATGTATCCGCTGTATAAGGCTGAATATTTTAAGATTGTCTCCTATATTCACAAGTGCTTTCCGGAGGAAACTGTCAAAAACCTGCTGACGCTCCGAGATGAGAGGCCCCAAATCTGCCCCTTTCTCATCGTCAAAAATCACGCCTGCCTGATCTATCCGGCTCGCCCGTATCTGTGCCGAATCTACGGCATCTTGTCGGCTGACGAGCTGGAGATGGCAAAAAGTCTCTATCAGAAAAAACTTCCCGAATCCTGGCTGAGAGAGTTTCTCCGTATGGATTCCTGCCTGATTTGTGAGAAAATTCGGGTGAATGATTCGGGAAAAATGAATTATATCGATCAGCGGGCGAGGGGAGAGGACGCTCGGGCACTCTGGAAACTCAGTTGTCAGGTACCGCCCCATCCACGTGAGATCGAGGTCGAGTCGCTGACAGAAGGAACCCTCTTAATCTGGACCTGGGGAGGATTCAACGCGCTGTACGCATCGGAAGAGAGCTGGTTTCGATCCCATTTTCAGGAATATTGGAAAAAAACGGCTCTGGGATTTGCTCCACAAGTCCGATCTGAAAAATCCGCAGATTGCGTTGATTGCGAAGAGGGATAGGGCTAAAGCCGCGTTTTTTGAGCGAGTCCAATTTTTGTTTTTACTAAACAACTAAAAGTCTTGACTTTAGTAAAATAAGTTGTAATTTTTTTACGCCCCAACGGGCGATTGTGATAAATCAAATCGGAAATATTAAAAAATTAATGGAGGAATCATGGGTATTGTTCATTTAACTGACGAAACTTTCGAAAAGGAAGTCCTGGAATGTGATGTGCCGGTAATCGTCGATTTTTGGGCGGAATGGTGCGGTCCCTGTAGGATGATCGGTCCGCTGGTCAAAGAAATTGCCGAGGATTTTCATCCAAAAGCAAAAATCTGCAAGATCGATGTGGATTCGAACCAAGTGAAGGCGCGGGAATATGGGATCCAAGGAATTCCGACGATCCTATATTTCAAATCTGGCAAGCTGGAAGACAAAGTTGTCGGAATGAGTTCTAAGGGTCAATTGGTAAAAAGGCTGAAAGCACTTCTCTAAGATGTACAATGACGAGCTATCAGAGTAGGATAGATACATAGCCGCTCGGACTTGAGATAGTGAGATTCGGGCGGCTTGCTAATTTTAATATAAAGCATCTTAATAGTATGATTGGAACCTATTATGTTGAATAATATAAAATTATTTTTAAAATATAAACTGTTAAAATATCAAAAAATGTTTTGGAAATTGAATGAAACATGGTATTTGGATCGAAATATCAAAGTAGATCGAATGTTACCTGACTTTTTGCTTATTGGCGCAATGAAAGCCGGGACCACAAGTTTACATAACTATCTCGATCAGCATCCCGGTATTTTTATGACCTATATCAAAGAGCCGGGCATCTTTTTAGATGAGCCAGTTCACTTGAATCGTTACTCGCATATTGGGACAAAAGAGCGATTATCAAAAATGATGATGAGAGGTTATAAAGGTGAAAAACGGGTTGGAGAGTCTTCTACAATCTATTCAGAAGCTCCCTCTTATGGGTTGGAATGTCCGGAAAATATCCATAAAATTGTCCCGAATATGAAATTTATTTATCTGCTCAGAAATCCATTTGCCAGAATCCGCTCCCATTATTCGCATTGTTTACAATTAAATCTCTATTCTGAATCCTATGATTTGAACTCTCTCATAAAGGAAGATAAGACATTCTTAGAGAGGAGCTTATACTATTTTCAACTCAGCCGTTACCTGGAGTTGTTTCCTAAAGGACAATTCAAAATTGTCTTTTTTGAAGAATTTCTCAGAGATCATAAAGCTGTGTTGAAAGAGATAGCGAAATTTCTTGAAGTCGACTCGGATGTTGACTTCAATGTGAAGCTGAAACAAAAGAACAAATCGATCACAAGAACAAAAGTCTCCAAAAAATTCAGCAAAGATGGTTATAATTTTCTAATTGATCCAATAAGGGAAGACATCGAAAAATTAGAGAAATTTCTAAACAAGAAATTATCTTTATGGGATATATCCGAAGAAAAATGGAGCATGCCTTGAAATGGTTGAAAAATTTCAAGAATCAGCCAACCGCTAGCAAAAATTTGAACCATATCAGAATATCTGGTATAACGTCCAACCGCAGCGATACGACGGGAAAATTTTTATAAAAAGGAAATTTTATGCTCAAAATTCCCCTAAAAACGATCTATCGGACTCTCACGACATATCGTTATCGGATCACTATGAAGCGGGCGTTGAATATCCTCAAGGTCGGCGGGTCCATGGCTCTATCCCGCGTGCGACGCCAGCCCATAGTCTGGGGAACGCCCTTGATGCTTATGGTGGAGCCGACCAATATCTGTAATCTGAAATGCCCTATGTGTCCATCCGGCGCGGGAGAACTGACTCGTCCCGCTGGAAATTTGACCTTAGATCGATTCAAACAGATCATTGACGAGGTGGGAGACGGCCTGGTTTTGATCCTTTTTTGGAACCAGGGCGAGCCATATCTTAATAAAAATTTCAATCAGATGACCGCTTATGCCAAGACCAAAAATATCCCGGTGATGACCAGCACAAACGGTCATTTTCTCCGTACCATGAACGCGGTGGACAGCGTGATCGATTCCGGTCTGGACGAGATTATTATCTCAATGGACGGCGTGGATCAGGAGAGCTACGAACGCTATCGGGTGGGCGGCAATTTTCAACGGGTGATAGACGGGATGGAGCTTTTGAGCAGGCGCAAGCGAGAACGGAACACTGCCCGACCTCTGATCCACCTGCAATTCCTGGTGATGAAGCATAATCAAGAAAAAATTAATGAGATAAAGCGTCTGGCAAAGCGGATACGCGTGGACCGGCTCTCCCTGAAGAGCGCGCAGATTTATACAAAGGATCAGGGCGATCATTTTCTGCCGGACGACGAGCGATTTCGCCGCTATGAGGATAGCGAAGGGAAATATCGGGTCAAAATGCGGTCGGAGAATTGGTGTCGGGTCATCTGGTATAGTTTGACTCTGAATTGGGATGGAACCGTTGTCCCCTGCTGCTTTGACAAGGACGCGGATTTTATCGTCGGGGATTTGGCGAAAGGGGAAAAAATAAAGGATATCTGGAAAGGGGAAAAAATGCAGGCTATGCGTCGTCAGATTCTGTCAGACCGATCAAAGATCGCCATCTGCGCCAACTGCTTTGAGGGAATGAGCCAGTCTTATAGCTATTTTGTTGAACTGGCTGAATAGCAAATTTGGAGAGATGCGGTCGAGAGTCGAAATATTTTATTTTGGAAAAAATAGAATAATCCAAGTAAATTCAAATAGTTAAGTATAAGTATTAAGTTAAATATAGATCATATAGCGACAAAAATTAAATAAAAGGCGGATAAAAGTATGGGCGCAGATTTGTTTTTAATAGCGGTAGTAGTTTTGTTTGTATTTGCAATTTTTGATCTGATCGTTGGAGTGAGCAATGACGCGGTGAACTTTCTTAATTCATCTCTTGGGTCGCGGGTTGCTCCCCGATATGTCATTCTGATAATCGCCAGCCTGGGTATTATGGTCGGCGTGAGTTTTTCCAGCGGTATGATGGAGGTAGCCCGTAAAGGGATTTTTCATCCACATCTTTTTAATATGCCTGAATTGATAACGATTTTTCTTGCTGTGATGATAGCAGACATCATTCTGCTTGATCTTTTCAACACGTATGGGCTTCCCACCTCAACAACAGTTTCTATTGTATTCGAATTATTAGGCGGCGCGGTAGCGATATCAGTTCTTAAAATTTTGCAGAAAGATGGCAGTTTGGCTTTGCTATCTCAATATATTAATACCAGCAAAGCCATGCTCATCATATTTGGAATTTTATTATCTGTTTTAATTGCTTTTATATTTGGTGCTATTGTTCAATTTCTAAGCCGCTTATTATTTACTTTCGACTACCTTAAAAGAATGAAACATTTCGGAGCACTCTGGGGCGGTATGGCACTCTCCTTTATCACCTATTTTATATTGGTTAAAGGCGCAAAAGGTGCCACTTTTATCACACCGGAAACCGCTGAATGGATTAAAACAAATACTTTTTTAATTCTCACCTCTATTTTTGCTGTTTCAGCAGCTTTACTCCAAATCGCGCTTTTTTTTAAATTGAATATATTCAAACCGATCATACTCATAGGCACGTTTGCATTGGCAATGGCTTTTGCAGCCAATGACCTGGTCAATTTTATTGGCGTCCCAATGGCTGGTTTCCATGCCTACGACGCGGCTATGGCTACGGATTTCCCCTTGACTGCCGCTATGGGCGTATTAGGAAAAAAAGTCCCGACTGAATCCTACATGCTGTTAATTGCCGGCGTTATTATGGTGATTACCTTGTGGGTATCAAAAAAAGCCAGGACAGTGTCAGAAATAGAACTCAGTCTGGGAGAACAATCAGGTGAAGATGAAAAATTTGAATCCATTTTCATTTCTCGTATAGTTGTTCGTATGGCAATCCGCTTTTTCAATTTTGTCAAACGATTCACTCCGTCTATACTCAGCGATTGGATAGCAAAAAGATTGGACACAACCCAATATAAAGCGAATACAGATTCAGACCAACGTCCCTCATTTGATCTGTTGCGCGCTTCTGTGAATATGATGGTCGCCAGCGCGATAATTTCGTATGCGACATCGCAAAAACTGCCACTTTCAACAACTTATGTCACATTCATGGTTTCCATGGGAACCTCTTTTGCAGACTTAGCCTGGGGACGAGAAAGCGCAGTGTACCGGATTACCGGCGTTTTGACAGTTATCGGCGGTTGGTTTATGACTGGTTTATTAGCTTTTACTATATCCAGCCTCATTGCAGTTGTCATTTTTTATGGAAAAGGCTTTGGCGTTATTGGGTTGTTAGCTTTAGCGGGAATGATTATCTGGAAAAATCATTCTAAGTATAAAAAACGATCCAAAGATAAAGAACTGGATCAGATTTTTAATCTGAAAAAAGTCACGGATGTAGCCGACACACTTACAACAACTTTTGAACACATGAGTTTGTTCGTTTATGAAATTCGGATATCTCTGGATGCCACATTGGACGCGCTGTTCAACCAAAATGAATACCTTTTGAAAGCCGAGAAGAAAAAAATAAAACGTATTCAACGATGGACAAATATTATTATTGCCAATATTTTTAAATCTATGCGCTTATTGCAACAAGAGGATGCGACCCTATCTTTTAAGTATGGGCAAACAATTCGGCGATTGCAAAAGCTGGCAGATGGGCATCGCGATATTGTTCTTCGATCCTATACACATCTTAGCAATCATCACAAGGGCTTGCTCAATGAGCAGATAAAAGAGCTACAAAAGGTTCGCCAGATATTGCACGACATCTTATTAAATACTGAATTGGCGTTAAGCAATAAAGATGTCGATAAATTTAAGATTGTAATTGATAAGGATTTGAAGTTAATAAAATTTGCAGAAAAACTAAACCAGATACAGGCAGGGCGTATAAAAACTGAAGAATCAAAAACCCGTTTAAGCATATTGTTTTACTCTATCATGGGGAATGCAATGATGCTCTCCAAGCAAAATTTAAAAATGATGGAAATTTTCTCCAAAACTTTTAGCGGGAAAGAATCGATAGATTTTGATATGGATTGATCTCATGTGACCTCGCAGTTCGCCACAGAAGGGAACTCGATCCGCAGATTACGCAGATTATCGCAGATTAAGAATTGATAGTTAAAGAATTATATCTTTTTGCCAGGTTTCTTTCAGCGCAGATTAAGAATTGATAGTTAAAGAATTATATCTTTTTGCCAGGTTTCTTTCAGGAAAACTGAGCCTTTGCGCGCATTTCACTATAGTCCTGAATAATTCGCTACAGAGTCACAGAGAATATAATCGTGATTCGGCTAAAAAAGGCATCAATTTTTTTTACAAGAAAAGCATTGCAATATCCTATTTAACCTATTATCTTATATTTGGTTAAGTTAAATTATTTATTGCTCTTTAAAGACTTTTTCATTTTCAAGGAGAAATATAATGTTAAAGATTAAAAACGTACATCCCGGCATATTAATTGTTCGATTTTTCGGAGGATGGGTTTTGGAAATGAAGCCGGAAGCGTCAGAGTTTGTTCCAGAGGATGAAATATTGAAAAGCGAGAAGGCAATGCAATTGGTGGATCAGGGAAAGCTGAAGCTGATCAAATCCGGGGAATGAGGTATGATCTGTCACGGAGAACGCGCGACATGCGCGTAAATTTCGATGGCAAATTTCGTTTGTGAACATACAGCGGGTCAACCGTTCTGTCAAAAAAGAGGAGATGAGGGTGAGACGAATTTTACCGTTTTTTTTAATCCTACTTATCTGTTTCACGGCAATCGGAGTTCAATGGTCAGACGCTCAAAATACGAATGACCGTTCCACCGACGAAAAGCCGACTTTCTCTGATTCCAGCCGCGTGGATGTGAAAAAAACGCCCGGGAGCGATCCTGAATTTCAAATAATAGAGGAGACGGAATCGTTAGATATTGACGATCTCTATATTTATGGAAACCGGCACACCGTCGACAAAAGCGAGAAGGAGTTGACCGGTCCGCCCGATATTTTGGTTTCACCTCGCAACATTCCGGTGAATCAAGACAAAGGTATTTTGGAGATTCAGCAGAGTTTGGGTCAGAAGTCGGGACCGGAGGAAGAAGGATCGAGCCAGTTGCGTAAATATCTATACAGAGCTTCAGCTGAATTCGGGACTTATACCACGATACCGGTCAGCTTTTTTCATGGAAATCAGGTCGAAAATTTCAACTATTTTCTGAATTTAGGATTTGAGCGCTCTGGGGGTCATACGGATCATAGCGAATATCAAGAGGCAAAGGCAGAGGGTCGGTTTCATTATCAAATAGACGAAACCGGCAATTTATCAGTCAGAGGTTCTTTTTTCAATCGACCTTACGAGATGTACGGAGCCAGCTCCGACCTGAATTTGGATCGAAAGCGTCGATTCCGTATGTTTGAAGGCTCGGTCAATTTTAGAAAAACCATTAAAGATAAGATATTCATAATTGCCGGATTTTCCGCAGATAAAAGCTATTTTAAAGAGGAAGGATCAAATCAATTGGCGGAATGGGAAGATGAAGAAAATAGCTTTTTGACGAAATTGGCGATTACCGGATTATGGGGGGATCATCTTGTCAGCGTGGACGCTCTTTTAGCGCGCTCCACCACTGATTTCCACAACGGCGTCTCATTTGGTATGAATTATTTCATGATCCAGCCGAAGTGGATCTGGACCCCGACCTCGAGCATATCCGGAATTATTGGGGCAAATATGCTCGGATATAATACTGATGAGCTTGGCGATACATCGAAAATGCTGCCCTATCTCAAAGCGACTTACACCACGCCGAAAAAGATTGCGCTATCTGCGACATTCAGTTCCTTTCTTCAAGGACATTCGCTGAAGACATACTGGCGACACAACGCGTTTATAGACAGCATGTATACGCCCATGCCCGAGTTGCATCCCTTTGTATTCGAAGCCGCGGCAGAATATGATCCGACTCCATCCATCAAGATGCGTGCCGGGTGGAACGTAGCGAGTATCAAGAACTTGCCGTTGTATCAGTCTCATATCTCGCCGGATAGCACGTATACATGGGCGGTCGCTTCCCCGGATTCGGTTCTGAAAAAAGAGAACCTAACCCGCCATATACTCTTTGCCGAAAGCGTGTTGACGCCCGCGCCTTTTTTTCAGATCAGCTTAAATGTCAAGGTTCGCTCTTTTAATGACCACCTGGCGTATCAGCCGTTCTTCGACTCCAGCTTTATGATTGATTATCGTTCGGAACGGTATTTCAACGCCCGACTCAACTGGAGTATCATTGGGGAGCGATACGCGGATAACAGCCGGTCGTCCAAACCGAAACCCACGACTTTAGAAGGGTATCAAATGCTCAATATCGATCTCTCCCGCCGGGTCTATCAAAATATCACCGCTATTGCCAGGGGTCATAATTTGACGGACGCCACAACGGAGATCTGGCAGGATTACAAGCCGCTGGGACAGATGTTTTTCTTGGGAGCTATGATCGAATTCTAACAGGGAGGGTAAGCGTCTTGAGCTACGAATTTTTGAAAAGCAGTTAGCCTGTATTATTCGTCATCACGGAAATCGATCCGCAGATTACGCAGATTATCGCAGATTAAGAATTGATAATTAAAGAATGAGTCCACTCTAAAAACTAAAAATTTGGGTGATATTGTTAAATTTACGTGTCGTAAGTTCAACAATATCAACAAACGTTTTCAGCAATTTTCGCAAAAAGACCCTTTTTAGAGGGGACTCACATATAGAACAGTCTTATTTTTCCTTCAATTCATTCAGAGCAGATTGGGCGTCGTCTTTCAACAGGTGCTTTGAAAATTCTTTGATAAAAAGCTCCAGATTTTCTTTCGCTTGATCTGTATGTTTCAGTTGATAGTGCGCCAGTCCTCGAGTCACCAAAATGATTGCCTTCTTTGCATCTGTCGGATCTTCCTTTATAACTTGATCCAGAATCTCAATACATTTCTCATACTCTTTTTCATCGAACAACTTCTGGGCACTTTCCAGTTCCGCTTCGGAGCTTTTCCAGTGCAAAGATTCCGTAGGTCCCCCATCGTCTCCCCGAATCGAAGCCACATTTCCGGAATTTTCCTTCTCCTCGCCGCTGATCAACTTGCCAACGCTCACCCATAATTTTTCAAAAGAGGTCATTTTTTTATCCGAGGTCTGCTGATACAAATCTCGGATACGAATCTCTTTTCCACTTTTGATTATCGTGTGTGATCGATCATCTTTCCATGTAATTTCCGCTTTGGAATCCTTGTCAGTTTTTATCGTGGTCGATTCAAATATCGGATCATCCAATTTTGCCGGCTCATATTCCGATTTTCCATCAGGGTTAATCTCCACGCCGTTGCCTTGTATCAAGGATATCTTACCCAAAGAGGTCTCGGCTGCGGTTGAAAGTCCATAACCGAGGACCAAAATCATCAAAATTTTCATAAAAATTTTCATACACGCGCTCCTTTATTCTATTCTCAATCAAACTCAATCAAATAAAATCCGTAAATTTATCGAGTGAAACTTGAAATCTACACTCAAATCATCCAGATATTCCAAAATTTTTTGATAACGAAATATTGAGGGGAAATAAGAATTTAAAAATCAAGCGTTGGAACGGGTTCAGAAATTGGTCTCCGCGCATGTGGATGTGTTGGTGGTGGATACGGCTCACGGACATTCCGAGAAGCCGTGAAGCGGATTAAAGCCGATTTTCCCGATATAGATTTGATAGCGGTCTCGGAATGCGCCGCGGTCGCAACAATGAACAACCCTCCCCATTTTTAATCGAACTCTGCAGAATTGATCCGAACGGATCATTCCGGTTTTGGCTCCGACGCTTTGTGGGCGTTCAATTTAATTCGAACCCAGGAGATACGCCTCCCGTCGACCTTTTCGATTTTTATGTGGATACCTTCGATAATTAGAGTTTCGTCTTTGTTAGGGACGCGTCCGATACGATCCAGAATTAACCCCCCCAGGGTCTCGAAATCTTCATCTTCGCTAAATTCATGTCCGATGATTTCGCCCAGGTCGTCCAGATCGATTTTGGCGTCGAATTGGTAGGTATTTTCATCAATTTTTTTGAATAACGGCTCTTCAAAGTCATGCTCGTCTTGAATCTCTCCGACGATCTCTTCAAGAATATCTTCCAATGTAATCAACCCAGCCGTGCCGCCGTATTCGTCGATCACAACAGCGAGATGCACTCTTTTCTGGAGAAATTCTCTCAGCATCTCGGTCACGTTTTTGCTATCCGGCACAAAGTGCGCGGGACGCAACTGGTTTTTGATAGAGTCGGAGTCATTGGCTGCAGAGGATTTCAACAGGTCTTTGGCGTACAGGATTCCAACAATATTATCGACTGTGCCGTCATACGAGGGTATCCGAGAGTAGCCTTGCTTATCAATGAACTGAACCGCCTGTTCGTAGGAGCTGTTCATATCAATAAATTGCACGTCAATGCGCGGCACCATCACCTCTTTGATTGTCATCTGATGCAAGTCTACGATTCCGTCGATCATTTTCAGTTCATCTTCTTCCAATTGGGAACGGACTCGTTCCTCCTCGATCATCTGTTCCAAATCCTTACTATCGTCATTGGAATTGGTCTCGGTCGGGATCAGATTGTTGGTCAACTGTTTTGATACCTGCATAATAGTTTTGACAACGGGAGCTGTGAGATAATAAAACAAAAGAATGAGATAACCGAGAACCGCAGAAAGTTTGGATTGGGGTCGAATGATGAGGCTCTCGGAAGCGACTTCGGAGAGTAAAATCAAGACGACTGCCGACATAAAAATAATCGCAACATTCCATAAATTGAGAATGGGAAGGCGCACAGCCGTCAGCAAGAGAATGGAGCCGGAAATGAGTATGGAGATCAATATCAGGCGCGCAGTGGCGAAAACGATCATAAGCAGGCGGAAGTCTTTGATCACATTGTAAGGGACTTGCGCGCGTTCTTCGTCAGATACCGATTCGTAAAGCATTTTGAGGTAAATGGCAAATCCTGGAGAGACAAAAAGCACTGAGGAAAAAAAGGCGACGCCAACAGCGACCTTCAATCCAACCGAAATTAATAATTCACTTTCCAATCAGTTTTCTCCTGAAAGAGTCGAGATCAGGCTGACCGCCGGAGCAGTAGTTCGTCGATTTTAAGTAGGTATATCTCATAACCTGAGTTTTTTAGATATAGGGGATTTTTACGGTTACGCTGATTTTTTTAAAACGGTTTGCATCGATTCACTATCGTTTTTCTTTAACTTTCCTTAACCTTTTCATATTTTTAGTGATTTCAAACTTTTTTTAATTGCCATAACAGAGCGTTTAATTAATTTAACACACAGATCGATTTTGATCTGTGTGAATTATATACTTGAAAAGAAAAAATGCAAGTAAATTTTGTGGGAGGCAGATATGACAAGATGCGTCGTTGTTTTGACAACCGCTTCTTCCGAGGAAGAAGGCAAGAGGATCGCTCAAAAATTGGTGGAGGAACGGTTGGCGGCATGCGTCAATCTGATACCGAATATTCAATCTTTTTATTACTGGGAAGGCACGGCACGGCATGATTCTGAATTGCTGTTGATTATTAAAACAATCGATCAGAGAGTCGATGAGCTGATCGAACGTATAAACGCGCTGCATTCTTACAACATGCCGGAGGCGATCGCATTGCCGATACGCGCGGGCAGTCTCGCGTATCTCAACTGGATTCGGGAGGAGACCGATAGAATAGTTTCTGATAATAAAATAATTATTGGAAGTGATTAGCTTAAATAATTCGTTATAATATTAATTTTTTGTATATTTAAATTTTTATTGCATATTTCAAATCTGAAATGTGTCTTCTGGACGAAAATGATTATGGAAATAGGGCTATTTTTTTTTCTTTTCTCTTGATTAGGAACTCTTGTTAGGAAAAATAATGATTAACGGCAAACAAAAAAAATGGATTAACGTTTTTTTCATATCAATTGCGAGTTACGCAGTTGTTGTCACGAGCTATCTGTTTCGATCATATCGACATTCGGGAGAATTTATCATATCGTCATGGGCGGTTGTTTTTTTCCTATTGCTCACGATACCAATTTTTACGCTGTATCGTCGAATTCATCGGCATCACACCAATGAATTGAATAAGATCAACAGAGAGCTAAAGGCGGAGATTTCTGAGCATAAGCTCTCAAAAGAGGCGTTGCAGAAAAGCGAGGAGAATTATCGCCATCTGTTCGAGCGGAGCTTAAACGGCATTTATCGCACCACATTGGGAGGCAGGATTCTCATTGCCAATACTGCACTGTGTCGGATGATGGGCTATAAAAGCCTTGAACGGCTTTCCGAATTGAATATCAGCCAGGGAGGCTATAAGAACCCGGAGGATCGAAAAAGATTTATCCGCATTATGAAAAACCATGGCGAGGTGATCGGATTTGAGAGCGAGTGGCTTACCAAAGATGGCAAGTCTATATTTGTTCGAGAAAACGCGAGATCGGTCTTTGACGAGAAGGGGAAATTTCTTTATTTTGAGGGTAAAATCGAGGATATCACCAAGCGTAAAGCCGCTGAGATGGCGCTACGAGAGACCCAAGAGCGATATCGCTATTTTGTAGAGAATGCAGGCGATTTTATTTATGAAACGAATGTCAGGGGGTATTTTGTTTATATCAATCCCACAGCGGCTCACACCTTCGGCTATTCTCAGAACGAATTTGTCGGGAAATTTTATCTGGACCTGATTCGAAAAGATTATCGTCCCAGGGTCAAGCGGATGTACAAAAAGCAATTTATAGAACGGGTGCCAAAAAGCTATCTGGAGATTCCGCTGATCGCCAAAAAGGGGGAAGAAATTTGGTTGGGTCAAAGTGTGCAACTGGTTATGGAGAAAAAAAAGATTGTCGGGTTTCAAGCGATCGGACGAAATATCACCCAGCAAAAACAGGCGGAGGAGGCTCTGCGTAAGAGCGAGCGGAATCTTTCCATCACCCTAAATAGCATCGGCGACGCTGTTATCGTGACGAATAACGAGGGACGGGTCATCCGGATGAATCCGGTATCCGAGAGTATGACCGGCTGGACCATCCAGCAAGCTCTCAATAAACCGATCAACGAGGTGTGCGTAATCATAGACAGTATCGGCGGACGACCTATGCCGAATCCGGTTGATCAGGCTTTGAAAACGGGAAGAGTCACGGGGTTGCAAACCCGCGCCAAATTGATCTCCAAGTCTGGTAGACATTTTCATATCACAGACAGTGCTGCGCCGATTCGTAAAGAAAACAGGGAGGTGATTGGCGTGGTGATGGTCTTCCGAGACGTGACTGAATCCCAAAAATTGGAGCAGGCAAAATCCAATTTTATCAACGCGATCAGCCATGAGTTGAGGACGCCGTTGACGCCTATCCTTGGGTATGCATCCATGATGTTGGATAATGAGCTTAGCAGAGAGCAACAGGAGATTTTTCTGAAGGAGATCATCCACGCGATCGATCGAGAACAGCGGCTGGTGGACGAGCTTCTTACCGTCGCCCGTTTGAAAAGCGACCTGGAAAAGTATCAATTCCGAGAGGTCAACGCGTACCGGCTTTTTTTCGGCATGGAGACCAATAACGCCATGCTGGTGCGTCAGTTGATCACAGACCGATACATAGGGGTCAATTTTGACTACCATTACAATGTCTCTACCGAACTCAAGAGTGTGATTATCAAAGTCGATCCTGAGCGTATCCAACAGGTGGTCGAAAATTTGTTGACTAACGCTGTCAAATATTCTCCAAAAAGCCGTATCTCCATTCAAGTAACAGCAAAAATTGATGATCTTGACCGGCTTCAGAGGTCTGAAAAAAAGAATGATTCCAAACAGCCGGAAGAACGGGATAATCAATGGGTGGCAGTCACTGTCTGCGACCGAGGGCGCGGCATTCCCCTGGAAGAACAGGAAAAAATATTCAATCCTTTTTATCAGGTGCGCAAAAGTATGGACGACATTTCGGACGGTATCGGACACGGTTTGGCGATCAGCAAGCGATATATCGACGCGCATCACGGGGTTATCGAAGTGGAGAGCGAACCGGATAAGGGAAGCTGTTTTCTGGTAGCTCTACCGATTGAGCGCCGTGTCCGAAAAAAAGAATCGATCAAATCGGTACTGCTCATCGAAAACGATCAGATGACCGGAGCTTTAATCAGCTTTCTGCTGGAGCAGAAAAAGTATCAGGTCACTGTCGCTAAGGATGGGAGAACCGGCCTGCGCTTTCTCCAGATGCTGAGTCCGAATCTGGTGATTCTCGACTTACAACTGTTTGACTTGGAGCCGATGATCCGGTTGATCTCTGAGGAAGACGCGACCATTCCCGTTATTTTGTGCAGTGCTCTTCCGGAGGAACGGCTGAAAGAATTTGCACAAGAAAACCATAACGTCAAGGGTTATGTAACCAAACCTTTTAATATTGAAACCTTAATCGGCGAGATAGAAAGATAAATTTCATAGCATAACTCTTTAATTATCAGTTCGTAATCTGCGGATCGCAAAAAAAAATCGTCCCTGAGAAATCAAGGACGATTTTTTTTTAAGAGAGGCACTTATTGACCCTTTCGTCAATCAACAGGTTTTCACCGGTTGATTTTTTGTCGCGGCGTTCTTTTTATTTTCACGAATCGTAATGACGAAAGGGAAAGCGATGAGAGCGATCAGCGGGCTGGCAAAAAGTAACAATACTAAGCCGATAATCACAGCGATCAGCATGACGCCGGCTACGCCTAAGGCAAAGCTGACTACAGTGCCGATGAACGGCAATACCACAGAGATGATAAAGGAGAGTAAGGTCAATAACAACAGGATGACCGAGCAGCCGACCAGGAAGTTGATAACGGGATTTTTTATCTCCATCCCATTAAATATGACTCGGAAATACTTTGTTTCTTTTGAATTACACCCACATTCACATCCGCATCCACACTCGCATTTTTCACTCTTATTCTCATTCACACTCACATTCCCATTCTCACATGGGCACGAGGCGGCTTCTTGTGTCGTTTTCTCATTTGGTTCCATTTTTACACCTCCAAACAAAATATCAATGAAAAATCGATAAAAAATTTACACGATCTTGCAGGCTATACGAAACTCATTATCTGGAGGTTGCTTATAATTCTCGTCAAAAGAGAGATTTCTATCCAGCCCCGAGATTCATCCGTCGCCCAGAAACAGAGGCGAGAGGCTCGAATTTTGTTGCGACTTCCCACGAGACGAGCTATATTGCATAAAAGTACTGCTACCAAAAATGTGAAAAATCGCATACATTGATAGAATTTATATATAATATAAATATCTATATATAATTTATTTACTTTATTTAATCCCATTTTCTATTATCTAATAACCACAGCATGGAGGAGTTTGCTATGCGTAAAGCGATGTTTTTTGTGATTTTGATCATTTTGCTATCCTCTCTCGACGGGATGGCATACGAATTTGAAACAGTGATGATGCCGATGCGCGACGAGATTCACCTCGCGACGGATATTTACAGACCGAGTTTTCCTGGCTCGTATCCAAGCGTTTTGATACGAACGCCTTATGGTCGTGAGGACGCCTTGGAGGCGGATCAATTGGTCGCAGTGTGCGACATACTGGGATACACCATTGTCCTTCAAGACACGCGAGGACGGTATGATTCCGAAGGCGTTGCCCGCCTGTTTGAGGATGACGGTTGGGGGGTGCGCCAAGACGGATACGACACGGTTGAGTGGATCGCTGAGCAATCCTGGTCCGACGGTCAGGTCGGCACGATTGGAGCGTCTGCCATGGGCATTACTCAAACAATGATGGCTGGAGCGACTCCGCCTCATTTGGTTTGCCAGGTTCCGATTGTAGCGGCAAGCAATATCTATGAACAAGCCGCGTATCAGGGCGGCGCGTATCGCGAGCGACTGGTCGAGAATTGGATCGGCGGCTTGGAGGAGACGTATCTCTTACCGGAAATTGAGTCTCACGCGGTGTATAGCGAATTTTGGGATCAAGTGAATGTCGAGACCCGATATGACGCGGTCAACGTGCCGGCTTTTTTTATCGGCGGATGGCATGATATTTTTTGCGAAGGTACGGTCAACAGCTTTCTCGGTTTACATGCCAACGGAGTATCAGGCGCGCACGGAAATCAAAAGCTGCTCATGGGTCCCTATACCCACATGGATTGGGGGCAGGAGATCGGGGAGCTGGTTTTTCCAGAGAATGCCGTGCTTAGCACGACCCAGATTTTAATGCTTGGGGTAGCGTGGTTCAATTACTGGATGAAAGGAGAGGAAACCGGCATAATGGACGAACCCGCGGTTCGATATTACTCGATGGGCGATGTGGACGATCCAGGGTCTCCGGGAAATGAATGGCGGACTTCCGAGACATGGCCCCCCGATGGAATAACCGATATGAATTTTTATCTCTACCCGGACGGATCGCTCAACTCCGACTCTCCGGTTCTCCAATCAGATAGTCTCGATTTTATTTTTGACCCGACAGATCCTGCGCCGACAATCGGGGGACGCAATTTGCATGGAGATATGGGACCATACGACCAGTCATCCGTAGAGAGCCGCGCCGACGTGCTGACATTTACTACGGAGCCGCTCACGGAACCGGTCGATGTTGCAGGTAAAATAAAAGTCAAACTATGGGCGTCGTCCGATGCGGTCGATACAGACTTTACCGCGAAATTATGCGACGTCTACCCCGATGGACGATCGATTTTGATCGGAGACGGCATTATCCGCGCCCGCCACCGAAATAGCTTTTCCCAAGAAGATTTCTTGACGCCGGGCGAGATATACGAATTTGATATCGATTTATGGAGCGCAGCTATCGTCTTTAATATCGGTCATCAGATTCGAGTGGATATTTCCAGCAGCAATTACGACCGATTTGCGGTTAATCCAAACACTGGTGCGCCTTTCTCTCGATTTCCAGAAGAGTTTGTCACAGCTCGAAACGCCGTATATTTTGGATCGACCTATCCCTCTCGATTGATCCTGCCTGTTTCCGACGAATTCATCTCGGTTGAGGATGCGCCGCCGATCCAAAGCCTGCCTGTTCTGGATATTGTCAACTATCCAAACCCATTTGCAGACCACACCGTGATCCGTTATGCAATGGTGAAAAGCGGTCGAGCGAGCGTCTCGATCTATGATGTGTCGGGACGATTGGTAAAGCGGCTGGCAGATCGGCAACATCAGGCTGGAGGGTTTGAGGTCGCTTGGGATGGAATCGATAGGCACGGAAAGCAAGCCCGTAGCGGCGTCTATCTCATGGCACTACAAACATCGCTCGGAACAAAGACGCAGCGAATGGTTCTGATCCGGTAGGTCGGTAAATGTGATAAACAAAAATCCGCGGGAGCGCGTCACTCCCGCCTGAACAAACAGGTCAAACCTGTTATCGATGAAGCTCAAAAATGAGCAAACACAACAATGGAACCGCTACTATTCACGAACTATGGAAGGAGAGAGATTGTGCGACGAAAAAGTATGATCATTTTACTATTTTTGGGCTGGTGCGCGATTGGGCTCGGGGTATCTTGCAACAGCGACGACGACGACGAACGCTTTCCAGGAATCTACGGGCAGGTAGTGGACTCGGAGGGACAACCTATTGTCGGGGCAAAAATTCATCTTGGGAATTTTCTTGACGCATCGTCTCAGCCAGCGTCCGACCCGGGCGTGGACAACGAGATCGACAAAACCGTTCTCCAGGATGACGAGTTGTATCAAAATTTTCCGAATCCATTTGACAAGGAGACCACTCTGCGATTCACGGTCTCATTTCGCAATTCCGTGAGGATCACTTTTCTTGATTGGACTGGCGAAAAGGAATTGATAGAGCTGATCAATGAAACGTTTGATATGGGGCTTCATACCAGAACTATCCGCGAGGATTTGACAGCGAATATATATCGCTGCCTGATGCAGGCGGCAAGTTACAATGGATATATTTTGGTCTGTATCGATCGCCCGGTGGACGAGATTGACGACGATACGCCCTATTTCAAAATCACCGATGAGAACGGCGAATTCTATATCAATTCCGCGGATGAATTGCCGCTGGGAGAAACGATCATAGAGACAGACGAATCTGAACCGGAAGAGGTGGCGACATGGGTCGTATCTTCCACAATGGATTTGATCTGCTTCGACTCTCGTTATCAGACAGCGACTCAAACCGTAGAGATCGACCGCACTCAGGCGATTGATGCGGTTTTTCAGATGACCACGGTGGAAAGAAATCCGTAACCTATCAGATTGAAACTGTAATATTGTCGATCAGCCGCGTATTTCCGACAAATACCGCTAACGCGATCAGGATATCGCCCTGGGGATGCTCGCCGATTTCCGCCAGATTTTTCGCGCTGTGCATCTCGATATAATCGACTCGGGTCGTGGGTTTAGCCTCGATCAGTTGCCGAATCTCCGACAAAATCTTGGTTTTCCCCATACCAGCCTCCATCAGCCGTCGCTTGCCGAGCTGTAGTGCTTGATATAAGACTACCGCGTCCCGCCGTTCCTCTTCCGAAAGGTAACTGTTCCGGGAACTCATCGCCAACCCGTCCGTCTCCCGAATTAACTGCCCGATCACAATCTCGATATTCATATTCAGATCAACAACCATTTTCTTAATGATAATCGCTTGCTGAGCATCTTTTTGTCCGAACAGAGCTATATGAGGACGCACGATATTGAATAGCTTGTTTACAACCGTTGTCACGCCTTGAAAAAGATGGGGTCTGGAGATACCGCACAATTTTGTATCGAGTTTTTCGACATGGACCCATGTCTTATATCCCTTGGGATACATCATCTCTTGAGTCGGCATAAAAAGCGCGGTCGCGCCGACTTCCTCCAGCAGTTGGATATCCCGCTGGAAATTGCGCGGGTACGAGCTAAAATCCTCGTTGGGAGCAAACTGCGATGGATTGACAAAAATACTGACCACCAGTTCGTCGCATTTCTCTTTGGCAATCCGCATCAAGCTCAGATGTCCCTCATGCAAAAATCCCATTGTCGGCACAAAGCCGATTTTTCTCCCCTGACTCCGATATTTTTCGCTTTGCCCCTGCATGTCGAAAATAGTATCAAACAAAAGCATACGTTTTCCTTATGAATAGCTATGATCCAGGGTGGGAAATTCCTGATTTTTGACTTCCGAGACATAAGTGGAAACCGCTTGCCTTATGATCGTTGCCAGGTTCGCGTATCTTTTCAGAAATTTGGGATCAAACTCCTCAAAGATACCCAGCATATCGTCCACCACCAAAACTTGACCGTCGCAGTCGGGTCCCGCCCCAATTCCGATAGTGGGGATTTTCAGTTTTTCGCTGACCTTTCCCGCCAGGGGATACGGCACTTTTTCCAGGACAATCGCAAAGCATCCGGCTTGCTCCAGAGCTGCAGCGTCGTTGAGCAGCCGCTCAGCACTTCGTTCACACTTTGCTTGCAGTTTATAACCCCCAAACTGATGAACAGATTGCGGCGTCATGCCCAAATGTCCCATCACCGGTATCCCAACCCGGGTCATTCTGTCGATAAAAGGAGCTATAGGCTCGCCGCCCTCCAATTTGACCGCTTCCGCGCCGCCTTCTTTCAACATCCTGCCCGCATTATAGATCGCCTGATCTTGAGATACCTGATAGGAAAGAAAGGGCATATCGCCTACAAGAAGCGCACGTTTGCGTCCTCTATTAACCGCTTTGACGTGGTATAGCATCTCGTCTAAGGTGATCGGCAACGTGTTCTCATAGCCGGCGAACACCATTGCCGCAGAGTCGCCCACAAGGATCGCGTCCACCCCAGCCGCGTCTACATGTTTCGCCGTCAGATAATCGTAAGCGGTCAACATACATATTTTTTCCGAACGACGCTTCATACCCCGAAGCGTCTTTATTGTCACTTTTTTTTGCATTATGTGATCCTCCAGAAGTTCAAAAATCGATTTCCATGTGTTGTCTTGGAAACCCATATTTTCCGAAAAAGTCAGGGTCATTTCCTTCACGGCAACGCCACAATCTAATCATTCATTTTCGAATTGACCATATTTAATTTAAATTTTCCCTGAAATTTTTCTGCGCGGAACCTTTGCCGAAGCTCGATTCAATTTGGAACACGAAACAAAATTCTCCTGTTTGATGAGCCGTGAGATCGGAACTTGCATGATCTCAGAGGGTAGCGTTTTGCTTATATTTGTATATTTTAATCTACGATAATTTGCGTAATCTGCGGATCGCGCTAAATACGGGGACGCGTATGATCCAAGTAGAAAATTTGACAAAAAACTACGGTGCAAAGCCTGCGATTCAAGACGTAAGTTTTCAGGTGGAGAAAGGGGAAATCGTTGGCTTTCTCGGTCCGAACGCCGCGGGAAAAACCACCACCATGCGAGTATTGAGTTGCTTTTTTCCTCCCTCTTCCGGCAGTGCAAAGGTAGCTGGTTTCGACGTGTTCGATGACTCCAAAGAAGTGCGTCGTCACGTCGGTTATATGCCGGAAAATCCGCCGCTTTACCCGGACATGACAGTAGACGCGTATCTGAGATTTGTCGCGCAGATTCGGGAAGTTCCGTTCCGACAGATATCCAAACGGATTCGCGATATTGTGGAACGAGTCCATATCGGGGAGAATCGGCGATTGCGTATCTCTAAGCTCTCAAAAGGTTATAAACAGCGGGTGGGTCTGGCGCAGGCGTTGATCCATAATCCCCAAATATTGATCCTGGACGAGCCGACAGTGGGGCTGGACCCAAAACAAATCATCGAAGTCCGCCATCTAATCAAGTCCTTAGCCGGCGACCATACCATCCTCCTCTCCACCCATATCCTGCCGGAAGTGAGCATGACCTGCGGTCGGGTGATCATCATCCATAACGGACACATCGTCGCGAAGGATTCCACAGAGGCTTTGACTGTGAGATTGCAGGGGAGCGAGCGGTTTATGATGCACATCGAAGAGCCGAGTCTCGGCGAATATTCCGTGAAGAATATAGAGAAAATAGTCGGAAAACTGAGAAAGATTCCAGAGATCGAATCCGTAGAGCTGGACTCCTCCATGCCTCTGGATCAAGAGAGAGCGTCCGTGGGACATTATCTGACAATCCGGAGCGCGGAACGAGAAAATATCCGTCATCATGCAGCCAAAGTCGTGATCGAGAACGGATGGCGCTTGTATGAGATTCGTCCGGACCGGATGAGCTTGGAAGAGGTTTTTCTGCAGTTGACCACAGAGGAAGATATCGAGACATCCGAAAATTTTGAGGGATCAGAATCGGAAAAGGAGACGAGCGAATGAAAAAAATTTATGCTGTTTGGGAGCGGGAAGTCAACTCATATTTTACTTCGCCGATCGCATACGTCTCCATCTCTGTATTTCTAATTTTATTCGGATGGTTTTTCTACAACTCAGTCATATGGTATACCCAAATGAGCATGCAAGCGATGACCTCCAGTCCTTTTCTGCAGGGACAGCTCAATATCGACAGGATGGTCGTTCGCCCCATCTTCAGCGCGACGAGTATCATTGTGCTGATCCTGACGCCAGCGATGACCATGCGCCTATTCGCAGAAGAACGGCGGCTGGGCGCGTTCGAGCTGATCTACACCTCGCCCATTGATAAACTCGAATGGGTACTGGGGAAATTTGCGGCAGCCGCAACCCTTTTCTTTGCATTCCTGGCACTTACCGTATATGTCCCATTTATCCTATTGACATACGGAGAGCCGGATTTATGGGCGTTGCTCTCCTCATATCTGGGCGTTTTTCTGATGGGATTGGCATTTATTTCGTTTGGTTTATTCGCCTCCTCGCTCACCGAGAACCAGATTATCGCGGCAGTGATCACCGGAGGAGGGTTGCTTTTCCTATGGCTCTTAGTCCTTGCCGGATCCGTGATCGAAGGCGCATGGGGGGAAGTGCTCCTCTATATTTCTGTGATCGAACATTTCAACGATTTCAATAACGGTATTATCGACTCCAGACACTTGATTTATTATGCGACATTTATCATCTTCTTCCTCACAGCGACTGTCAAGGTATTGGATAGCCAAAGCTGGCGGTAACACGCTCTTTGTGAGCTATCGTAACGCAGATTGATAATCTACTATTTTGATATCCGAAAATAACCGAGTATAAAATTTATGAATACGACGTCAAAAAAACGACAATGGATATACGGCAGTCATGCGATCCTCTTTTTGTTGCTATCCGCGGTGATCCTTGCCGCTGTCAACTATCTGGCAAATGCGCATCCGAAGCGATGGGATTTGACCGAATACAAAGAGAACAGCCTGTCTGATCAAACGATAAAAATATTGTCCGGTTTGGAAGAGCCGATCAAAATATTCTGTTTTTATAAGAATGACGACTCGGACGCGCGCTCCTTGAAAAGCCTGCTGGATATATATCAATATCACTCGGACAAAGTCGAGGTGGAGTTCGTCGATCCCGATCTATCGCCTGCCTTAACGGAAAAATATGGCGTCCAAACCTACCAAACTATCATGGTCACGCAGGGGGGACGTCGAGAACGGGCAGCGTTGCCAAATGAATCCAAGATTACAAACGCGATCTTGCGAACGGCAAAGGAGAAAGACAAACATATCTACTTTTTGGAGGGTCACGGCGAGCATGATCTGGCAGGTAGCGATCAGAACGGATACGCTGAGGTGAAGAAAGCTATCGAGACCGATGCTTACCAAATTTCCTTGCTTTCTCTGGCAACCATGGAAAAGATGCCGGACGACTGCTCTGTTCTGGTGATCGCGGGACCGACAAAGGATTTTTTTGGAAGCGAAATTCAGATAATCGGCGACTATCTGGATCAAGGCGGGCGAGTTTTCCTTCTGATTGACCCGGGTCCGATCGACCAGAATCTGTCGGAGCTGATAATCAATTGGGGTGTGCAGATTGAGAATGATCGAATTATTGACCCGCTCAGCGTCATGCGCGGTGCCGATTTTTTTGTTCCTGTTGTGGAGACTTACGACCCTTTTCACGCAGTGACCAAGGATTTCCAGAATGTCTATACTGTATTTCCATTAGCCCGATCCTTGCGTGTGATGACATTTGCAGACAAGGGTCTAATGTGCCGAAAGTTGGCGCAAACCGGACAAGGAACTTGGGGAGAAACCCGCTCCGATTCGATTTTTTATGACGAGGAGAGCGACCGTATCGGTCCTTTGAATATCGCAATGTCTGTGGAGAGACAGCGAAATCTCCCGGAACAATCCGAATCGGACACCACACTCCCCAACACCCGAATGATCATTATCGGCGACTCCGACTTTGCCAACAACGTCTATTTTTATCAACATGGAAACAGCGACTTTTTTATGAACGCGCTCTCCTGGCTTGCAGGCGAGGAAGACCTGATCTCAGTCCGGGCAAAAGAGCCGCATGAACGCCGGCTGAACTTGACGATCTTGCAAGCGCAACTCCTTTTCTGGTTATCGGTTGTACTGATTCCCTTGATGGTTTCGATAGCCGGATTTATTGTTTGGTGGATAAAAAGATGAAAAATAGATTCAACGGCACATATATTCTGATTATGATTACTATCATCCTACTTTCTTTTGTTTATTTTTATGAAATTCGAGGCAAGGATGAGAGAGAAAAAGAGAAAGAGTCTGCAGACCGCTTCCTCATTTTTGAGCCGGACTCCGTAATGTTTATCGAGTTGGAATCGAATAAAAGTCATGTTGTGATCGAGCGAACGAGTCCGGGAAAATGGAAATTGACCCATCCTGTCGAGGCTCCCGGGGATAGCAAGGCGATCCGCAGTTTGCTGGAGAGCGTGACAACGACAAAGATTATTCGAACCCTGTCCGCAAACGAGAATGGGAATCTCGCTCGGAATAAAGAGTTCGATCTGAGCGAATTCGGGCTGGATCATCCAAAAATTTTTCTGGATATCACCTTGAGTGATCAGCAATCCTACGAGCTTAGTTTCGGCGAATCCAATCCAAGTCAGACCGCTATCTACGCGCTGAAGAGCCTCTCTCCAGACATTTTTCTGCTGCCTGAAACCTTTTTTAAAGAGGTGAACAAAAAAGCCTTTCAACTGCGGGATCGAAGCGTCCTGCTTTTTCAAGCCGCTGACGCGACCGGTTTTTCGATCCATCTTTCTGATGTGAAATACAGTTGTTACAATATTATAGGTCAGTGGCAGTTGACCTCGCCTTTTCGAGCAAGAGCAAAACATGACCAAGTAAAGAATTTTTTGGAAGACTTGAAAAACGCTCAGATCAAGGTATTTGTGGAAGAAGAGGCGGATGATCTCTCTCTTTACGGCTTGGACGATCCTGAACAGACCATCACCGTCTCCTTGCGGGATCGGGAAAGGCCCATTGTCCTCCAGATCGGCGACCAGGTGGACGGGAAGGAACATGTATACGCCAAGGATTCGACCCGACCCATGGTTTTCAAGATCGATGCGGAATTGATCCGTGAAAGGTTGAATATCCCGGTGGATCAGATTGAGGATAAGAGATTGTTGAATTTTTTCAGTTATCATATCGGTCACATTTTGCTGACCCTCCGCGCTGGAAAATTTGAGTTCAACAAGCCGGAATATTTGGACTGGAGGATGTCTCAACCGGATTCAATCCGGGCGGATAACGGCCGCGTGGATTCCTTGCTAACCACTCTGCGCCGAGCGTAAGGGGTCCTATTTTGCCCTGACAGGGCTGGATGATTTTATCTATGAACTCAATCCTGAAATCATAGATTTGTCGAGCCAGCCTATTGATTTTTGGAGAGATCAACATGTGGTCAGATTCAAGAGATATGAGGTCAATCAGGTCGAACTTCAGTGGGGCGAGAAGCGACTCGCCGCGCAGAAGGAGGGGACGTCCAGTTGGCGGGTTCAGGAACCGGTTCCTTCGGAAATTCCGAGAGTCGATATGGATGTGGTTTTGAATCAGATACTCGATCTGACTGCGATTTCGCCTGTTCAGCCCCATACCCTACCGACAGATGATCAAATATGGGGCTTGTTTGTGTTAAAAACCAAAAAAGAAACAATTCGTTTCTCCCTCTACCAGTTCGACGACGATCGCGTTATCGGAAAAGTGGAGACGAGCTATTACCTGTTGGAGCCGTCTCTTATAGAGATGTTGGAGAAAAGTCTGAACACTTTGGACAGACGCGTTTCTAATCCTGATTCTTGATTTATCTTATATCCCGATCGAAATTCGTATATTTTGTTTTATTTTGCCTGTCGGATAGCGTCCATCGTGGCGATATTTTCCAAATTGCCGATGTCCCCCGGGTTCTCTCCCAGGTAGACGGCTTTGATCAAAGAACGCATCACCTTTCCGTTTCGGGTTTTCGGAAGCGCGGTCACGAACTTAATTTCTCTCGGCTCGAAGAGTTTTCCAAGTTGGTCAACAAGTCGTTTTTTCAATACATCTCGTAAGGAATCGTCCTGTTCTGCGTTTGGCGTTGGCACACAAAAAACCATAACCTCTTCTGTTTTCATCGGATGCGGCACACCAATAGCGACGGATTCCTCTATCCATTCATGGTTGTTTAAGACCGCTTCCGTCTCAGCGGGTCCGATAGGATTTCCATCCACTTTGATGGTATCGTCGCTGCGACCCAGAATATACCACAAGCCGTCCTCGTCGATCGCGGTAAGGTCGCCGTTTCTCCAACAATTTTTGAATTTGGACCAATGCGTGTCCAGATAGCTCTGTCGGTCCTTCCAAAAACTCCGCGTCATACCGATCCATGGACCTCGTATCACCAACTCGCCAACTGCGCCTCGAATCGGACGTCCCCCTTCGACGACCACATCCGAGTTCATACCGACCACGGGACCAGAAAATGCTCCTGGCTTCAATGGTTTGAAAAAATTGCCGCCCACAATACCGCCTCCAATTTCCATCCCTCCGGAGTAGTTAAAGATCGGTTTTTCCCTGTTGAGAACAGTCTCGAAAAGCCAGTTCCAAGACTCCAGGTCCCACGGGTTTCCGGTTGATCCGATCATTCGTAAGCTGGAAAGATTATGTCTTTGCACCGGTTCCTTTCCATGTTTTTTCAGCTCTTTTGTCAGAGTCGGAGAGACGCCCAGGTGGGTGATGTTGTGGCTCTCCACCAACATCCAGAGCCGATCGACAGTAGGGAAGTCGAAAGCACCGTCGTACAGCGTGATCGTCGCGCCGATCAGCATGGCTCCAAATACCTGCCAGGGCCCCATCATCCCGCCCATATCAGTGATCCAGAAAACAGTGTCCTGGGGTTTCAAATCCATGGGATGATACATATCCAAAGCCGCCTTGATCGGGAAACCGCAATGCGTATGCACAGCACCTTTGGGTCTGCCATCCGTGCCAGCCGTGTGCATAATTAACAATGTATCTTCGGCTTCCGTGCGCTCAGTTTCCGCCTTCATTGATTGAGACGAGACCAGCTCGCTCCACCAATAGTCACGTCCCACTTTCCAATGGAGGCCGCGTGCGCCGGCTCGATTGACCACAATCACATGCTCCACGCTCGGAACCACCTTCAACGCATCATCAATATTCCTCTTCATCGGCAGGGTTTTCCCCCGATAGATCACGCGGTCAGTGGTGATGACCGCCTTTGCGCCGGCGTCCGCCAATCGAGTGGCAATCGCGCTGTGATTATACCCGGTAAAAATCGGCAGAACAATCCCGCCGATCTTGATAATTGCCAGAAAGGAGATCACCGATTCCGGTATCATCGGCAGATACAAAGCGACCGCGTCTCCTTTGCCCAATCCAATGTAGCGGAGTGCGTTGGCGCATCGACATACCTCGCGGTTCAAATCCACATAGGTCAAGATACGCGTGTCGCCCTCTTCCGATTCCCAGCGCAACGCGGCTCTGTTCTGGACATCCGTGCCTTGCCATTTGTCCAGCATGTTATGGATGATATTCATTTTGCCGTCCACACACCAACGAGGAAATTGAATGCCGCCAGATAGATCAAGCACTTGGCTGTAAGGCTGATAGAACTTGATTTTTAGCTCGTTTAAAATTTCTGTCCAGAACCAGCCAGCGTCTTTGATCGACCGCTGATATAAAGTATCGTACTTGGTGATCCCGTGCTTATTCATAAATCTTTGTAGATTACTCTCGGCAATCCATTTCGAATTGGGTCGCCACGCGATCTCTTGTCCAAATGGATATTCGTCATTTTTAAACATTTTTTTTCCTCATGTTTTATATTATATTTTTTTTATTTTTTTTAGTGCACGGCGGTTTCGGGTGAGAAATGATCGTCTTTCCACAACGATAATATAACCTGATCTTCCAGAAATGGCACGAGAATAAAATGAAATTTTTTTTATTTTATTGTCGAATAATATTGACGACTTTCCTCAACTGTATTAAGTTGACAAATCTATGGATCAAACCGTTATAGGTTGTTTTTAATATCAAATTTTTTTGATATTTTTATCACTTTAATCAAAAGGGGTTTCATTTGCCGTACGATTTTACCCGATTGGATGAACGCTGCGTCAATGCGATTCGCGTACTTGGCATTGACATGATAGAGAAGTCAAAATCTGGGCATCCGGGCGCGGCCATGGCTCTGGCACCGGCAGCCTATTTGCTCTATAGTCGCTTTTTGAAACATAACCCCAAAAATCCCGATTGGTTGAACCGAGACCGTTTTATTCTATCTTGCGGTCACGTTTCGGTTTTACTTTACAGCACCCTGCACTTGTCGGGATATTCGATATCATTGGATGATCTGAAAAACTTTCGCCAGTGGAGATCCATTGCCGCGGGTCATCCAGAACAGGGTCTTGCGCCCGGAGTGGAGACCACGTCTGGACCCCTGGGACAAGGATGTGCCGCGTCGGTCGGTATGGCTATAGCCGAGACGCATTTAGCCGACCGTTTCAATACGCGAGATCACACCGTGGTCGATCATCATACATGGGTGTTGTGCAGCGACGGTGATATGATGGAGGGAGTTTCGCATGAAGCCGCTTCGTTAGCCGGTCATCTCAGGCTGGGTAAGCTGATCTGGATTTATGACGACAACCGCGTCACCATTGACGGACCGACCTCTATATCTCTCAGCGACGATACCGATAAGCGGTTCGAGGCGTGCGGCTGGCATGTTCAGTCCGTACAAGATGTAAACGATCTGCCGTTGTTGGCACAAGCCATGTCTCGGGCAAAAAATGAAACCCAACGCCCCTCGCTTATTCGAGTGAGAACCCATATCGGTTTCGGCGCACCGAATAAGCAAGATCGCTCCGCCGCGCATGGATCTCCTCTGGGATCAGATGAGACAAAAGCCACAAAAATCGCGTACGGGTGGGATTCAGATGAACCGTTCCATATCCCGACAGAGATATCCAATCACTGCCTCCAGGCGATCTCTCGCGGCGAACAGGCGGAGATCGATTGGTTGGCAACTCTCAAGCAATGGCGGACTGCGAATCCACTACTTGCTTCCGAGTGGGACAGAACGCTTCTGGGCGATCTTCCCGACAATTGGGATCGCGATATTCCGCTGTTTCCACCGGACGAGAAAGGAAGTGGCACAAGAATTTCCTCATGGAAAATTCTGAACGCAATCGCGCCCCATATTCCAGAATTGATCGGCGGATCTGCAGACCTTGCCGCGTCTGTAAAGTCGAATATGACCAAATGCCGAGACTTTTCCGCGGAAAATCGAGGGGGACGCAACCTCCATTTCGGTATTCGAGAACACGCGATGGCTGCGATTTTGAACGGCGTTTCTCTGCATAGGGGGCTCAGACCTTTTGGCTCCACATTTTTGGTATTTTCCGACTACATGCGCCCTTCGATTCGGCTGGCTGCATTGATGAAATTGCCTGTGATCTATATCTGGAGCCACGACGCGATCAATATCGGGGAAGACGGTCCCACGCATCAACCTGTCGAGCATCTTGCCGCTTTGCGCTCGATTCCCGGGCTGACGATCATCCGCCCCGCTGATGCAAACGAGACAGTCGCGGCATGGCGAGTGATTATAAAGAGCCGATCCGGTCCCGTGGGTCTGATCTTGACCCGGCAGAACGCGCCAACCTTGTCAGAGACCATGGGAAAATCGGAGCAAGGGGTGGCTCACGGCGCGTATATCCTATCCGAGCCAGAAGGCGACGGCGATCTGGACGCGATTATCATTGCCACAGGTTATGAGGTGCATTTGGCTCTTGCGGCTCAGAAAAAGATGCAGGATCACGGCACTTCTGTACGCGTGGTTTCCATGCCTTCTTGGGAACTATTCGACCTCCAATCGAAAGATTATCGAGAGAGAGTTCTGCCCCCGAATACACGGAAGCTTGCGATCGAAGCTGGAGTCGAGCAAGGTTGGTGGAAATATGTCGGAGATAAGGGAGATGTCCTCTGCCTCAATCGATTTGGCGCGTCTGCGCCAGAATCGGTTGTTTATAAAAAATTGGGTTTTCATGTCGATCGAGTCATCGGAAAAATAACAAAAACTTAGATACGCGTAATTTAGTGAAAAGGAGAAATATTATGAAGGTGTTGGGTATTCGGCGTGAGGAAAAGTCATGGGAACGGCGGACTCCGTTGGTTCCTCAAGATGTGAAAAATTTGATTGATACGTATGATATTGAGGTCTTTGTGCAGACTTCCACTACGGACAATGCGGTCTATCCCAGAATTTTTAGCGATGGAGAGTATCAAGACGCGGGAGCGACCGTTGTTGAGGAGTTGTCCATGTGCGATGTGATTCTCGGAGTAAAGGAAATTCCAATAGCGCATTTATTACCGGATAAAACATACATCTATTTTTCTCATACCGTTAAGGGGCAGCCTTATAATATGCCGATGTTGAAATGCTTGCTCGAAAAAAGATGCAATTTGATCGACTATGAGCTTGTTACCGACGATTTGGGGCACCGGTTGATCTTTTTCGGAAAATACGCGGGTATGGCGGGCATGATCGATTCCTTGTGGGCTTTGGGAAAGCGGCTGCAGATGGAAGGATATCAGACTCCGTTGTCCCATGTCAAGATGACCCATGAATACGCAAACTTTGAGGAAGCAACCGCCGCGATACATCAGATTGGCAAAGAGCTGATCTCAGACGGCATCCCGCAAGAGTTGCGTCCTTTTGTGATCGGCATCAGTGGGTATGGCAACGTGTCTAAGGGAGCCCAACTGGTCTTCAGTCATTTTCCGACTATAAAAATCACTCCTGAGGAACTGCTGACATTGGGCGATAAAAAGGCTGATACAAAAAAGAACGTGATATATGAGGTGATCTTTAAAGAGGTGGATACGGTCAAGCCGAAGGATCCGAATCATATATTTGATCTTCAGGATTACTTCAAACATCCTGAAAAATATGAATCGAAATTTTATCAATACGTCCCGCATTTGACCATGTTGATAAATTGCATCTACTGGGTCGAGCAAAATCCGCGCTTAATCACCAAAAAAGAATGTACGGAATATTATCGAACCCATTCCCATGATAAAAACGGCTTACGCGTGGTCGGCGATATTAGCTGCGATATACAAAACCAGATAATCCGGTCTATGTTTATGACATGGAAACCGACTCTGCTATTGATGGATATGAGGGTCACGGTCCTGTGATCATGGCGGTGGATAATCTACCGTGCGAGCTGCCAAAAGAAGCGTCCAAGACATTCAGTTCCGAGCTGAAAGCGTTTATACCCTCGATACTTTCCGCGGATTTTGAGGTTGATCTTGATCGACTTACGCTCCCGGACGAGCTGAAAAGGGCGATTATTGTTCATCGCGGAAAACTGACCCGAGACAACCGCCATCTCGCTCAACTTTTATAACCCAGCTCATTTCTTTAATCCTTAATAATCCAGAATAAAATGGGTTTCTTATGAAAAAAAGAGCCTCTCCCTCACGTGTGAAAGCGTGGCGTATGTTTGACCGGATCGCCCCGCGCTATGATCTTCTGAACCGACTGCTCTCTTTGCGACTGGATATAAACTGGCGGAGAAAAGCCGCCAGTTTTCTACCAAGTGGAAAAAATTTGCGTCTGTTAGACATCGCTACCGGAACCGGCGATCAGATTCTTGCCTTTTTCCGAAAATCGGATCGGATTCAGGATGCGGTGGGGATTGATCTGTCCGAAGAGATGCTGAATGTGGCTCGTGAAAAAATTCACCGCCATAGTTTGAGCCAAACCGTCACCTTAGTCAAAGGCGATGCGACTCGTTTGTCTTACGCGGATTGCCGATTTGACGCGGTCAGCATATCCTTTGGCATCCGCAATGTGATCGACGTTCCCAGAGCACTATCCGAGATGCGCCGCGTGTTGCAACATGGCGGACGGGCGATAATCTTAGAATTTTCCTTACCAAAAAATCGAATTATTCTTCTCGGACATTCCATATATTTGCGATATATTCTACCCCGTCTTGGAGCACTGATTTCCGGAGATCAGGAGGCTTATCGGTATCTCAATCGCACAGTAGAAACTTTTCCTTATGGGAAAGCGTTCTGCAAGATGATGGAACAAGCCGGATTCTCACAAGTCCACGCGTACCCGCTGACATTTGGTATTGTCACAATTTACTGCGGAGACAGAGCATAGTAATTCCCGTTTTTTGTTATTACCAAATGGATTACAAATTTTTCTTGACAAACTACTTTAAGTAGAATATAATGGGCTTTAAAGAATGAGTCGATCACCTGAATTCAAATTTAATAAAAATTAAAATTAAGGGTTGTAAAATTTACCAAAAATCCATTAGACTATAAATACGATTTAAATTATTTAGAGAGCATTGATTTTGATAGTTGACGATACCCGCCGATGAATTTTTGGAAGCAATTGATAATTCTTATTGTTTTTCTGATGATAAGCGGAGGATGCTGGAACCCTTTCGATCCCCAAAGACAAGAATCGACTTCCACTCCAGATCAATTCGCGACCAAAGAGGCGGTCATATCGACGTTTATCCTTGCCTATAATACCCAAAATCTTGATCTGTACGAGCAATGTTTATCGGAAGATTTTATCTTTGTATTCGATCCTTTGGATAGATCCGCTCTTGACAGCCTTGGGTTAAGAGACGAATCGTGGGGGAAGACGAGAGAGGTCGAGAATACGAGAAAGATATTCTCAGGCGCAGAGAGTATAAATTTGGCCTTCACTGTGACCGACGAGATCGACTTGGACGGTCAGGGAAAAACCTACCTGTTACGACAGTTGATGTTGCTGACCGTTTTATTTTCCGACCAGATTTATATTATCGACGGGAATGTCCGCTTTACGATAAAAGAGCTATCAAAGGAAAATTGGAAAATAATTCTTATTGAGGATTACACGAGGGGATAAAAAAATGGGATCGCTTTTTGTGAAATTGCTTATCAATACCGTAGCGATCAGCTTGGTTTCCTGGTTTTATAGCGGTATCTATGTAAATAATATCGTCTCCGCTGTTCTTGTCGCCTTGATTTTGGGTATCTTGAATACCCTCATCCGTCCGATACTTATGCTGTTTGCGTTGCCTATTAATATTATCACGTTAGGACTATTTACATTTGTCATAAACGGTTTTATGTTATGGGTGGCGTCATGGGTGGCTCCCGGTTTTTATATCCGAAGTTTCATCGATTCCATAATCGGAGCGATATTAATCAGCCTTGTCAGCATGATCTTAGGGGTATTTTCTCCAGATGATGATTAGTCGATTCGATACAATAAAAATCACCCGGCGCGCTGTTTTTATCGCGCTCTCTGTTTGGTTCCCCATTTTTTCCCAAGCAGGTGAACGAGTAGAGAAAAAAGCGAGTGGATCGGTTTGTTTCACAAACGTGTCCAATACCGCCTCTGGGATCAGATCGTCCCGCAAAACCAGTTCTTCTTCCACTAAAAAAACGATTACTAAGGGGAAATCGAAACAGATCAGAATCGCCCCCCAAAAAAAAATGCTTTATTGGGATTATATCAAAGGCGCGGCGGAAAAGTATGATCTGGATCCGGATTTAATTGTGGCGATCATCCGTGTGGAATCGAATTTCAATAAGAGCGCGAAATCCCATAAAGGAGCGATGGGGCTGATGCAGCTTATACCGGAAACGGCAAAGTTGATGGGTGTAAAAAAGGTGTATGATCCCAAGGAGAATATCTATGGAGGTGCTCGGTATCTCCGGCAGATGTTGAATAAATTTTCTGATTTAAAGTTGGCTCTTGCCGCGTATAACGCGGGTCCAAGAGCTGTGGAAAAATACGGCGGAATCCCGCCTTATCGTGAGACTCAAAACTATGTAGCTGTCATTATGCAGCTTTATAAGGGGCGATACACCCCCTCTGATCACTACTTTGTCAAGTCGAAAAAAGGTCGTCTGACATTCACCAACTTGGGAGGATCTTAGATCCGAAGGCATATTTCCCCTCTTGCAATTCTTTAGCCTGAGTTATGAGATGGGAGAGGCAAAACAGGTCCAACTTGTAAATATGCTTGACAATTTTTCTGTATATGTTATAATGGCGTCTGTTTCCGATTAAGGTCGATACCATCCTGAATAGCATTTAATAGTGCTACCGGTTGATCTTCAATTTTTATTACAGTGGGGTACAAGGCATGATCTTTCCTCAAGGAGAGATCCTACACTCAAATTTATTCACTTCCTACCTCAATATAAACGAGCTGATTTCCAATTTGACGGAAGAGGAATTTACGGGTTATATCGAGGTGAAGTTTTGGGATTATCAAGGCTTTATCTTCTTTGACCAAGGTAATCCAATCAATGCCTTGGAAGAAGTAGGGGGCTCTGAGGTTTTGAGTCGCAAGACTGGCAAACAAGCTCAGACAAGTATATTGACCAAGTCGAAGGAAAAAGACGGCGAAGTCAGCGTCCATATACTTGATAATGAGAAGTTGATCACGATTGCCAGCGTTGTGAATCGGAAGTTGCTACATGAGGATCTCACGACCGATTATGTCAAGCTCGAAAAATTGATCGAGAAATTGGTCGAGGAGGAGCCCTCTGGTTATATTGATATCAGCATTAGTGTGACCAAAGGAATTGGGATTATCTTTTTCGGAGACGGCGACTTTCAAGATGCTATTTTAGATGAAAAAAGAGGCGCAGTTCTCTATGGCGAAGAAGCTCTGGTCAAGATATACGAGCTATGCGAGACCAAAGGCGCGATCTTTAACGTCTACAAAACCGATATGATGGCCACCTCCTCTACCATTGCTTCCGAACCGGTTGATCCCTCTTTTTTTAGTGTATTTGGTCGATCCCTGACGACAATCATGGGTCCTATGGCCGCGTTGATTATTGATGAATTTATTGAAGATATGGGAGAGACTCTGGAGATTTTTCCGAAAAATCGAATCGACGAATTGATTGATCAAATTTCCCAAGAAATCGGAGACGAGAATCAGAGGAATGATTTTGTTGAAAATACGAAATTAATTCCTCGTTAATATTTCACTAATATTTTATGGATTAATAGGAGTTTTTATTATATGAGAAAGCAACTTTTCTTATTCTTCATTTTGGTTGGATTAGTTTTGTTTTTTCTGAGTTGGACGACCTCATTAGTTGAAGCGGAACCCTCAGGAAAAGTGTCGATTTTTACGACAATCCCTCAAAAAATTATTGATACGATTAAAGACGATTTTATCAAAAAATATCCTGGTATTGAGCTTGAGATCACCCGTAAAGGAGCGACCGGGATTCAATCATATGTAGAATTGGAATTGGGTTCCCCAAAAGGGCTTACAGCGGACTTGATCTGGACGTCGGATCCCATCTATCTGATCGATTTGAAAAGACGAAATATTCTATATCAATATACCACGCCGGAAAAAGACAATTTGGCATTCGGTAATGACGCCCATAATTATTATTACGGGGCGAGGTTGATGACTGTTATTATCGCTTTTAGTTCTGATCGCGTCTATGGGGAAGACGTCCCTACGTCGTGGGAGGACTTGCTGAAGCCTCGTTTTAGTGGGAAAATTGCCATTGCCGACCCTTTGACTTCCGGAACTTCTTTTGACGCGGTCGCGGCTCTGAAAGACAAATTTGGTTGGGAATATTTTGAGGAGCTTTTTGAGAACGGCGTGACAGTTATGAAAAATAATAGCAAAGTAAATGACGCGGTCCTGAACGGCGTTGTCGATGTGGGGATCACACTGGATTATATGGCGAGAGAGCGTCACGCTTCTGGAGAACCTATCCAACTAGTCTATCCTAAGGATGGACTAGTTGTGGTCCCGAGTCCGATTGCTATTACCTATTCCTCCAATAACAAGGCTGGAGCCAAGGCTTTTATGGATTATATTTTATCCGCCAACGGTCAGGAGCAAATGGTAAACTTAGGCAATTTTCTGCCCGTCCGGTCAGATATTTTCCCACCGGAGAACGCTCCCCGAATGCAACAGTTGGTTGAGCAACAAATCCCGATTCGATGGGATGATCTCGCGACAGATATTATTCGGGTCAAGGGGCGTTACTTTGATATTATGAAGCAATACAATTATTATGCAGAGCCTGAAGATTATTGAAACTGATCGTCGTCGCCTTGCTTGTCTTTACAATATTTCATTCTAAAATTGCGAAAGGGGTGTCAATTTGGCAATGCTCGAAAAATTTATGCCGAAATTTGGAATCTTGGCAAAGGTGTTGGTTTCTTTTCTGCTTTTAGCAATCGCGCCGCTTGTGGTGCTCGGTATCTTATCACTACAAGGTATTAGTCAAATCGGTGAAAAAGCGGTCGAAGATAGCCGAGAATCGTTGGATTTAAAATCAGCGG
The DNA here is from genome assembly GCA_002084765.1 of Candidatus Cloacimonetes bacterium 4572_55. GTDB lineage: Bacteria > 4572-55 > 4572-55 > 4572-55 > 4572-55 > 4572-55. The sequence continues at coordinate 4,789 of NBMB01000020.1, read as the reverse complement.
ACGCCATCCAAATTCGATCAATCGATTTGGCTCATTCTGTCGCTCGCTTCCTACGTGAACGAGAAAATGATATCAATACATTTACTCTGCTGCCGAGAAATTCGGAGAATTATCTTTCTTTTTCTCAAACACGACAAGGCGAAATTTGGAAAGCCGTTGTGACCCCGGGCGGGGTGCGGGAAGCTCGGATGATGAAACCGCTGTATAAAGAGATTAGCTTTGTTTCCCCAACCGGTCAAGAGCAAATAAAAATCATCAATGATCGGATTGTGCCGCCGGAACATCTTTATGATGTCAGCAAGCCGATCAATACACGATACAAATCGGAGGCCTACTTTAACGAGACGATCAACCGAGGACGGAACGAAATATATGTGTCGCACGTTACCGGTTTTTATGTGAATAAATATGAGATGCTGGGTGATTCAACAAGTGTAAAAGACAATCCTGCTGGAAAACGATTTAGCGGCGTCATCCGATTTGCAAAACAAGTTTATGAAAATAATGAGTTGGTGGGTATTGTCGTATTGGCGTTAGACCATACACACTTAATGGAATTTACCGACCATCTGACTCCAAACGCGCCTGCAAAGGACCCTTATGTCTTTGCTGTAGACGATACAAAGGGAAACGAAGCCTACATGGTTGACGATGAAGGATGGATCATCAGCCATACGCGTGATTGGATGATTCGCGGCGTAAGTCCTCGCCTGGAAAATCTCGGCGAGCCTATGCAGCCCGCTGTCGAGGCGTCTCATATCCAAGACCATTTTCTCAGCCGCCCGGTCCAGTTGGACAAAGTCGGATTCATGGAATTTTTACGTGACATTGCCAAAATTCCTTCAATAGCGGCTGAGGGAAAACCCGAGAGTCTATGGTATCACTGGTCAGGTCATCATAGCTTCGTAGCTTTTGCCCCGATACCATATTATGGCGGCGATTATCGTGTGCCAGCTGGTTTCGGATGGGTCGCTATTACAGCTGATGTGAAAGCCTTCCACGAAGCCGCCAATGAAACCGCCGCACAAATCAGAAGCTCTCAGATACGGATAGTCACTTTAGCCATTATTGTCATATCCTGTTCAATGGTGATAGTGCTGTTGGTCGCAATGTGGCTGGCGAGAAGTATCACACGCCCGGTTATTCGATTGACCGATCTGGCTAACCGCATCAGTATGGGCGATCTGGGATTAAAAATTGATGTGAAATCAAGTGATGAAATCGGCGCGCTTTCAAACTCGATTAGTCGTCTGGCGATCAGTCTCCAGGCGGCTATGAAACGATTAAGCCGCCGGTAAAGCAGGTAGATTCCTCTCATCACGGCAAAAACCGGAGAGACTAATCTCCGGTTTTTTTATTTTATGCGTAGAGGTTTTGTGCAAACCATGACAAAAGAGATTAACGAAATTTGATTTTTTTAAGAGAAATAGGTTTGAGAATACTATTTAACCTGAATAATTCAGGTTAAATTAATATATTTTGAGGTGGTTCATAATTGAATATCAAAGGAGAAAAATTATGACTTTAGGGAATACTATCGAATTAGAGAAGGCTTATAAGAAAAAAGAATTTTTATCAAGCCCAGAGGCTCGAACTATCCGTATTCTGGCTGAATATTTAGAGCCGGAGAGCCGTTTTCGTAAACATCATGTGGAAGACACAATCGTATTTTTCGGTTCTGCGAGAACCCTTTCACCGGAAGAAGCCACGGAGCAGCTTAAATGTGTGCAGGGGAAAATTAAGCAAGGTCAGAGAGAAACATCCGACCTAAAAAATGAACTGAAGCAAGCTAAAATTGACGTCAAATCCTCAGTATATTATCAGGATGCTGTCGAGTTAGCAAAGATAATTACCGGATGGTCCAAGGATATCTATAGCAAAACAAACAATCAAAGCCGACGCTTTATCGTTTGCTCCGGAGGAGGCCCCGGAATTATGGAAGCGGCTAATAAAGGCGCGTCCGAGGCGAATGGCTATTCCATTGGATTGAATATCAGTCTTCCTTTTGAGCAAGACCCAAATCCTTATATAACAAGCCAACTTTCCTTTGAATTTCATTATTTCTTTATTCGTAAATTTTGGTTTACATATCTTGCCAAAGCATTGGTCGTTTTTCCTGGTGGGTTTGGTACAATAGACGAATTAATGGAGTTATTGACACTTGTGCAAACAAAAAAAATCACAAAAAAAATGCCAATTCTTTTATATGGCAAGGACTATTGGGACCAAATCATAAATTTTAAAGGTTTACTTGAATGGGGCATGATCTCTCCTGAAGATTTGGATTTGTTCTATATAGTTAATACACCGGAAGAGGCTTTTCAATATCTGAGAAATCACCTAACTGATTTGAAAAATAATTAAATTTCTCATAAAATTATTCTCATAAAATTAATGGTGGTCTCCCTATCTCATTGCCCATTTAGGGGATTGTATTAAAGTCCCATAGAGATGCTATTTAATAGAGAAGCATTTATTAATTATTTCCAAGCAATAATTAATAGAAAAATTTGATTTTAAAAGCGTATGGAGTTTTTTATATGATGCACGTTTTTAATCGGCTGACAGGAAAAAAAGAGATTTTTAAATCGCTCGTTCCTAATCAGGTAGGGATGTATATCTGTGGAATGACGGTTCAGGATAGTCCTCATATAGGTCACATGCGTTCATTTGTCACAGCAGATATCATGCGTCGTTATTTGGAGTTCAGAGGGAGCCGAGTACACCATGTACAAAATTTTACCGATATAGACGACAAGATCATCAAGCGAGCAAATGATGAAAGAGTTCCCTATACAACCGTTGCCGATAGATATATTCGAGAATATTTTGACGTTGCGGAAAAGCTGAATCTTCTGCGAGCTCATGTATACCCGAAAGCGACCGAAGAAATCGACGCGATTATTGAACTCATTCAAAAAATTATCGAGAACGGATATGGGTATGAAGTAGACGGCGATGTCTTTTTCTCTGTCGAAAAATTCCCAAAATACGGCGAGCTTTCTGGTCGGAAGACCGATGAATTGTTGACCGGAACCCGGTTTAAAGTGGACCCTAAAAAACAGAGTCCATTAGATTTTGCCTTATGGAAATCAACCAAACTGAATGAACCCTCATGGGACTCTCCTTTTGGGAAAGGACGCCCCGGTTGGCATATAGAATGTTCTGCAATGGCAATGAAATATCTCGGCGAAACGCTTGATATGCACGGCGGCGGTTTGGACTTAATTTTCCCACATCATGAGAATGAAAAGGCTCAAGCTGAGTCGGCAACCGGAGTTCCTTTTGTAAAATATTGGGTAGAATCCGGTCTATTGAATATAGGCGGAGAAAAAATGTCAAAATCTCTCGGTAACTTTTCTCCTATGAACGAGTTACTCAATTCATTTTCTGCCAATGAAATTCGATTTTTTCTTATATCTCATCATTATCGCAGCCCTCTTGAATATAATAATGAGCGCCTGACAGAAGCAAAGCAAGCCTTCAGCCGGATTGAAAATTGTGTTCGCAACGCCTATTTTTATATCTCTCGAAATGGAGAAAAGTTAGAGATTGAAAATCCTGAAATTGATCGAATAAAGCCAAACAACCTCGAGGATTTCATTCAAGCGATGGATAATGATTTTAATACAGCTATCGCTTTATCGCATATATTTGATCTTGTTAAAGAAACTAATATAGCGATACAATCATCGAACCCCGCGCCTGCTATTCTGGAGATGACGGATTCTTTAATGGTTATGTGCACATTATTGGGCTTTCGGTTTGAGGCACCCCGTCGGCAAGACCCCACAGACAATATTTTTAATCGGATGGTAGATAAAACTTTGGAGTGGCGTCAAATGTTGCGTAAAGAAAAAAATTGGGCAATGGCAGATCGAATTCGAGACGATTTGACATCATTAGGGCTTATAATTGAAGATCATCCCAAAGGATCGACCTGGAAATGGACGAAGTAATATTTTTCTCAATATAACAATAATATGACGATTTTTTTTGTTTGATGTTCTTTTTTTTATTGACAAAATTTAAAATTTCTATATCTTAGGAATCTATTAGAAATTAGATTATTTTGGAAAAAAAAGAGCTGACGTAGCTCAATCGGTAGAGCAGCTGATTTGTAATCAGCAGGTTGCGGGTTCAAATCCCATCGTCAGCTCCATGGGATATAAAATTTAGATGTGGGTCGGTGCCCGAGTGGTTAAAGGGGGCGGGCTGTAAACCCGCTGGCGTAAGCCTACGATGGTTCAAATCCATCCCGGCCCACCATGTCTATATTATTTAATAGGTTACAAATTATTTTGTGATGCGTTTAGTAGAGCGGGAGTAGCTCAGTTGGCTAGAGCATCAGCCTTCCAAGCTGAGGGTCGCGGGTTCGAACCCCGTTTCCCGCTCCAAAAATAGACTTGCGAGGTCAATTTTTCTAAATTCTATGATCATAAGCGATTTAATGATCTGACATCGTAAATATTAAAATTTGCTAACCAAGAAGAATGCCGTAATTGGGCATAGAATATTTTTTTGGGTAAAGCTATTGCCCACGTAGCTCAGACGGTAGAGCACATCCTTGGTAAGGATGGGGTCAGCGGTTCAATTCCGCTCGTGGGCTCCATATTTTTTGGTAAACATAGCTCAGTTAATGGGACTTCTTACACTAAAAAATCAACCGGAGGCTGGTTAAAATATGGCTAAGGAAAAATTTAATAGAACTAAGCCGCATGTCAATGTGGGAACAATTGGCCATGTGGATCACGGTAAGACAACGTTGACCTCGGCGATTACACAAGTT
>NBMB01000096.1 GCA_002084765.1 Candidatus Cloacimonetes bacterium 4572_55 | reverse complement strand
AACCATTTGATCTGATTTATAAATGACACCAAGGAGGTTCCCATGTCCGACAATCTTATCCAGCGTACTCCATCTGCCTACACATATCCATTGTTGATCAAGAACCTCCTGCAGGCTCCTGTCGTCGATGATCCTCAACAGGAAATCATCTACCGCGATCAGGCCCGCTTTACCTACGCTGAATTCAGACAGCGGATCTGCAAATTGGCGAATACTCTGACTGAGCTGGGTGTTAAGCCGGGCGACACTGTCGCAGTCATGGACTGGGACAGTCATCGCTATCTTGAGTGTTTTTACGCAATCCCGATGCTGGGTGCAGTACTCCACACTGTCAATATCCGCCTGTCACCGGAGCAGATCCTTTACACGATTGATCATGCAGAAGACGACTATATCCTCGTTAACGAAGAATTCCTCCCTCTGCTCGAACAGATCAAGGGGCGGATCGATACCGTTAAAGAGTACATTCTCTTGCAGGATGGACAACAGCAGCCAAAAACGTCTCTGACCTTTGCCGGCGAATATGAAGCATTGCTGGCAGAGAGTTCCGATCAGTTTGAATTTGCCGATTTTGATGAAGACACCCGCGCTACCACCTTTTATACCACCGGCACTACTGGAATGCCCAAAGGGGTTTATTTCAGTCACCGCCAGCTGGTATTGCATACGCTAGGAAATCTGGCAGCATTGGGTACCGTGGTCAATCAGGGCCGTTTTCATCAGCGGGATGTCTATATGCCGATCACCCCGATGTTCCATGTCCACGCCTGGGGTGTCCCCTACATGGCAACAGCATTGGGGCTGAAGCAGGTTTATCCGGGGAAATACACTCCCGAAATGCTGCTGACCCTCCTCGATAAGGAGAAAGTCACCTTCTCCCACTGCGTTCCAACGATTCTCCATCTGTTGATGAACCACCCGATGTTTAAAGAAATCGATCTATCTCGACTGAAGATGCTCATCGGCGGTTCTGCTCTGCCGAAAGCAATGTGTAAAGCTGCGATGCAACGCGGGATCGATATCTACACCGGCTACGGCATGTCGGAAACCTGCCCGATCCTTACGGTCGCACACGTCGCTGAGGACGATCTGAGTGAAGACGAAGAGCTTGAGATCCGCTGTAAAACCGGCCGTCCAATCCCACTGGTCGATCTGAGAATTGTCGATGAAGAGATGGAGGACATTCCGGCCGACGGCGAAAGTGTCGGCGAAATCGTTGTCCGCTCACCGTGGCTGACTCAAGGCTATCTGAAGGATCAGCGCAACTCTGAGAATCTCTGGCGTGGTGGTTATCTCCACACCGGCGATGTCGCCAGTAAAGATAAGAATAACTACATCAAAATTACCGACCGGATCAAAGATGTGATCAAAATTGGTGGCGAGTGGGTTTCATCCCTCGAGGTCGAAGATTTACTGGCAACCCACCAAGGCGTCGGTGAAGTTGCCGTCATCGGACTTCCCGATCAAAAATGGGGCGAAAAACCACTGGCACTGATCGTAAAAAAAGAAGATGTCGAGCTTAACGAAAAAGAGTTGGTGCAGCACATTCGTAGCTTTATCGACAAAGGGATCATCTCTAAACAACTGGTGCTACTGAAAGTTAAATTTGTCGATGCGATTGATAAAACCAGCGTTGGAAAAATTAACAAACGTTTGCTACGTGAGAAACATGCGTAACAGTCGATAATCACCAAAACAAAAAAGCTCACCCGCGATGATTACCGGGTGAGCTTTTTTCATTTTTACGCAATGTGCCTTCTATTCGATAACACAAATTTCCTTCTTTTTCATATGATAGAGCGTCTTGTAAGCGACAAATGCAACAACGCACGTTGCCAAAACCAATAACCCCATCGCCGCATAATAACAAAAAGCGGATTGCGTCTTGTGATACGCAAGAATCGAAGCGATTGTCATCGCTGTCAGCGGAAAAGTAAATGCCCACCACGAGATAAAGAATTCAAGCTTGATAAAGTTCTTGTACATAAACAGGAGCAGCAGGGTAAAAAACAGGCCGATGTTGTAGAGAAAACTGGCAAACAGATCAAATTCACCCGTCAATTTGACATACGAGATCATCCCCACAGCTGGTGGCGCAATAAAAATAAACAGGGTCGGCATAAACTTCTGCGCCAGAACGTGGTGAAAGATAATCCGATTGAGAATAATCGTCAGCAAAATAATCCAGAAGAAAACCCCGACTGAAAAAAAGTACATCAGAAAATCGCGATTCGCAATTTCGACTCCCGCAACGGGAACCAGAACATTGCCGACAATCGGGATAAACCAGGCTGGATTGGAAAAATTAATTTCAAGATTACGGTTAATCCAGAAGCTGATGGTATACAGTGTCAGATACGCCTGAAGAAACATTCCGGCCCACCACAACCCAACAAAGATCTGATGATTAATCGGGTGGTACATGACCGACAACAGCAGTAATGAAATTGAAATTGCCGCAAAAAAATTAATCCGGACCGGATGGTTGAATTCCTCTTTAACCTGCTGTGGATACTTCAAAAATTTAGCCAGATAGGTCACAGCAATCGCGATAAAAACCACACTGGTCAATGCCGCCAAAACGTTGGGCACAACATGCGTGAAATGAAATAGTTGTGATGCTTTCTGGTAAGCAATACTCAACCCCGACATCCCCATCACGATAGCAAACATCATGATGGGAAAATTTTCCAAACGTGCTGAAGTTTTCATAATTCATCCCCTTTAAAATACGACAAATCAAGTATACTTTAGATATAAAAAAATGGAAGACAAACGGTGACATTTATCTTCCTTAAAAACCTGCACTAGTATACACTATATATACATAAATTCATATATCTTTATTTTAACAGGAGGACACCATGGAGAAAGTTGTTATTATTGGCGGTGGCCCCGCCGGTCGGCTGATTGTTCACGCACTTCACAAAGCGCAAAAAGACTTTTCTGTCACCCTGATTAAAGATGAAGAGGTCAACGTCAATCGCTGTGCCGTCCCTTACGGCATATCGGGACAGAAACCGGTTGAAAAGTTCTGTATTTCCAATACCCTGGTCACCGATTTTGGGGCAGAACTGGTTCTCGACACGGTCGATTCAATCGACAAAGATCAACAGGTTGTCACAACGGTCGCAGGGAAGACGTTCGCGTACGACCATCTGGTTTTAGCAACCGGCTCACAACCGTTCATCCCCCCTATCCCCAATATAGACTTGAAAAACATTGTCAATGTCCGTTCCAAAGAAGATATGGAACAGATGCGGAGCTTTGCAAAACAGTACAAGAAATGTGTTGTTGTTGGCGGCGGCTATATTGGAATCGAAGTTGCCGTTGTCATGAAGCAACTGGGGCTTGATGTGACCGTCGTCGAAATGCAGCCTCATGTGCTACTGATGACGATGGATGACGATTTCGCTGAGACAATTGAGGCCCACATTATCGAGAAGGGTGTCAACGTCATCAATAATGCAAAAGTCACCGCTTTTGAGGGAGACGGTGAGCGCGTTTCGGGTGTCACTCTCGACAATGGAAACGTTCTTTCTGCCGATTTTGTTATCGTCTCGGTCGGAGTCAAACCCAACATTTCTCTTGCAGAAAAAGCCGGGCTCAAGACTTCGCGCTTTGGTATTTGCACCAACGAATCCCTCGAAACATCGGCAAAGAATATCTACGCATCAGGAGACTGTGCCGAAAAGAAATCATTTGTCACCAGCAATCCCAGTATGGGAGAATTCGGCACCAATGCCGTGTTTATGTCCAAAGTTGTTGCAGCAAATATCCTTGGCAAGAAAACGACATTCCCCGGAATCATCAATGCCAACGCTTCAAGTGCCTTTGACTATACTTTTGGTTCGGCAGGGTTAATTGCCAAGGCAGCAGAGCGTGAAGGGATCGATTATGTGGTTGGCGAATCGGACGTCATGGACATGTACCCGATGATGGACGGCGTAAGTGTCATCAAGACCAAACTTGTTTTTGACAAAGCAAGCAGAAAGTTAATTGGGGGATCGGTATTACGAAAAGGGCATTGTGTCGCCGCCAATGTCGATTTTATCTCTTTTGCCATCCAGATGGGTGCAACCATCGAGGATATTCTCAAGTATCAATATGCAACCCATCCCGAGTTAGCAGCCAAACCGTCGGATAACACCTATATGTTTGCAGCACAGGATGCGCTGGAAAAACTTTAGATCAATGAGAAGCCTCCTCTTCACAAAAGGATTTTTGTGGGGAGGAGGTATTTAAACCCTAAGCTGGGTCGGCAACGGTAAAAGTATTCTTTCCCCGTTTTTTAGATAAATACATCGCGTGATCAGCGCTCTTCAGTAATTCTTCTGACGTTGTCCCATGGGCAGGAAAAACACCAATACCGATACTTGCTCCAACAGTAACCTGCCCTTTTTTCAATGTGAATGGGGCTGCAAAAGCCTGAAGAATTTGTTGAGCAAGAATTTCAGCCCCTTCAGCGGCTGCGACTTCTGACAGCAGAACGATAAACTCATCGCCACCTAAACGGGCAACTGTATCTGAAACCCGGCAGCACTCCTTCATCCGTTGCCCCGCCTCAATCAGCAATTCATCCCCGGCATCATGCCCCAAAGTATCATTGACCGACTTAAAACCATCCAGATCGATATACAGCAGCGCACAAAAACGTTCATAACGGCTCGCCAAATGGAGAGCCTGATGGAGACGATCGAAAAACAGTGTCCGGTTAGGCAACTCGGTCAGACCGTCAAAATGGGCCATAGTGACCAATTGTTCCTGATAGATCCGCCTCCGAACCATCATCTCAGCTAACGGCCACACCCCCAAAACACCAAACAGGAACAGCATCCCACCCAGCCCGAACAGATTCGTCTTTAATCCCAAAAGGCTGGCAGAAAGATCTCTTGTCGAAAAAAACGTAATACTTTTCCAATAATACTCATCAGAATCTATGGTGCGATGGCTTTCACCGAACGGGGCTGCCGCCCCGGTACTTGAGGTAATATCAAGGTTAAGCGGAACGATTGTTGTATAGACGTAAATCCCCCGAGGGGTCTTGATCTGTCCAGAAAACCTGGGGTGAATTTGTCCCCAAACCTCCGGATTCATCCGGGCGAAGCTCACCTCATGCCGGTCTTCAAACATAAATCCCCACTCCTTTTCGGAATCGGAGTGAAGCAGCCAGTAACCATCGCGATTAACCAGCATCGTTTGACCACGCACACCCGAATTAATCTCTAAAAAGAAATTGAGGAGATCCTGCCCGTGGTAGTTGATGAGAATCAATCCGCGTTTAACACCCTGAGAATCGAAAACCGGAGTCGCAAAACGGATCATTGGTTTATACGGGACCTCAATTTGCCCATGCTCAACATTCAGATCAAAGGGTGAAACGAACACTTCGCCATCACCAAGCCTGAAGGCATCCTTAAAATAATAACGATTTTGTTTTGATTGAAGCTCGTTGCCACAGATACAAACGGGCTGACCACCGTTGTAATTGACCCGAACAACCTCCATCCCCTTGTCATCAAGGTAACGAATCTGTTCGTAG
>NBMB01000064.1 GCA_002084765.1 Candidatus Cloacimonetes bacterium 4572_55 | reverse complement strand
CGCTGTTGAAAATAAAAAAGTCATCAGCGTACGGATCGGTTTGGAGCGACTGAAATCGGACGATCAGTTCTCGGCTTTCCTCGATCTCGATGGAAATTGGAAATTGAGGCATGGGATTCAGGCTGAAATGGGAATCGCTGTGATCGATAGAGGAGATATGAAGGGGCGCATTTCCGTCGTTATAAATAGTGAACGACCAATCGGCAATATCATTCACATAGCCGAAATCGTGATACAGGTCAGAAAGCCGGATTTGGGGAGCCGCGCCTTGTCCAGATAGCAAGATCAGCCCCGGCTCAATGTCGTCGCTCATAAGGCGAAGCTCTGCAGCGTAAGAGGTCACCTCTGTTGGATGAAAATAAATGGGATACACAGAGTTGGCTCCCGGCAGAAGCGTGTCCGGCAGATCGGCTTCTATCACAAAAGCAGTGTCGCTCATTTCGGTTCCGTGGATCACGAACTCATCCGATCCCACATTGGTCAGGGTCAGATTCCATTCCGCATCGGTTCGGATCAATATATGCCCGAAGTCCCATTCCGCATCGGACAGAGAGGCATGAGGTGCAACGCAACGCCCGCTTAATGCGACGCTCAGTATCTCCTCGTTATAGTCGTTGCTATTGATCAACAATTCGCCCCCGTATATATTTCCCTCTGTCTCCGGAGTAAAAAGAATTCGGATTGTTTTCGATTGAAGCGGAGGCACGATTTCTGGCACAAGGGTCGTGGGGTCGATCATAAAATAGGAACCGCCTCCATCCGATCCACAGGAAATTGAGCTTACTAACAGGTCGGACGCGCCTCTGTTTAGGATCATGAGAGCACGTTCCGCTACAGTTCCGATCCGTACATCTCCGAAATCAAGGGATGAGCTGGAGAGTTCAGCCACTGCTCCGGCAACTGCAGCTTGGAGATCGATATTCAGTTGGTCGTGGAGATAGTCGTTAGAAAAAATTGTGATCCGCCCATTTTCATACCCGGGAATATCCGGCGTAAAACGAACTGAGACGCGCAGAGAATCTCCAGGATGGATGATAAATGTGCGGGATCCAGATTCGGTAAAAAAAGAAAAAGTTGGGTTATCCACAGATATTTCAGAGACATTCAGCTCTTCTGTTCCGATATTATAGATTTGAAAATTCCATTCCGGCTCTTGTCCCATCTCTACCAGACCAAAATCGTGACTCGCCGAGTGGGTTTGAATCGTAGCCCCAGTCGAGCCTGATCCATTCAAGTTGACCGTGACCGACGGGGCGTCCAGATCGTCGCTATAGATCGTCAGAGAGCCATAATAATTCCCAGCTAACAGAGGCTGAAACCGGATGGTATAACTTGTTTGTCCATCAGGGGATATGGTATGAGGCAGATCCGGATCAGATGGGAATTCAAAGCCGTTTCCACTCATAACAACGTCTTGAATGCGCAGTTCCGCGTCGCCGTCGTTGAACAGAGTCAGATTTCGGTCTTCAAAAGAGCCGACGTCGATCGCTCCGAAATCCAGCTCCGTATAACTAAGCCGAATATGAGGCGCAACCCCGCGACCTGTCAGCGGAAGAGACGCGATCTGCGCTCCATTTCCCTGAAAAATCCGCAGGGTATCTAAATATGTTCCTTCGCCATTAGGATTGAAAGCGACCTGGATCGGCACGGATTGATTCGGCTCAATCGTCACGCCCGCCGCCGCGACAGTAAACGCGGAAAGGCTCACCTCGAATCCCGTTATATTCGCAGACGCTGTGCCGGTATTTGTCAAAAGTAAGGTGTCGGTTCGGCTCTGATATACGCGGACGTCGCCAAAATCATGGGAGTCCTCCACAAAATTGATCGAGGCGTCGATCCCAGTTCCCTGAAGGATGATCTCAAACAGAGGGTTAAAAGGATCGTTGGATTCGATCTGAAAAGTTCCGGAAAAATCGCCGGTTCCATCCGGGGAAAAACTCAGCGAGAGAGACGCGGTTTCACCAGGATCGATAGGTTCCTGTTCTAACTGGAATCCAAAAGCATCGGGGAAAATCTCCGTCTCTATAATAAGGAGCGGAATATTTCCGTCATTGGAGATGGAAACCTCGGTGCGCGCAGTCTCTCCGATCTGCACATTACCGAAATCGTACTCGTCGATCTCGGCTGAGAAGAGCGCGCCTTGTCCTGTTCCAGAGAGATTGATTTGCTGTTCGGGAACAATCTCGTCGTCGCTATAGACTGTCATAACGGATTGAATTTCTCCGACATTCTGTGGGATAAAACGCAGCGTAACAGTCAAGGTTTGTCCCGCATAGAGATAGACCGGAAACTGAATTGGGGCGACCATTTGGAACTGCCCGCCGAAAGGATCAAGCAGAAAATCGGGGTTCAGCGTGACGGTATGGTCGCTTATATTATCGATGGTGAAACTTTGTTCGTCGCTGCCGCCGATAGGGGTCGGAGAAAATCTCAAGTCCGTGTCCGAAAAAAGTAGTGACGTAGCCGCGCCATCTCCATCAACATAAAGTACGTTTGTCGTGAAAAACTGCCCGTCGTTCTCGATAGTGATATATCCCGCGTAGTGATATGGAGCAGTAGGGGAGAATCGGACAGCCATCTGCATGGAGTCTCCGGGAGGGATGGCATAAGGGAGCTGTTGGCTAAATTCCGAGACAAAGTGCGATGCGGATGAAGAAATCGTTGTGATAAAACGGGTTACAGAGCCGTTATTATAGACGATCAGATCTCGGGCAGCACTTTCCCCTACCGGAATTTGTCCAAAATGGAGTTCGCTCTGAGATAAAGAGATCGCGGAGGCAACGCCCCTTCCAGTGAGAGGAATTTCGATTTGAGAAAAAGCAGGATCGTTACAAGCGAACGCCAATTGACCGCTGAATTCTTGATCCGACTCTGGCAGGAATTGGATTGTGAGATCCGTTTGGCTCTGGGAGGGGATAATCAGATCTGGGTCTGTCGGCTCCCACAGTGAAAATGGCGGATTCGGAGCTACGATAAGTTCTGTCACGCGCAAGTCCGCGGTTCCGTTATTGATCACAGTCAGCGTCCAATAGAGAGGCGATCCGATCGGCGTTTCGCCAAAATTATGAGAATCCTCAGAGAGCTGGATCCCAGCCGTATTTCCATTGCCATTTAGATAGACCACGGTCTCCTCTCCCGCCGCGTCGATAATTGTCACTTCTCCCTGGATCAAACCGCTTTCTAAAGGATGAAAAGCAACCGGAATAACAATTTCCTCGCAGGACGCAATCAGAAGGGGATATGACCCAACCTGCACGGAAAAATCTTCGGATGAGACACCAATACTCGTGATCGCCAGGCCCTGACTGCCGATATTGCGCGCCTCCATTTCCCAGAGAGCGGTTTCTCCATAGTCTACCACGCCGAAATTATGGGAATCCTCGCTTAGCCCAAGAGCGGGTCTCAGGCTCGGGATAAAAACAGAGCGAGAGACTTGATTCGGATCCGTGTTTGTGGAAAAAACCTGTACGCTGAAAGTGAGGGTCGTATCTTGGGGCATATCCGACGCCAGAGTCTGCCAATTGACAGTTCCGGTTTCTCCTGGATCCAAGGTAGGCGGGTTGACCTGTTGCGCCGCGTCCTGTCCTGGGACCAAGTCGAGACCGGACGGGAGATCGATCATTGCTTGCAAGTTTGTCGCGATAATATCGCCGCTGTTGTTGATTACTACATTCACGTCAAAGGGATTCGGAGAGAGACTGCAGTCGATGTTCTGCAACGCTGCGGGAGCTGAGACGCTCATTATCAACTCCCCTGGATTAAAAACTACCTCCCCACTGCCGTAAAGTGTGGCAAACGTAACGCTTTCCTGGGGCTGAAGTTGAACCGGATTCCACCAGATCAAGACAGCACTGTCGTTATAAGATTCAGAATCCGGCACGCTGTATTCCCAGGTCACATTCTGAAGATTTCCCCATTGACCGATGGCGAATCGATCTGGTTGCACCGCGTGGCTGCCGATCAGCATACCTTGTCCTACAAGACCGGGGAAATTCGGCACATCAATCCAATATTGAAACGCCTGCCAGTAGGAGGGAACCGCGTCGCCTATAAAATCTCTCACTTCTAAGCTGTAGTTGTCACCGTCCGCTACAGGCGCGGCGTCATTTGTGTCAATCATCAAGTCCATCAGAGAGAGGACCCCGACGCTATGGCTTGATTCGCCATTATTTTCGATCAGATACTGGATCAAAATCGCGCCGTGAGTCTGGAGATGAACCGGCTCCAATATCTGGCGGATTGTAACGTCGCCCACATTCCATACGGTTATGAGGGATGCGCCGTCAATGAGAAATTGAGTCGGCTGTATATAAAATCCCAAGCTTCCTTTATTGCTATAAACTATGTCGTCAACTTTGAAATTGGTATGAGAGGTGGACGGCACATTGGGAAAGCCATACATCAACCGTCTGTCGTCCGCTGTCCCGATCACAAATTTGCCGTTCGTGGATCGCACCCCGGCTTTGATATACTCGTTTTCCGTATAATAGACGTCCTCTCGCCCTGCTTCTGCCTGATCGGACTCGATCAGATTTTTTTTCCAAATAGTATTTTTCCAAATATTATATGGAGAAAAGGGCGGGGAATCCTCGCTATACACCGCGTTTTCCATCAAAGGTTGGGAAAATATCGGCGAAAATATGGGTGAAAAAATAGAAAATAGAAGGAAAAATAAAAGCAGTCTAATCCGATGTGAGCCAGAGCGCAATCGCAGTACGATTCTTTTTTGGACAGCATATTTGATCATATCATTCCCCTTTTTTGATTCAAAAACAGCGCATTTCGTAACGCGTCCATAACCGCAATATCTCTAATATTATATATTTAGTAGTATAAAGAATACACGGTGTTTTGTCAAACAAAAAAATCTAATGGCACTTGCCTCTCTACGATCCAATTCCTTTTGGATTTTTGTTGACAGTTTTGTCTATAGAGATTATCTTGTCACTATAAATTCAACTGTGGGAAATGAAAAAAATGTAGGAAGTTAGGGAGCTATAAATTGAAAAATTTAGAAAAGGAAGAGTTATGAGACGTTATTGGATGTGGATACTTATGATTGGGTTGCTATTTGGATGTGAAGAAAAAAAATCGGAAATAACAGCGGAAACAATCACGACGGATCCACAGGCAAAGATTGCCTATAGCATCGGTCAAGATTTTGGGGAAAGTTTAAAACGGCAGGGGATTGAGGTGAATTCCGACGCTCTGATCAAAGGGCTTAAAGATGTGCTATCGGACGCGGAGCCTCTGATATCCGAGGATGAACAACGCGACGTCCTGGTAAAATATCAACAGGATTTGCAAAAACAACGAGCCGATGAAGACGCAAAAAAATCTGTGAGGAATAAGGAAGAAGGCGAAAAATTCCTGGTGGAAAATGGAAAAAAAGAGGGCGTGGTCGTTTTGGAAAGCGGTTTGCAATACAAAATTATTCGGGAAGGAGACGGCGTTATTCCGACAACCGAAGATAAGGTCATCGCACACTATGAAGGCCGGCTGCTCAACGGAAAAGTATTCGACAGCTCTTATGAGCGAGGCGATCCTGTTACCTTTCCTGTGACAGGCGTGATAGCGGGATGGACAGAAGCTCTGCAAATTATGCCCGTAGGATCGAAATGGGAACTGTATATCCCTTCGGAATTGGCTTACGAAGACCGAGGTGTAGGCAGTGATATCGAACCCAATTCCATTCTTATCTTCACCATTGAACTGATCGAGGTGAAATCTCCCCCTAAGTGAACAAAATAAACGTGCCCACTTTGATTTTAAGCAATAAAATATATTTTATAAAAAAGCATGTAACTCGACTAATTTTGAGTTACATGCTTTTTGTTTCAGCATTTCTGCGATACACTGCCCCAGATCTCCCATTATGGTTTCGTTTTTCGCTTCAACAATAACAATAATAGGGGCGGTCAACACCAAACGCTTTGAAAAAACACTTATAGTAAAAAAATCGCAGAATCCATTCCCAATAGCACTTTCTTCCTTTCTGATGAGTTATTTCGATTCAGAATATTTGGAGATCATCAAAAAATTAATAAAATTAATAAAATTAATTTCTTTTATATAATTTAAATCTAATCAAAAAGACCTCCTTTATTTATTTTGAAGGGAATACTGGAATATCAATAAAAGAGCATGCCAAATCTTCTTTTTCCGGGGCAATGATAACCGTATATGTGCCGTAAGGAATTCTATGACTCTTAAAGCGTAGCCGGTCATCAAAGTAATAAGTCCAAACTGAACCCCGCTCATGATTTAAGAGCACTACCGGCTCGCCGATATAATGATCTGGAGAAAAAATAGAATCCGCACAAGAAGTCGAATCTAAATCTTTGTTGTATAAACCAAATCGAGGATGCACCTTCACAGAGCCATCTTTATCTCTTGCCCCGCGATGCATTGTTAATCTCAACCTTTCTTGTTCTTTCAATCCTTTGTGTTCAAGGAAATACGTTTCCACGATATCGTCGTTGTTCGGGTATGCCACACGATCTTGGTCAGGAATAAATTGGGAATCTGAGCTTCCCTCTTGATCTGAAATTTTTTCGCCTTGGCTCCTCGTTCCTCGACCCCTCATTGCAAGCTCGTCCGAAAAAAATTGTAAACCAAAGCGCTTCATAGGCATATCCTGGAGGGTTTTTATCGGGATATCGAGAGAAACTTTTTTAAGCAGTTTTAGAAAATAATTTTCGGTTTCATGCCGAATTTCCTTTTCGACGCCCAGTCGGACATCCATTGGCAGTTCCTCTTTATACGGCTCTCTCAGATAAGCCAAAACGTAAGAGGGAACAGGATCGACAACCTCTTCCCAATCCATAGTTTTTAATTCCTCGTCGAGCTCTTTCAAAAATTGAAAATCTTGATGGACTTCATTATCACACTCAGGGCTATTTAGATAAGTTTCAACTCGCTCGACTTCTTCTTGGGACAGAACTCCGTCGATATAAGCGGAAAGCTCATCAAATGTGGGTTTTTTCAACATTGTACAACCTCTCCTTCTATTAATTAGTTAATAATTAGTTAAGAGAATTAGTTAGTTCTATTCATCGTCTTTTATCTAAATACGTTTGTCACGGTCACCAACCGGACTTATTTTTACCATTTGGGAGTGCCTGTATTGGTATCATCAAGGTTATCATCAAGCAAATTGTTGATAATACACCTCAACGCTTTCCGGTTATGAGACAATTCACCGGACACCGTGCCGATTTTTCTCCCCAAAAGCCTGGCAGTATCTTTAATGGATATTCCGCCATAATAACGAAGTTCCAACATTATCGCGCATCGTTTATGTCGAGAACTTGAGTTCCGAAGTATTTCCAGTGCTTTTTTAAGAAATTCTTTATTGACCACTTTTTCTCCATAACGAGGATTCATGGAGCCTTGATATGACAACTCCCCTTTGTCCCAGTCCTGCTTCTCCCCTTGATCCGACTCCTCCAATAAACTGCGACAATAAGAAGATCCGAGTATATCCATTTTTTTATATCGAATAATTGTCGCTGCATAACTGTTGAAATTTAAAACAGTTGGTAATTTACTAATAAAATCGCCATTTCTCCAAAGTATAAATAATTTCTCTGAACAATGGCTGAGTAAATCTTCTGGAGTTGTGCATCGTGACAATTTAGGGTTTTTTGGCATGACACTTTGGCACATTCGATACAAGATTCTCATCTTCGAGCGTAACAAGCTATCAAAAATTAGCACATTTTTCGGTTGCCGTTTCATCTCATTAATAAAATTATCATACTCAATATGATTCATCGCCATCTTTCATTCTCCTATTTCAAATGATTTTAAATTGACATAAAACCATTCATTTGAAAAAAGATGAAACTTGCCTTATATAGCCTAATCGCCAAACTTGTCGAAACCGTAGCTGAAATTTTAGCAATATTTTCATCTACTCGTGAAACCCTTACACTGCTAAAATAGCCGATCTCCTTCTTTTTTACAAGAAAAACTCTACCACCTCCTCATTCTGTTCCCTTTTATTTTCAAGAAACGATCTAAATTGGAGAATGCTAACAAAAATAAGAAAAATTATCAAAAAAAAAAAATGTGAAGGTGAAATTTTCGTCATTAATGATTATTTATAACAATAAGAAGTTTAAATATGGAAGATAGTTAGATATTTGGCAGAAAAAATTAAAAAAAAGGAAACCCCCAGGCCAGCCAATCCCGGGGGTTTGATCTCTACTTTCGTTTTCGGATATTTGAGACTATCTCGGCAACTTTGACGCGACTCTCAACGTACTTCCACATGGATTGTCTTGGCTTTTGCCGCCTGGTGTTTTGGCAGGTACACGACAAGCAGACCGTGATTCATCTCGGCAGAGATTTTTTCGGTATCAACCTGGTATTGAACCCGCACATTTCGCTTAAATTTTCCATGGGAACGCTCGCTACGAATGACGCGACGACCTTCGGGATCAACCGGTTTTATCTCCCCGGTGACTGTCAAGATGTTGCTCTCGAACCGGATTTGCACGTCGTCTTTGGACAATCCCGGCAATTCGATCATAACCCACAGCTCGCCCTCTTTTTCCATGATATCAAGAAAGGGATGGGTGGTGGATGTCATATCACGACCTCGATCCGCCTCAAATACCTCAAAAAAAGCATGGCCCACCTGATTGCTAATGTTCTCCAACTCATTCCATAAATTCCGATACCTTCGATCTGATCTCATAATTACAGCTCCTTTTCAAAAAAAGTGAACATTTCACGATAAAAATTCCTTTCGATTAACGATGTCTCTAAGATCGCAAAAAGCAATCCAATTTTTCGTATAACGCTAATATATTGATATCTATATAGTTATATGGAAAAAATAATAAAGCCCCAATGAGTTTGGTGGAATGACAGATCGGATCATAAACGAGACAAGTCGTCAGGCATACCACGGATACTGTCGGATTGTCGCTATAAACAGACTTTCTGACAAATAGAGATGCGCTGAAATAAAAGGAGGAGTTAGGATACAATTATAAAAATATGTAAAAAACAATATTAAATTATAAATATACTTTAAATATAAATTAAATAAAATCTGGAACTATTCGTTTTATCAATCGGGGTTGCTTATCTGACGAAAGGCGACCAAATTCTACACAAGCACCCGCGTGGATATAGTCCCGCGATCCGATTGAGAGAGCCACATGATTGATCTTTTCATCTGTTGGGCCAAAGAAAATCAGGTCTCCAGGGAGCAAATTGCCATAATCCGGGTCTGGTCGAACAAATTTTCCGATCTTTGCCTGTTGGGAAGCATCTCTGGGCAAGGGGATGCGGTTCCATAAAAATACTGCCTGAGTCAGACCGGAGCAATCAAAACCCTTGGGAGTCGATCCGCCCCACAAATAGGAAATTCCCAAACAATCCCGCGCGTCAGCGACAATCTTATCTGCGAGCGAGGGTCGGATCATGTCTCGGAACGCCTTTTTCGGGATGTAGCCCCCAATTTTGTCAAGGGGTCTGCTTGGGAGAGAGACTGAAACCCAATCCTTTATCTGCTCGTTCACAATCAGCCTGGAGCCCCTCACGACCTCGACTCGCGCGGGGGAGGAGAGGTTGGGCGCGCTGCGAACAAATGTCCATAGTGCCTGCACGATTTGCGACTCCTCCATTCGTTTCTGAGGGTCGCTCGACTCGTCCCAATCCGTCATATCCCGATCTTCGATCCATCCTTGATACTGATCTGGAGTTTGCACCATACACCACCCGGATGTCGAATGATCAAGAATCACAACGCTTGTGTTCAATATGGCTTGCGATACCAGCTCCGACTTTCCGCTCGGTTCCGCTCGCATCGCCGCGACCCCGACAGCGATCAATTTTTTTTTCAAGACGATTCTTCCTGATAATTCACCCGATTTTTCAGCTTTTTGATCTCTTCAGAGGTGAGATCGCGCCATTTCCCGACAGGCAGTTTTCCCAGAGTCAACCAGTCAATCGCAGTTCGCTTCAGATCGATTACCGGATGTCCGATCGCCTCTGCCATGCGCCGAACCTGTCGCTTCCGCCCCTCGAAAATTTTGATCTCCAGCCAGGACGTTCCTCGCCTTTTCCGAATCACTCGCGCCCGAGCCGGAGCGGTTATGCCATCTTCCAGCTTGATACCGGTTCGCAGTTGTTCCAATTCATCTTCCGTCGGAACCCCCTGAACTACAGCATGATACGTTTTTCGCACGTGGTATTTCGGATGGGTCAACCGATGCGACAGCTTGCCGTTTGTGGTCAACAAGAGCAGTCCTGTTGTGTCATGATCCAGCCGTCCTACAGAAAAAAATCGTTCTCGGATTCCGATCAGTAGGTCGAAAACGGTTCTTCTACCGTGGGGATCAGACGCGGTGACCAGATACCCGGATGGCTTGTTGAGCATGATCATTTTTTCAGCCTGCATAGCGACTGGCTTCCCGTGGCAATAGACGCGATCTCGTTCCTCGTCTATTTGAAATCCCAGCTCCCGGATCGTTTTCCCATTTATCGAGACCTCTCCTCGATCGATCAGCAGATCGCATTGTCTTCTCGACGCCACGCCGCAATGCGCCAAAAACCTATTCAGTCTTATCATTTTTTTGTATCTCCTTTGACATTTTTTTTGACGGTCTCTCCGACGAATTTTTTGGAGATGGAAAAAGGTTGATCTGATTTTCTCTGGCTCGAAGCCGTATCATTTTTTCTATCTCTTTGATACTGGGCAGATCGTCCAGCGACTTCAGACCGAAATAATTCAGGAACTGCTTGGTCGTGCGGAGATAGTGGGGTCTGCCAATCGTTTCAGATCGACCGGAGAGCGTCACCAGCTTCTTTTCGATCAACTGACTAATAATACCGTCGCTGTTGACACCTCGGATATCCTCAACTTCGGATCGAATAATCGGTTGTTTATACGCCACAATAGCCAATGTTTCCAATGTGGCTTTAGACAATCTGGATCGCCGCTTTTCGCTCCGCAATTTGCTGATCCAGCTGTCATACTCTGGTAAAGTCAACAGCAGATAACCGGTCGCTACCTCTTTAATATGGAACGCGTGCGCGCGGATCATATAGTCGTTCTGAAGCTCCAGAACAACTTCTCGAATTTTCTTGACCGACTCGCCTGTAGCCTTACGAATTTTCTGCGGCGATAGCGGGTCTGAGGAGGAAAAAAGTAGTGCCTCGACAATGCGTTTCAGTTGGTTTTTTTCCATAATTTCCCTTGATGTAACAAAAATGAGACGCTAAGATGGATTACTCGTCATCACGGAACTCGGTCCGCAGATTACGGAATTTTGTCCGCAGATTACGCAGATTATCGCAGATTAAGGGTTGATAGTTAAAGAGTTATATTTTTTCCCGATTTTTTTCAGGAAAACGGAATTCGGTCCGCAGATTACGCAGATTATCGCAGATTAAGGGTTGATAGTTAAAGAGTTATATTTTTCCCGATTTTTTTCAGGAAAACGGAACTCGGTCCGCAGATTACGCGGATTATCGCAGATTAAGAGTTGATAGTTAAAGAGGTATAACAGGGTTAAAATATGTATAAAAATAAATATAGCTCTTTAATTCTAAATTATTGATTTGCATAATCAGCGGATCGAACTCCCGTGGGGATGTCGCACAGGTTGCCAATCTGTATGAAAAATCGCAACTTAAGCAAATATAACGGCATAAAGGGCTTTGGAGTTGCCGGTTTCTTGATACAGAGCACATAAGTCTTGCTCTTGTTGAACTGATAATCGATCCCGCCGTGATATTTCTCAATTGCCAACTTTTCATACGGATTCTGTATATCGGAAACTTCCGAACTTTTCTCAGATTTGGATATCGTCTTATTGGATGAAGCGCATCCGGATGCGATAAAAAAAGTGATAGAAATTAAATAATAGAAAATTAGTCGCATAATTCCTCCTTTTAAAAATATCATTTGGGAGTGGGATGAACCTCATCCAACGGCTCCACAGGAATACCCGCCGCCTTGATCAGAAGAATGTCCTTACGAACATCATTCAGTACCCCTGGCACATGACACATCTGATATGCCGAGCGAAATGCTGATAGAGAGGGTTCCAAGGACTCCTCTTTAAGATAGGACAACGCATACTGGGCTAAAGCCGACCTATATGCTGTAGAATAGCCATGATGATCCGATGAGAGCGTAATCGAGCGCTGCAAAAAAGAAAGCACCTGATCCCGATCCGATGGGGATTGGCGACAGAATGCAAGACCGAGAAAAAAACAACAACTATAGTGAGAAGGAGGCTGATCCAGCGAAATTGCCTCTTGATACAGAGCTTGCGCCCGCGTAAGCAGACCCGAATCTTCCTCAGAAATTGCCTGATGGTGATAAAGATTACCGAGATTTTCGAGCCAAGCACCCTCTCCCTGCTTATCCTCGCTTTCACGGGCAATGGTCAGAGCTTGCTCATAATAGCCGATCGACTCCCGAACACGACCGGTCCGATAATACGTCGTCCCCAGATTTCCGAGATTGATCTGCTTCAGATCGGGATCGGTCAGCTTGCCTAACAGCCCCTCTCGTAGCTCCACAACCAAAAGGCTGTGACCCCACAACTGCAAATAATCGAAGTCTATCGCATTCAGAATGCGCGCGGCTCGCTCATATTGGCTCGCAAGAACCCGTTGCCGGAACTCGTCAAGATGCGGATCCAGGTCAACAAGCTCTTTCCATTCGCTCTCTGGCTTCTTTAAATTCGCGTGAAAGTCCGCGGCTCGGGCGTGCATGGCATCACGGGTAAAGTTCGTCTCATCTGTAGCATCGCTATTTAGAGGGATCTGGTTATATACAAATTCCCGCACGCTGGGGTGCAGCCCAAAACGTTCGCGGATGTCATCATACTGCGCCAGAAAATAGTCATAGTAAAGGCTGTCCCCGATCTCCCCAGCGTCCACAGCAGGCAGCAACCAGGATATCGCGACGGGCTCCGTAGGTTGGTTATATATTGCCAGCACCTGTAATACCAGACGATGATCTGTGGGCAGGCTTTCATATTGCTCGCCAATCATCTTATTCAACCCTTTCTGGGAATCAAATTTGGTAAAATCGGCAAAACGTTTCTCATCGGCAAGCAACCTCTCCACAGTCAGCCGCTTTTTGTTCTTCAGAAAGGAGACCAGCGCGCGCAATGCCATGGGAACTCCATACACTTTTTCGGAGAGTTTCCCAAGGCTTGCATCGTCAGCTTTTTTCAACTGCCTCACCTTGCCGCGTCCCAGTTTGCGCATGAACTCTATGGCATATTCTGGGTCCAGCCCCTTGTCCAAATGCATTGGTTTATCAAATCCCTCCATCGCGTCCAGCTCCACATTTCGCCGGCTGGTCAGAATCAACTTCAGGCTATGATCCGTGCCGCAAACCCGCTCAATAAATTCCTCAAGATCAGGAAAAGATATCTGGGTCTGATCCAGCGCGCTCTCAAAATTGTCCAATACCAACAGCACAGGATCGCCTTGCAATCGCTCCAGCAGCGCGTCGGTTTTTTCTATCATTTCCATATTCGGGTCTTTCAGCAGCGGGGTCAGATCCTCCAGATCAGAGGTGTCCAGAGTTTTTGCCAGCTTCTCAAGCAACTGATCCATGGAAAAACGGATCATCTCCCTTTTGTTGACAAAAACGATTGCCCGAATCGGCAGGGAATCGCTCTCTTTGAGCCGCAGCTTGTAGCTGGCTTTCTCAATATCGTCGCAAAAACGGGCGGCTAACTGGGTCTTGCCAATCCCGCCCTGGCCCACTATCAGGATCAGGCGGGAGTGGGGATCGCTCGCTTTTTTGGTCAAATTTTCCAGATAGATTTCCCGATCCACAAAGCACTTGTCCACCGCGGGTTTCAATCCCACAGACTTATTGCCGCTTTTCTGCCGGAGACGATCCTCCTGAATCCGCTTTTCTTGCAAGCGTTGAATTTCACGTTGAAGAGCAGCATTCTGTTCCTCAGTGGCATTCTGTAGCTCCTGGAAACGGTTGGATAAGTCCTCCTTTATTTCATGAATTACTTCATCGCCCTTTTCATCCACTTTGTCCTTTACTTCGCGTGTCATCTCGGATATCAGATCAGTCAAGCCGCGGAATTGATCCGATACTGTCCCCTTCCATTCCGCAAATTCATTGAGAAGGCGGGTAGTATCTTCGTTAGTTGCCGTCCAAATCTCGCAATATTTTCCCATGCCTTTCAGGATAGTTTCCGTCAGACCGGGGATGTCAATCGAGGGGGTCGTCTGGCTTATATTCTCGATCTGATCTCGGATGTCAGAAAGAAAATCCACGACAATGGTTCGGAAAATGGTCTCATCCTTTTTGAACTGCTGCCGAAATTGAAAGATGATCCCAGGGAGCAGTTCATTTTCCATCTGCTTTTTTAGGCTATCCAGACCGGGGGGCGCATGTTTCCAGCAAGTTTTGATCTGATCGGTCAGCATCTTATTTGCCTGAGATTTCATACTGGTTAAAGACTGGGAGTCAGGCAGTAGCAGGTTGTATGCCTGCTGGTTTCCCAGATCGCCTGTTCCGAAAAGTATCCGCTTTTTATCCTCGATCAAAATTTTTGCATAGGTTTCCACATCTTTTTTTCCGCAATCGGGATTCTTCTCTATCCAACTCTTGGCGATATCGTTGATCGCATCCTTGAACGCGTTCTCCATGCCCCGTTGGATGTCATGGTTGCGTTTTCGGAAATGAGCCAGTATTTTTTCCTCCAGTATCTCGCCGGCTGGCTCGCTAGAAATGTTGACAATCGCAGGCAGGATGATATTTCCGAAAATGTAGCCGCCTGCCCCCAAAAGAGCGGCAGTTTCTATAATAGGCATTTGAATTTTCCTTGTGAGATAAATCGTGAATATATGTGATGAAAGCGGAGCGGCAGACAGCTGTCTGTCGCGCCGCTGATTATAAAAAAGAACATGCGTAAAAATGCTATATAAATACTAATAAATTTAAAATTGTCCGCGAATGTAGTCCTCAATCAGCGGCGCATAGTGGGGGGAGAGCGCATAGACGCTGACCTTGAAGATGTGGCTCGATTCGGTGTCACTTTGTTTCAGGATAACCGGTTTTTTGGGGATGACCGACCAGGGCGCGTTCAAAGCGGTTGTTTTTATGCAGTCGATCAATTTTCCGACAGTCTCCTGCCGCGGCAATTCCAACAGGAAGGTGTGAGGTTCCCATTTTTCCGGTCGCTCCATTTTGACAATTGGCTGTCCGGTCAATCGGCTATAAGGGAATTTGACTGTTTCCTTGTTGTCTGTCAGAATATCGAGGGTTCGATATCCGAATCTTGTGATCCGCCCCTGAATATCTCGGATTTGGATATAGTCGTCCGGCGAGAAGTCGTCGTCGAGATGCAAAATAAGACCGGCTATAAAATCGGATATCGCGAATCTTGCCGACCATAGTCCGAGTAATGTCAGCGTCAGGATCACATACAAGGCGTAGAGATTTTCATTTTCATGGATCGGAAGAATCGCTATGAGGAAGATCATCCAGGCGATAATCTCCATTGCGGGCAGCACCTTGCGGATTTTTTTCAAATAGGGGGCTTTTTTGGATAATTTCCCCACGACATCGTATAGTGCCCGGAAGACCAAATAGATGATCACGCCCCAGGTGATATATTCTGCCAAAACGCCGATGTTTATATTTTGATAAATTTGGTTCATATTTCTCCCCGAATATTTATGAAGAAAGCCATATCCCGACAATTCAAAACTATAACCTCTTTTTTAGAATCAGGCAACTAATTTTTTTTCTTGACTCCATTAGATTGCTCATTTTGCTTGCATCCGTTGAAATTATGGCTATACTATCGCTACGATCATCACGAAAACTCGCGGCTGTTCCCATCTCCAATCAGCAGTCACAGCAATTTACGTTGATCTGGGTTCACTCTCAATTTGAGATTTTATAAGAGGAAGATATGGCAAAAGCATATAAATTCGGCACATTTTCCGGCGTATTTACCCCATCGATCTTAACGATCTTGGGAGTCATCATGTACTTGCGACTGGGTTTTGTCGTGGGTCATGCAGGTCTGCTATGGGCATTGGCGATCATTGTGGTCGCCCACTTCATATCGGTCCCGACCGGTCTCAGCGTCTCTTCTATTGCCACAGATAAAAAAGTGAAAGCCGGAGGCGTGTATTACATCATCTCAAGAAGTTTGGGTCTCTCCATCGGCGGCGCGCTGGGCATCGCACTTTATGTTGGAATGGCTTTCAGCATCGCACTTTATATTATCGGATTTTGCGAGAGCTTCAATATTTTCATTGGATTAGACACCAGCCCAGCATCGCTCCGCCTTGTGGGAAGCCTGGTCTTGATAGCCATCACCACCCTTGCTTTTATCAGCTCTTCGTTGGCGATCAAAGCCCAATTTTTCATTATGGGTGCCATCATTCTATCGTTGATCTCCATCCTTTTCGGGCAGCATGCACTTTCGCCGGAATCCGTGCAATTCGCATCTTTTACCGGAGAAGGCTCCAAATCCCTTATTGAGCTATTCGGCATATTTTTTCCGGCAGTCACAGGTTTTACTGCGGGCGTCTCCATGTCCGGCGATCTAAAAGACCCCCGTCGCTCCATCCCCATCGGCACCATGCTTTCGATCGGCATTGGTTTTGTAGTCTATATATTTTTAGCGATATTCATGGCACTTACAATCGACGCAGAATATATGCGCACCGATAACAACATTATGCTGCGGATCGCCTGGTTCAGCCCATTTGTCACTGCGGGAATCTGGGGGGCGACATTATCCTCCGCGCTGGGCAGCATTTTAGGAGCACCGCGCATTCTGCAAGCACTCTCTGTAGACAAAATCGCGCCGAAGTTTTTCGGATCTGGATATGGTCCCGGAAATGAGCCACGAAACGCGTTGATTTTCACCGCTATTTTAGCGGAATTTGCGATTATGCTCGGTGAGCTGGACACAATTGCTCGCGTTGTATCTATGTTCTATCTCACAACTTACGGATTTTTAAACCTCACCTGTGCGGTAGAGAGCTGGGCAAGCCCAGATTTCCGACCAGATTTCAAGATTCCCATTTGGGTCAGCCTTGTCGGAGCGCTTGTCTCCTTTTTCCTGATGATTTTGCTCGATCCTCTCGCCATGATCGGCGCGACTTTTATCATGATCGGAATTTTTCTCTATTTAAAACGAAAAGAACTCGGCACAGACGCTGATAATACCTGGGACGGGGTATGGGCGTCGATTGTCCGCACAGGGTTATTCAAATTGGATCGCAAAAATCCGGATGAGAAGATTCAAAAACGGAACTGGAGACCCAATATCATCCTTTTTAGCGGCGGAACACAGGCGAGACCCCATCTGATCGAGTTTGGGAAATGGCTGGCTGGCAGTCGCGGACTGCTCTCCGATTTCGAGCTGGTCGAAAGTCCGAAATCGGGTGTGCTTTTTCCGAAAGAGAAGCAATCTCTCCCCTGTTCGGAGCAATTTCCCGGTATTTTCAGCCGCCGTCTCTCCTGCCGCGATATTTATGAAGGAATGGAGGTCATCGCCCGCAGTTATGGATTTTCTGGGATGGAGCCAAACGCGGTGATGATGGGATGGGCGAGACATACCTCGGATCCGCATCGATTTGCCCAGATTCTGAAAACCATGAAGGACCTGGATTACAATATTTTGATGCTGGATTACGACGCGCGGTTCGGATTTGGTGAGAAGAAACAGATCGATATTTGGTGGCGAGGAGCTGGGAATAATGTCTCGTTAGCCCTCATGTTGGTCAAATTTATTCTGCTGACAGACGAGTGGCGACAGGCGCGAGTCCGCGTGTTGATTATGAACATGGACAACATCCGCGTCGATGTGATCTATAAAAATATGCAGCATGTGCTGGAGGAGACACGCATCTCCGCTACTGTCAAGGTGATCGATAATACAATTGAGCAGCGTTCGTTCCTGGATATTATCCGCTTTGAATCCAAAGGTGCAGACCTGATCCTGATCGGTCTGCCAGATGTCACAGATGAAAACGCGGGTCAATTCATCGAAAATATGAACAACTTGTTGAATGAGATCGGTACGGTGTTGTTGACCCGCGCCTCCTCCTATTTTGAAGAAATTTTTGTGGGTATCGAGAGAACGCGTCCCACTCAGGAAATTGCCCGGCGAGAACGATACAAGATGGCGATTGATCTTGCATCGATCGAGTTGCCGCAATCTGAAATATTGGCGCACGCGCTGACACAGTTGATCCAGGATATAAGCGATCGGATGAATCGCTACTGTGATGAATATCTGGAAATGATTTACAGTGTCAATTTGAGACTAATTCAGGGAATATGGCAATTGCTGGATAAATATTTTCAGGCTTTGGAGAAGCCCGATCCCGACAGAAAACGTTCCCATTATCAACAATTGGCAGCTCATTTTCAGAATACGTATCTCCGACAATCAAATAAGATTATGTCGCTATATCAAAAGGACGAGCTGAATCTGCAAGTGGAGATGATGAAGGAGGGTGCTTCCTGGCTACTGAGAGAGCTGCAGGGTCTGACAGAAACAGGACAGCAATATCTCACAATTTACTTTGAGCCGGATCAGATGACACCCTATCCCGGAGAGCCGATTCAGTTGTTCTTTTTTAAGTTGAGAAGACAGTTAGCATATAATATTAGCAAAAGACAACCTTGGATGCGGTTGCCTATCCGAATTGTGCAGCACTATTTTTTGACGTATCAATTCATGCAGAATTTTATCAAGCTGTTCCGAAGTTTTGGAGTCAACAGCTACCAAAACATGACCGATCTGCAGAAATCCTTGTCCCGTGTGAGCGTCTCTCTCTATCGTATCGAGAGCAGGTTGAGCCAAAAGAAGTTTGATCAAAAAATTTTCATTGCGTTTGTTGCAGAGGAAAGGCAGAAAATTGGGCGGGATTTAGAGCAGTTGCAACAAACGTATCAAGACCAATTGCGCGCGTATCGCAGCAATCTGTTGATCGAAGTGAAAAATACCATTCAAATGATGAGTCATACCGTGTCGCAGCCGGAAATTTTTTGTCATGTTCAGGAATATCGGGAAAAGATCGAGCCTATCCCTCAGACTCAGGAACGGTTGGTTGAGGTTTTCAACTATTGGGCGAAAAATCAGGCACTTCTCGCCAATTTGACGCGCGTCGATCTCAATCTCTCCGCGCTCAAATATCGATTATGGAAAGCTGTCCAGCAATTGAAACAAGAGATTGAAAACCATGTCAATCAATATGTTATGCCTTATTTTGATAATATTGAGAACCGACTGCGCCAATTGGGCGAGGAGTCCCGACAAGAGAGCGGTATTCGATCAAAGGTTTCACCGGACTTCAAGGACCATCTTGATGAGAACAGGCTGATTTATGTGATGCTGAACACAGTCCAGACCGCTGTGAACGAGCTGCCAGAACGTGTTCGGCTGATCGGTGAGAAAGCGATGAATCAGTTGAATGAGAAGCAATTTGAGGACGAGCTTGACGTGCAAATTGTTCCTCTGCGCCAGTTGACGGATTATGTGACGCGCACCGAGTTTGTCAATTCCGTGCAAGAAAAAATGATCCAGTTAAGTTTCTCCCTGAAGAAAACGCATACAGGCTTGCAGGAAATGATGCGCCTGACCCTGTTTAATCTGACCGGGTATCAATTGGAGCCGGATTCCACTGAAATTCAGCGGACTGCTGACGATCTTCTCAAAAGCGGCACCAATCGGGTGGCACTGGAGAGAAAGAAATTATTGCAGATCCAACACAATTTTGAGAACTCCCTGGACCAAACGCTGAATCATATTTTTGAGCTGCTGAATCCATACCTGTTGGCGAGAAGCGATGGACAAAACGGGCAATCCCACCTGCAACTGGACCTCCCGAAGATGCTTTCTTCCAATAAACAGAGCCGGCAAAACCGCATGGCTGATATATATCGAATGTTTTATAAATCAGGGCTCATTCCGTTTTTTGGGATGCGTTCTCACACACCTGAAAAAAGCGAGCAGGATCCGATTTCTCCAAGTGCTGTGCAGATTTTGCTGAAATTGAACGAAGAACTTGAGCCAAATTTGCAAGTATTGAGCGAGCTGCCTTTTTATTACACCCAAATGTTCACGGAAAAAACAGCGATCAATAAGGAGTTGTGGATCGGTCGAAAGGAAGAATTGAGCCGAGCCAAGATAGCGATCCGTCGTTTCCGCCAGGGGATTGGCGGGGGGCTGCTGATTATCGGCGGTCCTAACTCCGGTAAAAGTAGTTTTGCCTCCCATGTAGCGGCTCGTCATTTTGATAGGGATAAGATTTTTTTGATCAAACCGCCGCTGGCTGGCTCCATTGAGGTATCGATTTTTAAAGAGACTTTGGAGGAGGAGATTCAAACGCGCGGCAAATACAGTGAAATTTTCAGTGCTATTCCGAGCGATAGCGCGTTGATTTTTGACGAGCTGGAGCTCTGGTGGGAGCGGAGTCGAGATGGTATGGAGGTGATCAAGGAGATCATGCGGCTGATCAATCGCTTTGGGGATAAATGCACAATTTTTGCAGTGATAAACAGCTCGACTTTTCAGTTTATCGACCGCTTTTTCCCCATCCGTCATAATTTCCTTGATGTGATCGAGTGCCGCGCTTTTTCCGCGGATGATCTAAAAGAGTTGATCCTGCGGCGTCATCGAGCCACTGGATTGCGGTTTGAAATCAACGGCAGCGGCGAGTCATTTATATCGGAGTGGCGGCTGATCCATTGGTTTACGAAGCTGACTGATTATACAAAAGGCAATGTGGGATTAGCGTTACAGGCATGGCTCAACAGCATTGAGAGCGTTCGGAAAGAGACAATTTTTCTCCGAAAGCAGCCCGCCCCGCCAAATCTTGACGCGCTGGAGCATCAAATCTCAGATTGGATCGTGATTCTGCTGCAGTTTATTTTGCATAAAAGATTAACAATAAGTCGAATGAATAAACTTTCCGGCGACGACGAATCGGTTATGCAGCCGACCTTTTTTGCTCTCAAACGCGCGGGAATTCTGGTCGATGAGGGACAAGGAATTTTTCGTATCAATCCCCGATTAGAGGTCTACATCAGGGATAAATTTATCGAGACCGGGGCGTTATAACGGACGTTGCTGACAGAAAAATTTTTCTTATTTCATCAGGATCATCTTGCCAGTGGCAGTCTCTTCGCCGGCATTAATTCGGTAAAAATAGAGTCCGGACGACACAGCCTGACCCGTGGCGCTCGCGCCATTCCAGGTCAACTCATGGGAGCCGGCTTTCCGGTATTCATCCAGCAGTGTTTTTACCTTTTGCCCGGCAATGTTATACACCGTTAACTCAACTGAAGAAGCAACAGGCAGATCAAAGGCAATAGTTGTTGTCGGGTTGAAGGGGTTGGGATAATTCTGATGCGGGAGCACCATATTCATACGGCCCAATATCGATGATTGCCTGACCGTCGTTATCGCCATCCCAGACCCGCAGATTGTCGTCCGGATCGAGATAAGGGTAGTAATCGGTTGTGTCAAACCCGGCGTCGATTGCCAGGCTGCCCGGGGTCAAATGAAAATCCCCATTCTGCCAGTCCTCGAACAGGCCGTCGATCATCAGCGAGTCCACCCAGATGTTGCCCCCGCCGTCAATGCACTCCTCCGGAAGCTCAAAATCGAGAATGCAGTTGCGGAAGATGGGGTTGCCATAGATATTCCTGGAGTATAACCGATCATTGCCAACAACAGCACTGTTTTCAATGATTGCACGATCAGAAATAGAAGAGAAAACATCGTCATTGCTTGCAAACACATTGTTCCGAAAGCCGTCTCTGCCAAGCCCGGACATCCCTTCACCACAGTTGTAAATGATATTATTTTCAAAGATACTGGCATTTCCAGAATACCCGGTTCCACCAAAACTTTTGATCATATTATTGCGGACCATGCTGTGGGGGCTACCTGAAATTCGGAAGTAGCAGTTATCAAACATATTGCCCTCCACTTCAAAATAAATAGGTTCCAGAAAAATGCCCCATCCCGGCCCATGAAAGTCGTTTTTTTTGACATATAAACTATCACCCGGATACCCACTACCAATAATACCTGTGTCAAAATCTAAAAAGGTGTTTTTATATATGTATATCGGATCTTGAAAATTGGGATTGTCCGCACCCCCAATGTCTATGGTGATGATTGTACTTTGAAAGGTATTCCGAACAATGTGGGCGGTATTTGTTCCAGGCATTATTGCGTCTTCTCCGATAAAAATATTGCCGGCAATCAATCCAGTCACTCCGAGATAGTTATAATTGCTATTCAAAGAGGAATGCAGATCCTCGATCATTTCAAAGCGGCACTTAGTAATTGACATTTTTTGAGTCCCGCCCTGAATAGCATACATATTATCGATAAAATGACAGTTTTCGGTAATTGTGCCTCCATTATTGTGAGAATAGATAGCACCTTGTGGATCAACCGTTGAAGTAAAGATTAAAGCCGAATATTCGATCAGACAGTGCTTAAAAACAGATAAACCGGACTGTTCGCTTAGATAAATCGTCCCCCAATGATAATAAAGCGAGTCCTGGGCCCTGGTAAAGGTGATCGGATCATCAGCCGTACCTTCGGCGATAATTCGACCATCCACCCAGAACAGCTTGGCTTCAGAGTCTTCACCAGTTAACAGAAAAGCGACCAGTCCACCATATATGAGCTCGGCCGAATCCAGTTTGATTTGTGTGCCGGGCTGGATTGTCAAGGTTACGCCTTGCTCAATAAAAATATTGCTGACTACATGATAGGGGTTATTTTCCGGCGACCAGACAGTATCTTCTGTGAGATGACCGCCCACCTCGGTGGCCAAAACTATTTTTGTCGCAAGAAAAATAAGAATGACAATAATAAGGAGGAGTTTTTTCATGATCAAGCCGCCTTTGAAATTTAAAACCTTCCGGATCATCAATATCCGGAAGGTTTTGGTTATAAATTAACAATTATTTCAAAAGCAGCATCTTGCCGGTGGCAGTCTTTCCTTCCGTTTTAAGTTGGTAAAAATAGATGCCGGATGCGACAGTTTGACCGCTGTTATCCGCGCCATGCCAGGTCACTCTATGGCTCCCGGATTCACGGTATTCATTCAGCAGGGTTTTCGTTTTTTGTCCGGCGATGTTATACACCGTTAACTCAACTGAAGAAGCAACAGGCAGATCAAAGGCGATTGTTGTGGAGGGATTGAAGGGGTTTGGGTAGTTTTGGTGAACAAGCTGCGTCATGGATAGATTCTGGATCACCTTTCTTTCGGCTAATGTCAGCAATTGGGATTGCAGATCGCCTACAGTGCGCTGAAAATCCGTGATTGTCGTCGGACGAACCGTGCAACTTAGCGGTCCGGCCAAGTTGTTATATTTGGCCAATTGGAAATGGCAATAGGCCTCGTCGATCAAAGCCATCAACATTTCGTGCTCAGATGGCGGATTAGCAATGACCTCTTCCAGGCGCTGAATGGCCACATTATAATCGTTCTCCTTCATGAAGGTTCGGGTAATAATATCCTCGACCCCCTTGTGTAGCGGCGTGCCCTCTGGCGGGGTAAGGCTGAGCAAAAATTCCCGTAAATCGGAGAAATTCTGGTTTGTGGCTATTTCGACCTTGTACAACCCGTTGGCCGCTATCGCCGCCTCCGGCGTGTCCGGGTAATCACCGATGACCTCATTAAACAGAACGTCCGCTTGTTCATAATTTTCATCGTAAAGGGCGGCAAAGCCTTCATCCAATTTCTCCTTTCTCGGTGTGCCCAGTCCCTCAAAGTTGAAGGCACTCCACATCGGAAAATAACGAAGCGTGTCCTCCGGCGTTTCCTGGGGTCGGATGTCATTGCCCCACATCGGGATTTTATAAACACCATCCCAATTGATGGCAGCCAGCACATAGTGATCCAGCCTACCGGAATCCCCATCCAGATCATGGATGTAATTCATAGATTGAGAGTGATTAATAGAAAGGTCATATGAATCAGCCATACCGAAATATTCTATTCCTCCGTTGTTGATGATATGATTGCTTGCACGGTATCCATCTTCAAAACCTCTACCAAAACTTGTATTCACCGATACAAGCCCATGATGATCATTGGTCTCCACATAGTTTCTGAAAAAATGAAAATCAATAACACCATAGACATAAATACCACTACCGTTGTTATTCCTGATCTGGCAGTCCATGACCCGTTGATGGCCTTCCTCATACATAATCATGATGCCGTCACCGTCGTTGTTCTCGATGATCGCATCGGCCACATTGAACCGCGATTCATAGATGGCTATCGGGGTGCGATTGTTGTTAGTAAAGGTGCAATTGTTCGTGACTTGCAAATAGTTTTTGTCCATGACCACTACATGACCGGCGTCGTGCATGTCCGTCTCGCAAAGATTCAAGGTGGCCATGTTATTTTCATCATGATCGCGTGTATCTCCAATGGATAAGGTTTGGATGCCCGATATATCGCAGTTCACAAACCAGAATCCTTGATACTGCAGGGGATCCTCGATAAAAATGCCGTCCCAATTGTAATCGCCATGGGAGGTGATTTCGACAACGGGGACATTCGGGTAATCAGGATGATTTAGATAATCTTCCCAATAATCGCCGGTTTTAATAATCCCCCCGTTACGGGCAATAATGCGATCCCCTGGGATGGCCCGTTCCCCACCGGCATTGCCTCCAGGCGGGATGCTCTCATAGGTAGTATGAACTCTACCGCT
>NBMB01000019.1 GCA_002084765.1 Candidatus Cloacimonetes bacterium 4572_55 | reverse complement strand
ACAAAATAAAACGAATCAAAAGAATGGCATTTGGATTCCGAAACTTCAATAACTTTCGATTGAAAATTATTACTAACTTTGACTAATTCCGTAAAAAAGTTCCATGAACCACATTTACCTAATAAATATTTATAATTCGTCAGCTTAAATCGAATATTGGCACAAGCATTTATGGAATATCCTATTTAACCACTGATTCAAAATTATCAATAGGAAAAGAATAACCGGTTTACCACACTTTATCAAGGGGAAACATCATGGCTGCCGAGGAAAAACTATTGGATTGGGTGGGTGATATGACCCGCGCAAACCCCTTAGGGTCTTCGAAGACCCTAAGGGGTTTAACGTAATCAGCGGGTCGAATCAAAATAAAAGTCTTGACATGACTCCATTGCGCTACTATTATCTTTTGCTATCTTTGGCGTGACATATTAAGTGTCCGCTATTTCTATTATCCATTTCAAGATATAACGATGAGCGGGTTATGAAAAGGAAGAAACTGTTAGAAAACACATCGCCTTATCTATATTTGGCTCCGGCATTGGTTATTATTATTGTTTTTCGCTTTTTGCCGATGATCTACGCTGTGGCGGTCAGTTTTTGCGAATGGAACGTGGCGGGATTCCAAAAATTTATTTTCTTAGAAAATTATTCAAAATTGTTGACTGCGAAAATTTTTTGGAAATCGCTATTCAACACGCTTTTTTTCTCTATCGGCACCGTGCCTATCGGTCTCTTTTTGGCGATGTTCATGGCAATTTTTCTTAATCAAAAGATAAAGGGATTGGGATGGTATCGCACAGTGTACTTTATGCCGGTAGTCACGTCGTTGGTCGCTATTTCGATGGTGTGGAAGTGGATATTCCATGAGCGGATGGGTTTGGCAAATTATTTTTTGGATATGATCGGGTTGGAACCGCTGGAATGGCTGGGCGATCCGACCGGCGTTTTCAGCATGTTTTTTGGTCAATTCGGCGTAGATGTTCCCAATTGGATGGGCGGTCCAAGTTTGGCGTTGACCTCGATTATTATTGTCAGCGTGTGGAAAGGGTTGGGATATAATATTGTGATTTTTCTGGCAGGGTTGCAAAATATACCCGACCATTACTACGAGGCTGCAAAAATCGACGGTGCAAATAACTGGCATAGATTCCGGCACGTGACCTGGCCCCTGCTGACTCCCACTACTTTCTATGTGCTTGTGATGACTACGATTATCTCATTTCAAGTATTTACCCAAATCTATCTGATGACCGGTCCCCCGCCCGGCGCGCCGATGGACACTACAAAGGTCATTGTTTACTATCTATATGAACAAGGATTCGATTTCTACCGGAGCGGATACGCGAGCGCGATTGCCTCGGTTCTCTTCTTGATCATCCTGGCTTTGACCCTGTTTCAACGAAAAGTGGTCGAAAAACGGGTGCATTACGCGTGATCAAAAAAATCAAAAACAAGGGGAAATTATGTCGAAAATTCGCCTTATTTTCATAAGCTTTCTATTCTTTATAGTTCAAATATCTGTCAGTGCCGCGCAAGCACCAATCGTCTATTTTAGTCCGGTTCTCAACCAGGCGAGAGGCGACACGCTCACGCTTATCCTGCATGCCGAACATGTTCAGGGTCTGCAAAGCGGGCAATTCAATCTAATATATGAAGACAGCGTGGCGTCTCATGTGACCCAAGTGCGAGTGGGCGAAATCGGAGAGGGCTTGCAACCCACGTATAATAACACAAATCTCGGACAGACGCGAATTGTCTTATTCGGCATGTCGCCGATTGTCGAGGGGAACGGCTCATTGCTGGAGATCGACCTGCTTATGAATCCAGGAATAGAAAGCGGCTTCTTATGCCCCCTGACTTTTGAAGGTTTTTTGCTCGCCTTTTCCGGCGGATTGGAAACGAATGATTTTTATAACAGCCTTTTGATCATAGACTCGGACTCCACCTATAGCCTGCTGATTCGGGGCGATTCGAATTTTGACCGATCCGTCACTGTCACGGATGTGACGCTCACAGTCGATACCCTTATCGGTCTCCCTCCATCGCTTCATCAATTTTATGCTGGAGATATGGACGACAGCGGGGAAATCACAACGGATGACGTGGATCGGATCGCCGCTATTATCTTGGATAGGTGAAGATAACAGTATTTAGAAGCACAAGAAACGAGGTCAGAGATAAGATATACCCTGAGTTCTCAATGACTTTCGCATTCGAATGTCAAATCGAGCTGCTTGGGATATGGTGGACTGCTTTGTCAAGCAAAAACCGAGACCATGCCTAAAATCCCCCTAGCAACTTAACCGCTATCACTAAGATCATAATGACAAAGACGATCCGAACTGCTTTTTCGCCCTTTTTCACGGCCAGTCGAGCCGATATCCACGCGCCAGACGCGCTTCCTGCAGCCATAATCAGCCCGTATTTCCAATTCACACAGCCTGTTAGGATAAAAATCCCTAGCACTGGAATGGTATAGATCAGGATGATCAATGTCTTGTACATATTCACTCTGACCAAATCGATTCCAAGGATATTCACCATGCACGCCATCAAGAGAAAACCGACGCCTGCCTGAATAAATCCACCATAAAATCCGACGCCGAACATTATCGGATAAATAAGCCAGGCATATTTTGGCTTTTTATCCCCGATCCCTCCGGTCGATTTGGATCGAGGGAAAATGACTGTC
The DNA here is from genome assembly GCA_002084765.1 of Candidatus Cloacimonetes bacterium 4572_55. Lineage (GTDB taxonomy): Bacteria > 4572-55 > 4572-55 > 4572-55 > 4572-55 > 4572-55. The sequence continues at coordinate 70,830 of NBMB01000019.1, read as the reverse complement.
AACATAATGCCGATTATCACGAACGCCAGAACCCTTCGGAACAGCGCGTCCTCCATGCGGATAGCGGCAAGCGCGCCGATAATGGCTCCGGGCAATGTGCATAACGCCATGAGAATTCCCTGTCGGAATTTTGACACCTTCTGTTGATAAAATGAGAAAAATCCTGACATATTCAGCAGAAGAATGCTGATCCGATTGGTCCCGTTCGCTGTCGGAGTATCCAGCCCAATGAGGATGAGAAGGGGCAGTGTGAGCGCAGAGCCGCCTCCAGCCATCACATTGACAAAGCCGACAAATAGACCTGAGAAAAATAACGCTACAAGAGAAAGGGGTTCTGACATCGCTTTTCAATCCTCCAATTGTTCGATGGTTTCAATAACGGTGTGATAGACCCTATCCACGGAAATATTTTTCATACAATGGAAATGGTCGAGCGGGCATTGGGTCTGTCCGTGCAGATGACAAGGGCGACATTTTAACGATGGGGTCTCGATTATGCGATGTCGCTCGCCGTAGGGCCAAAATCCCAATTCTGGAACAGTTCCGCCGAAGATGGCGACGACTTTTGTCCCGGTCGCCGCGGCAATGTGCATGGGACCGGTGTCGTTGGTGACAAACAGATCGCATCGCCGAATCAATGTCGCCAATTGGGATAAATCGAGCCGCCCCATAGTATCGATACAATTTTTTTCCCGCATGAAAATATGATCTGCAATCAAGCTCTCACGATCCTCGACTGAGCCGAATAAGATCACGGCATAGTCTGGATTTTTCGACAGCCGTTCCACCAGTTGGGGAAAATAGACCCATTTTTTCGTATGATGCCGAGCCCCAGGATTGATACCAATAAGCTTTTTCCCACCTGCGTGACGCATGAATTCCTCGACTATTGGGTCTGGGTCGTCAACGATCAGTTTCGGGTTCCGGTCACCAATCGGGACGCCGATCCGGGTCAAAGTTTTGAGATAGAGATCAATCGTATGCGTCGGCTCGGATCTGGGTCGCTTCTCCTTGACTAACGCGCGTCTCTGGTCTCGCTGTTTATCATAACGGATCATCTTTCCGCCAACCAAAAAAGAGAGCAAATAGCTTCGAAGATTGGCGTGCAGGTCGATCACAATGTCGGGTCTCCATTGTCGTATGTCCCGCGCAAGTCCCCAGAGACTCTGCTTGTTTGAGAGCGGGAAAAAATAGGAAATGCGGGGATCATGTTTCAGAATATCGAGATAGCCCGCTTTCAAGACATAGCCGATCTCGGTCTGCGGCATGGAACGCTTCAGATTGCTTAACACGGGCGTGGTGAGGACAATATCGCCCAACGAACTGAAGCGGATAATTAAGATACGATGCAAAGGAAAACGCATTTTGTATAAGCAGCCTGTTGGATTCGTTGCGTTGCGACGGAGACCGCCCTAACGATAATTTGAGCGGATAAGCGAAAAGTATAAAAAAAAGAAGCAGCCTATTGGGGGTTTATAGGCTGCTTCATCACGCCCGGGGGTTGAGGGTAGAGATTGGGGCGTGTTTTTTCTGTTTTTTTACCGAGCTAATCCGACGATGCTATGCAAAATTTCGGTTCCCGATACATTAACTTGATAGATATAAATTCCTCCGGCTACCGGATCGCTATTTGTGTCGGTACCGTCCCAGTACGCGGAATAAGAGCCTCTATTTCCGTCAAATTCGGCTGGCATTTTTTTCACGAGAGCTCCGCCAATATCATAAACCTCCACGTACACATCGCCGCCTGTATGCTGCCGGAGAGGAATATTGAACCGAACTTGGTTATAATCCTCATGCGGGCTGTCCGGGATAAAAGGATTCGGCTCTGCATACAAAGAATCTGAGTCAAATCTCGCGAGCGGTGCCCTGGCAAATTCTACATACATCATATCTGCAAGCGTAATCACCGAATCTGTTATCGCGACTGCCTTTACGGTCAGAAACGAGGCACCTTCATGCTCGGATCGGACATAGCCTTTTGCCGAACCATTCGCGTTGGTCGCTCCTGGGGGCGTAATATGATCAGTCGGGTCGTCCTCAAACGTGTTCCGGCTTGATTCGATTGTGATCGGTATATTCGGAATCGGCGCATTTGTCGAGCTTCTTATATCTACATAGACCACGGCGGAGTCGGAATTGTCGGCATAAATATCACGATTTGGCTCAATCCTGACCGTGGATCGGAGCGGGTCGATCTCATAGATAAATTCGACCAATTGCGGCAAGGCGATGGACTGATTGTTCAAGAACGCCCGCAGCTCAACCGCTTGATCTCCAGAATGCTGAACAACGCTTGTCACACGGGCAAAAACCTGGGCGGATTCGTTTGCCGGCAGCGTTGGTTGGAATATTGTCACGCCGGCTGTATCCGGTTCCATTGCCTTGATATAGAGCGAATCCGATCCGGATCCAAAGACCGAAATCGGGTTATTAAACGCATCGTTGAATTGCATTGTAACCAGGCTATAATCAACGCCGTTCGCTATTTTTGGCGTGGTGGCAGTCATCCAGGAACGTTGATGATCCACAGGTCCCGGAACAAATGTCACCACTTCGTTATCATCGACAACCACGCCGCTGATCGTCGCTGTGATCACCTTTTGCTCGGCTTTAGAACTTACCAAAGTTCGCCAAATCTCCCCTTGTTGATCCGTAGCTCCAGCGGACCAGACGCCCAGCGCGTTCCGTTCGCCAGTCACATTCAGATCGATCGCATCCGCTTGCACGCCCGGAATTGGTCGACCCTCCACATTGCGCGCAGTGATGAGAATGGTGGTAAATTGGCTGCTGTCCGCCACAACCACTTGCGGGTCGGCTTCAATTTCGGTCAGCATGCCGCTGATAGTATTCGCGGTGAAAACTACCCAGGGTTGATCAGCCAGCGTCACGCCGCGAACCCGAACTGTGACTCGGATCGCCTCTGGAAACCAACTGACCAGCGCATTCCTAATAATACCGTCGGTACCGCTCTCGCCAGGTGTGAAACCTTCCAACTCGCAGTTGGTGCACCCCTGCTCATCCAGCCGATCCAGATAGATATCGAACTCGTTCTGATCGATATAGGGGATCGGATTATGGAACGTATCGCGCAGGGTTATGGTGATCAAACTTGAAGAAATACCGTCAGCGATCACTTCATCGGGGTTTACCTGCACAACCGAGTTGTCGTCGTGGATCGACCCAGGGCGATAATTCACCACAGCTTCGTCTATGATCGGAATATCGACGACCGACGCGGTGACTGTTTTGCTCTCGGCTTTGGTACTCCAAAAACGGACGTGCGTGACGCCGTTTTCATCGGTTGGACCGAGAGCCACAGGATCGTCGGACGGATGGTTGTCGGTTCCTGTCACATGAAAAAGAATAAAAGATGCGGGAATATTTGGGATCGGATTCATAAAAGTATCGCGAACTGTCAAGGTCAGCTCTGCAAAGTTGCCGACAATCACTTCCTGCTGAGCCGGGCTGAGATCACACCGCTCTCCGCTGGGAGGACCTGGGAGAAAGATCGTCCTTGCCGGAACGCCGAGACTGTCTTGTATGACATGCTGTTGACCTGTCCCGCTGTCGGTGACTCTGGCGATAAAAATGACCGTATCTGCAACAACATGAGTTATATAGGCAAAAGTTTTTCCATTTTCATTCGTCACGCCGACCGGTGGAAAATCGCCGATCATGTCATTATCGGAATAGATTCGGATAAACCCGGGCTCATAGCCGACAATCGGGTTGCCGTACAGATCTCGCAGGGTCAGGGTGATTGTGCTTGGATCATTCGGTCCCACAACATGGGGGCTGGTCGCGGTCAAAGTTGACGTTTCCGGGTCGATTCCGCCAGGGACAAAGGTGATCTGGGGGCGGTCTTCCAATTGAACCGGAACACTCCCGACCTCCTGAATAGAGACCGTAACGGTCTTGACGCCGACAATTAAACTGGTTACAAAAGCCAGCGCGGTTCCCTGTTCGTCTGTTCCAGATATAGGTCCATTCACCACAGCACCGCCGTCCACATCAACCGTGATGCGTCCCTGGGGAATACCCGGGATCGTATTATCAAACCGGTCCCTGGCAATGATCGTCACCGTGGAGGAATCGATGCCGTCCGCGACCACTTGTGTCGGAAACGCAAGGACCGAACTGTGAGCTGAGTCCAAGGCTCCCGGCACGAACCTGACCGAATCCGGCGTCAGCGAGACCGGGACAGTCAATCCCTGATGAACCGAGACATTGATAACTTTCACCTCGGCTCGGGTACTTCTGAAAGTCGTCCATATTTCGCCATTTTCGTTAGTCTCGCCGCCGAGCAGTACCATAAAATTGTTCATACCAGAGATGTCAATATCGATCGAGTCAGCCGGAACGTTGGAGACGGGATTGTTTTGAGAATCATTTAATTGGATATAGATAGTGCAGATTTCTTCATTATCAGCAACCACGATATCCGGCGTCGCAGATACGATTGAGGTGCCGGAATTGGTCACATCCGGTATCACATTGACAAGCGCATAATCTTGGATCGCCCATGTTCCGGGTTGCCCATGGAGAACCATCTCGCCCCGCACTGTGTCAATACCGGTCACAGTGGTGACAAAATCTCCGAAAATCTGTCCATATTCGTTGCTCACTCCGCTCAATTGGTGGGTGATCAACACGCCGTCCAGAGGCATTACCCAGAAAATAACGTTCTCATTTTGAGTGGGGTCCGGGAAATTCGGCACAAGATTATCGAAAGCGTCTCGCAAAGTGATTGTCACATGGCAGGTGTCCGCGCCAGTTCCTATAATAACCGGAGTCGCTTGGATCGTGGTCGTGGTTGGATCGGGTTCGCCAGCAAGAAAAGTGACATGGGGCTGATCCTCCAAAAGGTTGCTATACACAGTGACCAGAATCCGTTTCTCTTCCGCGTGCGTGCTGCGAACCATCCCGCTGATATTTCCCAATGCGTCCGTGGGACCGGCTGGCTGGGTGTAATAATTGTTAGAACCCGTTGCCGAGATAATGACCGCGCCCTCGGTTTGAATCGGATTCGGAAAGGGCGGATTATTAAAATGGTCTAATATCTGAATTGCAACAGCCGCTTCTTCCACCCCGTCCGCCGCCAAATATTCAGGGGTGACGCTGACCTGGGAGGCGATTATATCCGGCGGACCCGAGTCAAATCGAACGTCGGGACGCTGCGAGAGTTGAATTTGATTCCCATCTTCCGTCACAGTGACGAGAATTTGTTTATACCCGACTCGCTTAGATGTGACCTCAGCGATTATCCGTCCATTAGCGTCTGTCTGACCCGAAGGTCCAGCTACCTGATCCCCGCCTCCACCGACGGGTCCATCGATAAAAAGAACTTGCACGTCAATATCCGCGCCGGAGATACCTTGCTTGGGATTGCCGTCTTGGTCTCGCACCGTGATTGTGACAGTGACCACGGATACACTGTCCGCGGTTACAGCTGATGGATCCGCGACCACACTGCTGGCTTCTCCGTCCACAGGTCCCGGGGTAAAAGTGACTGTCCCTGACCCTAATGTGAGATTATACCAGACCGAAACCACAGACTTGACCCCGATCTCGGTACTGGTCAAGCGTGCGAAGACGCGCCCTTGCTCGTCGGAAGGCACGCCGTTGACATTGATATTGGTTCCGGCAGATGGGTTGACCAGGACAGACAGGGGCTCAAAAGGCACGTTCGGGATCGGCATATCGTTCCCATCACGAAAATAAGTCGTGACTGTGACGAATTCCTCGCCGTTCGCCTCAGCGGAATTTGGATTCACGGTGATAAAGGAATTATCCTGAGATAATTCCATAAAAGTGATAGGCTTGTCCGATGTGACAGGTCCTTGAGTATTTTGATTGATAGCAGTGACAAACGCAGTGCCTGCCGAGTCCGATCTGATGGTGAAATAGGCGAATCCTTGTCCGTTAGTCTCCTGGGATTCTGGATCAAAGAAATCGACTTGATCGCCCACGTTCCGGTCGGAGATAACTCGAACACCCACGCCTCCCCATGGTCCCCCAGTGTTGGGGTCTTCGACATAGACCGTAATGGTGGCTCTGACATTCAAATCCGCGATGAACTGATCGGGAACTTCCAGCGTCCCGAGACGGATAGAGCTTTGTGCGGAGATATTTCCCGGCGCAAAGACCGCGAACGCCGTCAATAATAAAATGAATATAGGAATTTTTATCTTAATTATCAGCTCAATAAATCTCATCTATTCTCCTCCTCTTTGTCTCGAAGAGATACAACAATTATTTCCTCAATAAATCGAAATCGGATTTACGCAGACGACGTTCTAACGGGGAACGAGTACCAGTTCCACCCGACGATTCTTCTCGCGCCCAGCCTCAGTGTCGTTACTCTCAATGGGGCGACTCTCTCCATAGCCTTTTACGTCGGCTACCCGTTGGATTGCGTCTTTTGCCTTGAGATACTCCATCACACTCACGGCTCTGCGCTGCGACAATTCTTGGTTATACTCGTCGGAACCCAGGTTGCATGTATGCGCGCTGATCACAAGCGAATACTCGGTAAACTTTTCCAATTCTCGCACCACTCGATCCAAAATTGAATAGGATTCCGGACGAATGGTCGCTTTATCAAGATCAAAAAAGATCTTTTCGTGAACCATTTGCAAGGTTCCTTCATCCGGACCCGCTCGCACGCTGGTTGACGTATAGACATAATTCGGCTCAGTCCAGGCGCGGTTTCCGACCAAATCCACCGCCTCCAAGACATAAATATAAGAACCGCCCTCATGATTGATCATGCCATTATCGTCGGTACCATCCCAGATCACATTGTCCTGCGGCGCGCCCCGTCCCGTAATGGTGCGGAAATTCTCATTCGATTCCTTCTTCCGAATATAAAGGCTCCAAGCCTCTGTGCCGCTCAGCGCGTCATTTGCGCTCAGACGAAAAGTCGTCGCGTTTGGCAGACTCCCGTCCTCGTTCAGGGGCATAAAAGTTTGCGGGTCCGCCTGGATAAAAACTTCCGGTGGGGTGGTATCCAGTGTGATCTCGGTATTGGCAGACTTAAAAACACCTTCATACAAAGTAGCGGCTTCGTATACGCCGATATACCTATCATCTGGCAAAGGCATGCCGTTGTCGTCTTTACCGCGCCAGCTCAGCTCTTCCGGAGCTTCGCCCTGGCCCATGAAAGCGCGGACCGGAGCACCAGTATTTTTGATAAAAAGTTGAACTTTCCAACTCTCGCTATCCAATCCTTTGGGAGTGATCGGACGCAACGCCGTCACGTCCATACGCCCGTCCATATTGGGAGAAAACATTCCCGGATCCGCAACCAATGACAAGCCAATTTTGTCAGGGTCTAATTTTCTAATAACTGGCACGTTATTGAAACGGAGGGCAAACCGATGGGTGTTGACTTCTTCGATATTACCCGATTGAACCTGATAGCCATAATCCAACTGAAGACCAGGGTGAATCGGCGTGAATCGGACGCTGGTCCCAAAAGTAAGACGTTGATACTCCTCGTCGCCAGTGGTGTAACCTCCGCGCAGAGCAAAAATACCGTCCCGAAAAAGCCAGCCCTCAGCACCGAGATGGATACGGGAGACTGGGTCTCTCTGATCTCGAATTTTATAAGAAATATCCGCGACAATCGTCGCTGGTCGCCTCTGTGTGTAGGGACTCAGAGGCTCCCCGATCTTGAATGCCACGCCCGGTTTCACGACTCTATCCAGTTTGTGCTCAGAATCGGTATGAATCGTCATATCGCTTGCAATCACATTCTCTACCGCCAGCCCCAGGGATAAATTCTCAAAAGGTTGATACATCACGCCAGCGTCGATGTCAAGACTGCTTTTCTTGCTGTCGGTTAAATAGTTCTGGACAGTAGGGTCAAAAAAATCCTCATTCCAAGAGAGCATCAGAATTTTGGCTGTAAACCCGAAACTGAACTTATCCACTCTGTTAGCATACCCCAGAGCGACAACGCTCTCCGAGTAAAAAGTCTTTGACGACAGACCCGCTCCTCGTTGATAGAATCCGACGCCAAAGCTTCCAATCGACTCTGTGGGTAAGACAAGACCAACATAGCCATTATATATACTGCCGGCAGTCAGCCCGCCGAATAACGAAGAATAGTTGACCAACAGATCGAGCCGTTGGATAGTGGCAATACCGGCTGGATTATACAACAAAGCACTGGCATCGTCCGACAAACCGATAAACGCGCCGCCCATGCCCATTGATCGAGCGCCCGCGTCTAAATCCTCAAAGCCTGCTTGCACGGTTGAACTCCCAGCAAGCAGAATAATTATCACCGCGATTGCCGCTAATATCTTTCCAGACGGAAGTGTGTGATGTTTCATCAGTAAAAACCTCCTCATCAGGACGCCAGCCGCATCCGCAGACCGCATCCAAAGGTGTCTTTTAGCGAGTATGATTCCATATCTAACATCTTTAGTCAGTTTCAAAATTTTTCTATAATTCTCATATAATTCTAAAAAATCCTCGAAACTTCTTATCTTTCTGCATGTTATTAGATTCTCTTAACAAATTACTTTAAGGGCTATTCTAACAAAGATAGATACGTTTGTCAAGAAAAATTTTATAAGAAATAAAAAAAAATTTGTTTTCTTTTTTCTTTTACTATAGGAAGTTACCGCAAACACTTCATAAATTACATTAAGAAGGAACACAAAATTCATGAATCCCACATGGCTCTAAATTGTTCAATTCCGATACAAATTCGATATAAGCTCGATAAGGGACTTGGGACGCTATCGTCCGAAACGAAAAAAAAAAAAATCGATGCCGATGGTTTTTCATTTTAGTTTATATTTTAGAATGGGTTATCTAGTACATTTTGATTCCCGATAGAAAAATTCTCTTGCAATAATATCAAAAAATACTTGACTTCTTAATTGAAATTTGGTATCTTATTTTTTGTCGATTGGCGCGACGTTTTTGCTATTTTTCTATTTTTTCTATGTGGACCTATAGCTCAGTTGGTTAGAGCCTCCGGCTCATAACCGGATGGTCCCTGGTTCGAGTCCAGGTGGGTCCACCAACAAGAACATAGCAAGATAGAATATAATGATGGGCGAATAGCTCAGTTGGGAGAGCGCTGGTGTCACAGACCAGAGGTCGCAGGTTCAACCCCTGTTTCGCCCACCATTTTTATCTTCCCAGCACATCTCAACAGCAATTAATAGTTCAAACTTGACGTATATTTTATCTTATGCAGAAATCGCCAAAAGCCTATAGTTACGATTGCACAAAAAATATACGCTTCTGAACTGCTATATACTTTTAGGCAATTCTGAAATACGCCTAAATTTTCTATGGTTTTTTATGATTCTAATTAAAGAGAAGAATACAGCGTGTCCGATAGGAATCTTAAGTATTTGATAGACAAAGATAAAGTAAAAAGAGTGTATCTTAGATACACTCTTTTTTTATTCGAGATCGCCGATTCAATCTGAACTAAGGGAATCATTTGAACCGCTCATGTCGCCTCAATCCACTTTCATTAGACTTGGATTGAAATAAGTCTATTGTTTTCAACGCTCATTTATTCTTGATACTAAGAGTTAAGAGGGGATTTATAATGACTGAACTTCTACAAACTTTATTGGATTTGCAAGACGTGGATAATCAAATTCGGAAAAGCGAAGAGGCTCGCGACAAGCTACCTCAATTGATTTCCGAATATAACGATCAAGTCGAAAATATGAAAGAGAAAATTGATTATGAGCGAGAAGAGCTGAACACGATGCAAAAAGAAAAACGGAGCTTAGAGATGGAGTTATCCGTTTCGGAGAATTCTCGAACCGCTTATGAAACTCAGTTATTAGAGGTCAATACGGCTCGTGAATATACGGCGTTACAGCACGAAATTGATTCGGAAAAAAGAAAAGCCGCCCGGTTGGAAGATGAAATACTCGGCATTATGGATAAAATAGAGGCGAAAGCCAGCAAAATTGCCGAGTTGGAAAAGGAATTCAACGAAAGCTCCAAGGAAATAAAAAAGAACGTTTCCAAGCTTCAAGGCGAGTATGACTCGTTGGATGACCGGCTGGAAAAGCAATATAAAGGTCGTAAGAAAGTAATGATCAATGTCCGCCCGAACTTACTGAGCCGTTATAACAGAATCTGGCACTCGAGACGGACGCCAGTTGTGGTGCCGATCAAAAAGAACGCGTGCAGCGGCTGTTTCCGCGCGCTTCCGCCTCAAGAGATCAATGTAGCTCGTCAGAGAGAACGCCTGGTCATCTGTGAAGGATGCGGTCGAATGCTTTATTGGCCTAAAGAAATCGGCGGCTTTGTTTGAGCCTATCGAGTTTCTGACAGTCTGATTCTTTGCGAAAATATAGCATGTAATCCCCAAAGATAATACGCATATCAGTTACCTGCGTTATATAAATTGCGAATCTAAACCTCACAGGTTTTCGAGATCTGTGAGGTTTATCAGCAAAAAAATTTTAATTCCGCGCATTTTATACATATTTTTTATTTTTGACAAGTGACAGATGAATGACAGAAAGACCCAGTAATATGTAAAATAATATGATTATTTATAAAATAGTGTGTGGGATGTGGGATGACGCGGGCGTTTATATTAGATAAAAAACGACGTATAAGGATATATTTATGTAGGCGTTTAAAAAAGATGTTGAAGTAGGTCTGGCGGTCGCAAATGATTTATTCATTTGAGGAAAGTCCGAGCTCCGCAGGATAGGATGCTCTGTAACGCAGAGAAGAAGCGATTCTATGGAGAGCACCACAGAAAAGATACCGCTTGGGGAGCAGTTTTTTGATGTGTTTCAAGAACATATCTACCTGCGCGGCATGTGCCTGTACTCAAGTAAGGGTGAAAAGGCGCGGTGAGAGCGCGCCGCGTTTCGGGTGACCGAGACGGCATGGTAAGCCCCATCCGGAGCAAGACCAAATAGGGGAATTGCGCTATATCGCGCGCAAGTGATCCGCTTGAAATTCCCGGGTTAGGTCGCTTGAGGAACGGAGCAATCCGTTTCCCAGATAAATGACCGTCTGTCTTCCGAATTTTTTCGGGGATAACAGAACTCGGCTTATGAACTGCTTCCACACCCGTCATCCCTCATCCGCCCTCCAAAAAACGGGATGTTTAATTCATGATACAAAAAAAATGGATTGTCGCGGAGGATCCGCCTCCGGATCAAGTCGCACATTTAGCGGCAAAATTGGGTGTTTCACTTCTCGTTGCAAAAATTCTTTTGCAACGAGATACTGGAGCACCAGAACAAGCGAATTTATTTCTCAACCCTCAACTCACCGATTTAACAGAACCCACGATTTTCCCCGATATGGAAAAGGCGATCGACCGAATCATTTCCGCCATAAATGGAAGCCACCATATCATGATTCACGGCGATTACGATGTGGACGGAGTCACCTCGACCTCGTTGCTTTATCTGACGTTACAGAAGTTGGGAGCGGTCGTGTCTTATTATATCCCAAATCGTCTGAGCAGCGGGTACGGCTTATCCGAAACGAGCGTTGGAGCGGCGGTGCACCGAGGCTGTAAACTCCTGATAACTGTGGATTGCGGCATCACTGCAGCAAAGGAGATAGATCTTGCCAATCAAATGGGAATCGATACGATTGTCACGGATCATCACGAGTTTCAGAATGTCGATATTGCCGCCTATGCCGTCATCAATCCCAAGGCTTTGCCACCGGATAATCCCGCCTATTTCCTTGCCGGAGTCGGTGTGGCGTTTAAACTGGTACAGGGCGTCTATTATCGATTGGGCTATAAATTAAGCGATTTAATTCCCTACCTTGATCTGGTCGCAATGGGCACTGTCGCGGATCTTGTGCCTTTGATCAATGAGAACAGGGTGTTATCCCGATTCGGTATCAAACAACTGGCAAATTGCGTGAATCCTGGGCTTCAGGCTTTGCTGGATGTCACCGGGCTGAGGCGACGTCAGTTGACTACCGGTCAACTGGTCTTTGTGATAGCACCGAGAATCAACGCTGTGGGTCGGCTGGGCGACGCGCAATTGGCAGTGCGCCTTTTTACCACCAAAAATCCCCAACAGGCACTGAATATTGCAAGGACCCTGGAGGAAAAAAATCGGCGGCGACGGTCTATCGACGAGGAAACCTTTCAGGATGCGTACAGGATTATCGAGCAGGATGTCGACGTGGAAAACGTATCGGTAATCGTGCTTGCGTCGGAGAATTGGCATCAGGGCGTGATCGGTATTGTCGCGTCTCGGATCGTGGAGAAATATCATCGTCCGACGGTTATGATCTCTATTGATCCAAAAAAAAAGATCGGAAAGGGGTCCGCGAGAAGTGTGGAAGGATTTCATCTGTTCAACGCGCTAAAACAGTGCGAGGAATATATGGATGGTTTTGGCGGTCATAAATACGCTGCAGGATTGACGATACATCCCGACAAAATCAACTTGTTTCGAGAAGCTCTCGAAAAAGTCGCTGGAGCTTATTTCTCAACCGAAGACACAACGCCTAAACTTCGGATCGATTGTGAGATCAACCCTGATGAAATTGATGATCATTTGATGAAAAATATGAAAAAACTCGCGCCGTTTGGACCGGAAAATATGAGACCGGTTCTGCTTTCCAAAGGAATGAATATCGTCGGGTCCCCGACGGTCGTGGGAAACAATCACCTGAAATTCCGAGTGCGCAAACAGAATCTAACGCACGAAGCAATAGCGTATCGGATGGCTGACCAATATTATGATCAATTGCAATTTGAACGCCCCCGTCTGAATTTGGCTTATGTGCTGGATGAAAACGAGTGGCGGGGAAGGAAGACGATCCAACTGCGGATCAAAGGTATCAAATTTTATGACGATTTCTGATCCAACCTCCACGCCCATCTCTACGAGGGAAATCGGAAATCGAGCGGAAAAAATGGCTCTTGATTATCTCGCGGGAAAAGGATTTCGTCTGATCCGTCGAAACTACCGGGCGGGTCGCGATGAGATTGATCTAATCATGGGCCATCGCGGCGTTTTGGTATTTGTCGAGGTAAAAGCCCGTTCCACAACACGTTTTGGTCTGCCGCAAGACGCGGTGGACTCAAAGAAAAAAAGCCGTTTAATCCGATGCGCTTACCGGTATTTGATCGAACACGACCGGCTGGATTGCGATTGCCGTTTCGACGTGATAGCCATTCAACTCAATAGCCGGAACCCTTTGATAGAGCATTTTCAAGCGGCTTTCATCGTCGAATCGCATGATATACCTGATTTTGACCATTTTAACCAACGATAAAGAAACGGTAAGGAGAAAAAACAAAAAATGCTGACCCGAGTTTTTTCAAGCGCGACTTTAGGGATTGACGCTTTCAAAATTATTGTCGAGGTCGATATCGCTTCTGGATTGCCTTCATACTCCGTTGTCGGTTTGCCGACTGGAGCGGTTCGGGAGAGTCGAGATCGAATATTTCCAGCGATAAAAAATAGCAAATTGAAGATACCGAGCCACCATATCACCATCAACCTTGCGCCCGCGGATATTAAAAAAGAGGCGTCGTCTTTGGATCTGCCTGTCGCTATCGGTCTTTTGACTTCGACCCGGCAAATTTCAACCGAATTTTTAAACGACTACTTGATCCTTGGCGAGCTTTCTTTAGACGGCGGATTGCGTCCGATTAAAGGCGCGTTGTCAATTGCGGTGCGTGGGAAAAAAAGCGGGTTTAAAGGCATTGTTTTGCCAAAAGAAAACGCGGCAGAGGCTGGTCTCGTGGATGGGTTGGACGTCATCCCGGTCGAGACGCTACGAGATACCGCGCAATTTCTCAACGATCCCGGATCACACACGCCGTTCAAATTGGATATTGAATCCATTTTCAAAGAGGCCGCTGCCTATCCGATCGACTTTATGGACGTTAAGGGTCAACAGCATGTCAAAAGAGCGTTGGAAGTCGCCGCGTCTGGAGGACATAATATCATCATGATCGGTCCCCCGGGTTCCGGAAAAACGATGTTGGCAAAACGGATCGCCACCATCTTGCCGGCTATGAGCCTGGATGAGGCGTTGGAGACCACAAAAATCCATTCGGTTGCCGGTCTTTTATCCAGCGATAAGTCTCTCATCGCAACCCGCCCGTTTCGTTCGCCGCATCATACGATCAGCGACGCGGGTTTGATCGGCGGCGGGCATTACCCCCGACCGGGAGAGGTGAGTCTGGCAAATCATGGGGTGCTGTTTTTAGACGAGTTGCCGGAATTTCGACGCAATGTGCTGGAAGTCATGCGCCAGCCGCTGGAGGATAAGCGGGTCACTATTGCCCGAGCTTCGGTATCATTGACGTATCCGGCAAATTTTATGCTGGCTACCGCGATGAATCCCTGTCCTTGCGGCTATTTTGGCGATCCAAAAAGCGAATGCACCTGCTCGCCAAACATGATTTTGAACTATCGCTCACGTATCTCCGGTCCCCTTATGGATCGGATCGATATTCATATCGAAGCACCAGCAGTCAATTTTGAAGAGTTGACAAAAAAGCCGACCGGAGAATCGTCCGATATGATCCGTGAGCGTGTCAACGCGGCTCGACGGATTCAACAGGATCGATTTGCCGGTCAAAATAATGTGTTCAACAACGCCCAGATGGAGTCCCGTCATCTTCAGACCTATTGTAAAATCGACGAGAATTGCCTCAACTTGCTGAAAATGGCGATCAACAAGTTCGGATTCAGCGCGAGGGCGTATGACCGAATCCTGAAGGTCGCTCGAACCATCGCAGACTTAGAGAACAATGACGAGATCAAAACTTCGCATATTAGCGAAGCGATCCAATATCGGACCTTGGATCGGCAAACTGCATAGCAGGTTTGAAAATATGGGATCGGAAATGAAGAATTCTAAGCCTTTTTTCAGCCTATTTTTCGTTTGGCTATTCATCCTGACCAGCGGAAATGGCTGCGGCAATCGGAACAATCCAAATATTCTAAAAGTGGGCGATATCGAGATCGGTATCGAAATTGCTAATACTCCACAGGCGCGAAAACAAGGGCTGTCTGATCGTATTTTTCTGGAAAAAAATCATGGTATGT
This sequence comes from Candidatus Cloacimonetes bacterium 4572_55, assembly GCA_002084765.1. Lineage (GTDB taxonomy): Bacteria > 4572-55 > 4572-55 > 4572-55 > 4572-55 > 4572-55. The sequence goes on along the minus strand of NBMB01000019.1, from coordinate 55,777 downwards.
TGTTCGTTTTCCCACGACCATCCCAACAGAGTTTCTGGATGTATCACTGCCATTTTGATATTGACCTGGCATATATTGACCCGGACGGCGTGATCACAGAAATTATTCAGATGAAAAAAGAACCGTTCAATAAGTCGCCGCAAAAGTTGAAGACTTATCCCTCGAAATCGAATCGCGTTGCATACGTGCTGGAGATGAATGGGGGGTGGTTTAAGAAAAATGGAATTATCTCCGGCGTAAAACTTGATCTGGAGCGTTATAAAACCGTTTACTGATGTTTGTATGGAGTTTGGTCCGCAGATTACGCAGATTATCGCAGATTAAGAATTGGTAATTGAAAGAGTTATGCCTGTTCTTGCCGAATTTTTTTGTTAGGGTTTCCAAAATCTCGAATGTTTTGGAAACCCTTTATTTTTTGATCAACAAAAATCTTTGATTTTTTGATAGGCTACTCTGATACCTGCCAATCCCAAAGCGATGGCAAGTATGTAATCGATGAGGATCAGCAGGGGGAGAGAGAGAGGTGCTTTCTGGATAAAAACCCGTAATAAACGGAAATTGGCGATCAGATAGAGCACGATTAGGAAAATCCCAATATAGCCTGCTATCGAGGAAAATGGAGCGAAAATCAAAAAGATCAAGCTGAGAAACGCGCATATTCTGCCAAACGCATGAATCCGGGTAGTGACGTAGTTGTCAAATTTACCGCTGCGCAAATAAAGCTCTCCCCATTGCACGCCTCGATGATAATGATTCTTAAAATTTCCCCATAGATCGGTAGAAAAATTATGGCTCACTTGCACGTTTCGGTCAAGGCGGATGCGATGACCACGATGTCCCGCGCGGCGTCCCAGGTCCACGTCCTCCAATCCTGGCGTCGGGTAGCGATCGCTGTCAAATCCGCCGAGCTTACAGAACGTTTCTTTGCAAATCGCGGCGATTCCAGTCCAAAAAATAGTGGTCAGCGAAACGTCTGGCAGGTGGGCGTAATAGCTCAAACATTGTAGTGCTTTGTATCGAGGGAAAATCCCCTTATTTTTCGGCTCGGGAAGATAGACGCCGATCATTATACAAGAAGCCGGGTGGGCGGAAAAAAAGTCAGATGTGCGCCGCAATGTGTCGGGCTGAACCACAACGTCCGAGTCCAAAAAAAGAATGAATTGACCCCGAGCCTTTTCCACCCCCAGATTTCGGGCATAAGCCGGACCCCTGTTCCTATCTAAAAAAATGGACAGGACATCCGGAAAGTCCAGCAATACCCGCTGGGTGTCGTCGGTCGAGCAGTCATCAATCACGACCACTTCAAACGGGTTTTTATAATCAGAATAATCCGAACGAAACAAAGAGTCGAGTAGCTCTCGCAATGTCTCCGCCGAGTTGTATGTAGGAATCACCACTGATATCCTAAACGTGTCCATATTTTGCCTCTATAAAATCTGCGAATTCCACGGATTAAGTGAAGCTATCGGATCAGGACCATCCGACGGGTTTGGTCGATAGATCCGCTTTTCAGCCGATAGTAATAAACTCCAGCGCGTACGCGCTCGCGGTTTTTATTCCGTCCATCCCAATAGAGAACGCGCTCTCCCCTGGTCGTCTGTTCGCCATGGATCAGCGTCTTGATATGTTGACCCGCGGCGTTGTATAGTTTCAAGTCCACGCGCCCAGGTTGGGATAAAACGAACCGGATTTTTGTCCGATCCCGAAATGGATTCGGACTATTCTGCCATAAACGGTCTGTCTCCGGGAAAGGGACGGTCACGCGAGTTGAACCGATCTCAAATATATTCCCGAATAGGTCAGCCTCCATAAGGCGATAGCGATAGCTTTCCCCGCTGATCACAGCCCTGTCCATATATTCGATTCGATCCGATCCAATAAGCGGCTCTGACGTCAGCCGATCCGTATTGCCATGTTCATCAGTCCTGTCGAGATAAAAGCCGAAAAAATTTGAGTCAGACGCGTATGTCCATATCAACCGAATCAAACCGTGATCAGGTTCCGCGGAAAATGTATGTAAATGAACTCCAAGTTCTTCTAATTTGAATGATCGAACGCTCTCACTTTCCACCTCAACGGTTCCATCGGTCGCGATGACCCGCCAAAAATAGGTTACGTTCCAGGCAAATACCGTATCAGACACATAGGTCGTATCCACGATGTGAGATATGTCGTCGAATTCGGAAAAGTCGGGATACAAGCTGTAAATGAATGTGTATGTCACCTCGTCTCCCTCGTCGATATCTCTTGCCGACTCCCAACTAAATCCGGGGAGATTTGTATGCAGCGTGTCTTGATCCAAAGGCGTCAGGAGATCAAACTGCGTTGGCGCGTCATTTCTCGGTAGGACCGTAACCAAAATCGAATCTGTCTTGATCGTTCCTTGTCCGTCGTCAGCCGAGATCAGCAGATAGTCCTCGCCGTGGCGATCCGGCAGAGCACTGTATGCGACGCGGTTGTCCGCGTCAATTTCCGCAAAAATCCAGGGATGATTCGATACAGACCAGGTTATCTCCGGATCCTCATTATCCGGGTCAAAAATATAGTCGTCCAGATCGTATGGGACAAGCAAGCTGTCTTCTGGAAACGTGACATTCGGAATATTTAATAGCACAAAAGGATCATCCACAGCGGTCACTGTGACCATGATCGGCTGGGAATCGGTTTCGCCGGCCGGATCGGATAGAGTGAAAACAACCTCCTCCGAGCCGCTCCAATTTAGTTCCGAGGTGAAAACGACCTGATCGTTGGACAAGATCTCTACCTGAATATGGGCATGACCAGTCACCTGCCAGGTGAATTGCATGTCCTCAATATCAGGATCAAGCAGATGTTGGTCGAGGCGCAGGCTGCTGTCCGCATGGTCTTCAAGAAAGGCAATATCCGGCAGTTCCGGATCAATCGCCGGCGGATCATTGATCGGATAAACCGTGACTTGGATCGTGTCCAGAACCGAGGCTCCTTCCGTGTCCACAGCCTCAAAATAGAGCGTCTCCTCTCCGTACCAATTCAGAAGTCCGACAAAACTGACCTGATGCGTCTCTGGCTCAAGCGTGATCAAAAGATTCTGATTATTGGCGATGATCCACTCGATCTCACTTTCGTCATCCTCTACATCCTGAATATACCCATTCAGATCGATCGGCTGAGAGGGCTCGTCTTCATTGAAAAAGATGTCCGGCAAAGGCGCGGTCCATTGCGGAGGATCGTTGACCGAGATCACCGTGACAGCGAGATCAGAGCTGGCAGTCTCGCCGTCCACAGAGCTGGCTACTGTGAGTGTCAAGCTCTCGCTCCCTGACCAATTTATCTGCGGCTGGAGATATAGCCGCCCCAACGAAGAGACGGACGCGTGAATATAAAGGCTGTTTTCGACTTCCCAGATCATTTCTTCCGGAGACGAGTCGATATCCGTAACAAAATCAGGCAAATAGAGAGAGCTATCGGTCTGATCCTCATAAAAAGTCAGCTCTGGAATATCGCTCAATTCGGGGGGATCATCCACAGAGTTTACCCGGATATTGACCGTTGTCGTATCGCTCAATTGGCAGGTATTGGCAACAATGACGGTCGCGGTATCGTCGCCGAACTGATTGGCTGGAGCACTCAGACTCAATATACCGTCAGTGTCGATCTCCGCGTGGATTAGCGAGCCAACTTCAATCTGCCAACTATGGAAACCTTCGGGAGTGTAGGGATCGGTCAGATAATCGTAGAGGTCAACCTGAGTCGAGCCGTCCTCGTCGAATTCGATAAGCGGGATCAGTGAAAATTGGGGCGCGCCTCCGCCACCGATCTCAATTTGAGCGGAGCCCAATTGATCAAATCCGTAAAATATGAAGTCGGAATTATTATAAAAAGTGTCGGATTCCTGGAAAATAAGCCCGGTCTCTCCGCAGCCCGATGCGAGGAAAGCGATATGGACAAGCGTCCCATCGCCGTCGATTCCCGGCTCTCCGAATCCAATATCCAACGCGGCAATTCCGATCTCCAGCAGACCTGAACTCTCGTAATAAAAGGGCAGTAGAGAGATTTGATGACCGTCAAAAAAATCCCCCACTTGTGACGATAAAAGCTGGAGTTGACCGGAATTTGCTGTAAAGACAAGAGAAATACCCGCGAGATTTTCCGCGTCCGTGATCTGGATAGCGACCTCGATTGTGTCGCCGGCGTCCACATAAAACGATGTGGGAGAGAAATCAAGCCCAGCGGCTTGCGAGATCGTCGTTATCTTAAAAATCGAAAAAAGTATGAGAAATAGACCAATGCGTTTCACAGTTTATGAATCTCCTTTTATAACGAAATACAAAATATAAGTTCAATACACATAATTATTTACATATTCATTACATAATAAATCATAAAGAGCGTGATCGCCGCTGCCAGAACCGCCAACGTGATTTTTATCCAGCTCCATGGACGCTCGCCCTGGACTTCGCCGGTGCGCGCATTGACCAAAAACTGGTAGATTTTTCCCCCATAATGATAGGAACTGATCCAGATCGGCAACAGGATATGCTTAAAAGTCACGCTGTTGTGGTGGGTATTGACGCTGCGGATGCGCTGATGATCTCCCCCGATGTCCCGGCGGATAGCTATCCGGATTCTGCCATCCATAATCTCCTTTGCAATATCGAATCCTTGATCCATATCAATATGATACGCCTCGGATCGAAAGCCGCGAAGGTAGTCGTCTTTGTATGGCACAAGATTTTTCAAGTCCCATGGCTCCAATTCATCCGCGTATTTTTTCGGCAAAGAACGGCTTGCCAAAACCAACACATCGTCAAAAAAAAGACGAACCGTGCCGCTGACCCGATACCAACGGATTTTTTTCACACGGCGAGATCGTGTGACCGATCTTCCGTCCACCTCTTCCGTATAATTTTCGGTCACATAATAATCCTCGCCTCGTTCGCCTTGGTAATGGCTGACGGTATGAGAGTCATACGTCCAATACGGCACATACATGCCGATGATACCGCTGTCCTGCCTGGCTCTTTTTTTAACCGAATTGGGTGCCCACCACAACCCCTGAATCCATTCCCGATATTTTTTCCCGGCCTCTTTATGATTGATCTCAAACGGTAATAAGGAGCCGGGGGAAAGTATTTGGTTGGTGTTCTTTTTTGTAAAAACAAGGCTGGTTCCGCAATAAGGGCAATCCGCCGCGGTCACCTTTGGATCAAAAGTGGTCTCAGCCGCGCAGTTACTACATTGGATTGTCACGATCTCGTGAGTCGGCGCGTTCAAACGAAGTTTCCGGAGGTATTCTCTCAGATCGATTTCCTCGATCCGAGCCTCCTCTTTTTGGACTTCATTCTTATGCCCGCAATAGGGACAGATGAGAGACGACGTGCCCGGCTCATAGCGCAGTTCCGCGCCGCATTGGCTACACGAAAAATTGAATTGCGACATAGCGCAGACCCTTAGATTAGATTCGCTTTAGACCACTCCCCATTCCGACGTTATTTAGCCTATACAAATTATACAAATTCCCCGCGTTTGTCAAAGAAAATTCTCCAGATGAGGCCATTCGTCGAGTTTTCGATAAAAATGTTGACAGTTTTTCTATAATAACGTATATAATTTTCGGCTGTGATATCCCGTAACTGTAACGCAGAGCGGCGTTCTGCCGTGATCCAACAATCGCAGAACAATATCACTACCAAAATATATTGCGTCTGCATGATAAAATAGCAACCATGTCCACAACCCATATACTGGAGGTCGCTTATGTCGGATATTACCACCTACTTAAAAAAACAAATTTTAGACGCGATCGCTCCTATTGCGGAAGTCAAACCTGAGGAGATCAATCTCTCTGTACCGCGTGATTCGTCTCACGGCGATTATTCCGTGAATATCGCCATGAGATTGGGGAAAAAGCTGCGGAGAAATCCGCGTCAAATCGCTGATCTGATCATAAAAGGTCTTCACGACTCCAACAAATTTATCGAAAAAGCTCTGGTGGCGGGACCGGGATTTATCAATTTTACTCTGAGTCCAGATTACATCATCGACGCTCTTCGAAAAATTCTCCAGCAAGGAGACGACTTCGGAAAGACAGTCAGTCAAAATCCAGAAAAAATCCTCGTGGAATTTGTCAGCGCGAATCCCACAGGTCCCATGAATGTGGTCAGTGCCAGAACCGGAGCCGTGGGCGATACGCTCGTTAAACTGCTGAACTGGTCTGGTATGCAGGCGAAAAGCGAGTATTACGTCAACGATACCGGCAATCAGGTGAACAACTTAGCTCTTTCCGTGGACCTGCGCTATCGGGAGTTGCTCGGGGAATCTGTCGAGATTCCACCAGAGGCGTATCACGGGGATTATATCATTGATCTGGCGGAGAAAATTCTTAAGGAGCACGGTCCAGACTATTTTTTGAAAGAAGACGAGAGCCGATTGGAGTTCTTCAAAAAAGACGCGATCAAGCGAATCGTTGCATCGCAGCAGGCTGACTTAAAAGAATTTCAGGTGACATTCGACCGCTGGTTCTTTGAGTCCGAGGCAATCAAGGCTGGTAAGGTGCGCAGCGTGATCGACCGGCTACTGGGTCTGGGTTTGATCTATGATTACGACGGCTGTCTCTGGTTCAAATCGACCGAATACGGCGACGACGAGGATCGGGTGTTCATCAAAAGCGATGGAAATCCCACCTATTTTTTGCCAGACTGCGGGTATCATCAGACCAAATATGATCGGGGATTTACCCGATTGATCGATATTTGGGGTCCGGATCATCACGGCTATATCCCCCGTATGACCGCCGCGCTGGAGGCGTTGGGGTATCCGAGAGAGAGCTTTGAGACCCTGATTGTCCAACAGGTCAATTTCTTAAAGGACGGCGTGAAGATGAAGATGTCCAAACGCGCAGGCATGATCGTGACCATGCGAGAGCTGATCGACGAGGTCGGCGTGGATGTGGCACGCTATTTTTTCTTGAAACGCCGCGCCAACAGCCATCTTGATTTTGATCTGGATTTGGCAAAAAAGGAATCGGACGAAAATCCGGTCTATTATGTGCAATACGCGCACGCTCGTATCTGTTCGGTCTTGGGTTATGCAAAAAATCAGGGGGCGAGTCTCGAGAGCGACGCGGAAACAATAGTCAACCTCTCCGAATTAAAAAAACCGGAAGAGTTAGACTTGATCAAAATTCTCAATCGCTTTCCCGATATTATCTCGGATGCGGCTCGGACCCGAGAGGTTCACCGGTTGCCAATGTATCTGGAGTCGGTCGCCGCGCATTTCCATCAATTTTATCACAATCACCGCGTGGTCACGGATGATGCCTCTCTGACCCAGGCTCGGTTGGCGTTATGCAAAGTCGCCCGCACTGTCCTACGGAACGGATTGACGCTTCTCGGAGTCTCCGCGCCGGAAAAAATGTAGCTATCGTATACCTGCTGATCAAAGGAAGGACGAGACTATGCCCGCAAATTTGACAATGCAATATCTGAAAGCCGAGGCAAAATATAAGTCCGCTGGGACCTCGGAGGAAAAACTGGAATGCCTGCATGAGATGATGCGGGAGATTCCAAAACATAAAGGCACCGAGAAGATGCGAGCCGATATTAAAAGGCGTGTCTCTCAGCTAAACAAAGAACTTCAGTCGCCAAAAAATAAAAAACGGTTCTCTTACCGAATCGAGAAACAAGGCGGCGGATGTATCACGTTGCTGGGTCCCCCGAACAGCGGAAAATCGACTCTTCTGAACGCTCTTACCAACGCGGATATCGAGACTGCAGACTATCCATTTACTACGAGAGAACCGCATCAGGCGATGATGATGTACGAGGACGTTCCTATCGAACTGGTAGACCTCCCACCTATATCGGATCAACATTCCGAGCATTGGATATTGCCGTTGGCTCGCACCTCGGACATGATCTTCCTTATTTTTGATCTCGGTAACGACGACCTTCTGGACGATGCGGAGATGGTCTTCAACTTGATCGAAAAGGGCAAGATCAAGATGGTGGAAACGGCTCCAGACCCCAAAGAACAAGACATTCACTTTGCTTATATCCCGACGTTGATTCTGCTGAATAAGTGGGATCATCCAAATGCCGCGGATAATAAAGAGATATTTCTGGAGCTATTTGACCGTCCTCTACCGACCTACCACGTCTCCGCAGCGAGCCGCGAAAATCTGGAGAATCTGAAGCGGATCACTTTCGACCGATTGGATATTTTGCGCGTCTATTCCAAAAATCCCGGGAAAGACGCGGACATGAAGCAACCCTATATCTTGAAACGCGGCAGTGAGTTAATGGATTTCGCTCGCCAGGTGCATAAAGACTTTGCCGATAACCTGAACTATGCCCGCGCCTGGGGAGAAGATGTGTACGACGGTCAGAGGGTCGATCGTCATTATGTTCTACATGATAAAGACGTGGTGGAACTTCGCGCCTAAAAAACGTAAAATTTACAGTTCCGAAATATCAACCGGCAATCCCTGAGACAGCATGATTTTCAAAGCATTTGTGGTGGGGCATGGACCCGAGCGCAACTTATAATCAAAGACCATCTTACCATCGATTACATCTTCTCGAAAATGATAATTCTTGAGCTGTGGGACGTCCCGGTCCAACTTGACCAGTTCCAGATCGTGAGTCGTGATCATACCCAATCCGTTTCTCAGCTCGGACAGAGCTTTTATGTATGACTGACTCCCGATCAATCGCTCCCGATTGTTGGTCCCCTTGAATATCTCGTCGATCAGGAAAAGCAGGGGGAAATCATCCTTCCGTTGTAACTCGGACAACAGGGTTCGGAGCCGACGAACCTCAGCGTAAAAATAGGAAAAACCTTCGGTCACCGAATCATTCACCCGAATGCAGGCGTATATGCGAAAAATCGGCGCGCTTAGTTCCGCGGCGTGTACAGCCCCGCCCGCATAAGCCAGACAAAGATTGACGCCGATTGTGCGCAAAAAACTACTTTTGCCCGCCATATTCGATCCAGTGATCAGAGCGATATCTCCCCTATTCCCAAAAACAAAATCATTGGTGATTCTTTGATCGGGATGAATCAGCGGATGACCCATCTCAGACGCGCAGAATATTTCCTGCCCTTTCTCTCCATTTTCCTCATTTTCCATTAGAGCGACCGTGATCTTTGGGAAGCTATAACCGGGGTTCAGATAGGCAAAATTTGCCAATGAGTTTGCCGTCTCAAGCTCATACCAGGTCTCCAACCAGACCGGCAACTGTCTCGCCAATTCCGTTTTGCAGCGTTGCAATTGATCGACAAAGTAAAAATCCCATGGGAAAAAACAGTTCAACGCCAACTGAAGAACTGGATTCATACGCAAACCAATGGCGAGCACCATCTTTTTTAAACGATTCAGATGCACGCTCGGCGAACAGTCGGGATCAGTAAAAGGAGCGCATAACTCTTTTACATTTCGACGCTCGCGATAAGAATATGTTTCCAGATAGAGCAACGCAGCACTCATCTTTTTCAGCCCGCTTTGCAGAAAAAGTATCTCTCCAAAAAAATCGCCCAGCTTCAAAAGACTCACGAAATAGACCAAAAAGTATCCGCCAAGAGAGAGATAAAGCCAGATTAAATTTAATCCAAAGAAATAACTCACGGACAGACAAAGATTAGCGGTTGACCAAATTCCCATCGCTATAATGAGGGGCCTTAGATACGCGATCATAGGCTGCCGCCGCGTCCAGTCGAGCAACTTGTCGCTATCGAACGAGCCTTGTGCCGCTATCTCAAAATTGAGACGCAATCGCTCCCGAAAATGAACCATCTGGGTCAATTCCTTGACCAACCGTTGATTCCGGATTGTCCGATCAAAATTCGGAGAAACCTCCAAAAGCCGCTCTTTAAGCCGCTGGCTGCCCCCAATAGTCACGGTCGTATCGATCAGCCGATGGAGAGACCGCTCGCCCACAATATCCAGATCATTGCCATAAGGGTGGGTCGGATCCACGCGTTGCGGCGCAGAAGGAGGCTGAATCCTGTCCCAATCCAATTGCATTCTCGCAAGATGATCCTCTTTGATCCGTCGGAGAATATTGAACTGCGCGATTGTCCGCTCGACTCGTTGATGGATGCGCACCGTGGCTACAAAGAAAAATAGGGCGATAGCGATCACAACAGTTGTCACCCCACCGTCACGCCAATAGAGAGATCCGGCTCCGAGTCCCGCGCCGGTAAAAAACGCTATAAGCCGATAGGATGAATAACGATAGCTTAATCGCTCCAGAACAATCAGTCGATTTTGGAGCCGTTGAATTTGGCTGCGAAATCTCCCTGGATAGGCTTTTCGATTTGCCATTCTTGCTCCTTAAAATTTATTTGGTTAATACCTCGGAGCCAGACTCGGTGATCAGAATCGTATGCTCCCATTGCGCTGAGAGCGATCCGTCCGCGGTGACCGCGGTCCACCCGTCGTCTAAGGTGCGACTCTTATATCCACCAATATTGACCATTGGCTCGATGGTAAAAACCATGTTCGGGACGATGATGGGACCGCTCTTTGCCTCTCCGAAATGATTAACCGGCGGATCTTCATGAAACCGTAAGCCCACGCCGTGACCAGCGTAATCTCTGACTATAGAATAGCCTCGAACCTCGGCATAATGTTGGATCACATGACCAATATCGCCGATTGTATTATTTGGCTTTGCTTGTTCAATGCCGATATTTAGACATTCCTTTGTCGTCTTGACCAAACGCATCGCCTCCGGAGTTGTCTTACCGCCGATGATATACATCCGGCTAGAATCACCGTAATATCCCTTTAGAACAGTGGTCACGTCCACATTCAGAATATCCCCCTCTTTGAGAACCGTATCGTCAGGAATGCCGTGACAGATGACATTATTGATCGAGGTGCAGACGCTCTTTGGAAAATTTTTATAATGTAACGGCGCGGGAAACGCGCCATGATCCAAAATAAACCTATGCGTCCATCCGTTGATCTGATCGGTTGTTATTCCCGGAACAATCCGATTTTCCAACATCTCGAATATCTTTTTCACCAGCTGACAGCTTTTCCGAATCCCGGCGATCTGCTCATCGGTCTTGATGATGATCCGGGAATCTGTCGGATGTCTCGGCTGTTTCTGCGCTTTTTTGCTCAACCGCTGAAACAACCCAATTTTCCTTCGATCCAGATTTAAATGGCAATGCTTATACTTCTTCCCGCTTCCGCACCAACACGGATCGTTTCGCGATAATTTTTTTATCATAATCAATAAACTCAGTAAAATTAATAAAATTTATTTATGATAGCTTTCTCCTCGTAAAATAGTGAAAGCTCTATAGATTTGCTCCAATACCAACACCCTCGCCAGCTCATGCGGAAAAGTGAGCTTTGATAAAGACCAACGCACAGCGCACCTGTCCAGAACCTCTGGCGCCAAGCCTAACGGTCCCCCGATGATGAATTGCAACTCCTTTTGTCCCTGACTTCTCCGCCGCATCAGGAATTCCGCCAACTCTTCGGATGAAAATCGCCTCCCCTTGATATCCAGTCCGACCGCTATATCCGGTCGAACCACACGATGCAACCTCACAGCTTCCCGCTTCAATATATCGATAGTTCGGCGTTTATCCTGAATTTTTTCCTCTTTGACCTCAACTATATCGATCGGACTGTAATAGCGGATGCGTTTGCTATAATTCTCGCACAGGGTTCTCAACGAGCGTTCCTTAATTTTTCCTATCGAAATTATCTCGATTCGCATGACTTTATGAACCAATTGGTTGATTTTGAAGCCAGTTGTTTAAACGATATGACTAAAAAAGGCTTTTTTCCCATAAATTGCAAGAGGAAAAATCCTTGACATTTGTCATTACATGACGTAGTTTTCCATTATAGTGTGAATTTCGGTAGCGCGGGTTTCTATAAAATAACAATCCGCTCGACACACCAACCCGTCAAGGAGAGATGGATGTCCGATAAAGTATTAGTTTGCGACGATGAGCCTTACATCCTCGAGTCGGTCGCCTATATTATCGAAAGGGAGGGTTTCGAGGTTCTAACGGCTGAAGACGGAGAAGAGGCTTTGGATGTAGCGAAAAAAGAAAATCCCAAGCTGATTTTTCTTGATGTGATGATGCCAAAAAAAACCGGGTATGAGGTTTGTGAGGAGCTAAAAAGCAACCCGGATACAAAGGATATCCACATCATTATGCTGACTGCGCGGGGGCAGGACAGCGATGAACAAATGGCTAAGGACGTCGGCGCAAATGAATATATGACCAAGCCGTTCAGCCCTCGTAAACTCCGGAAGCGTCTTCGTTCATTGCTGGGCTGAAGGTGCTCCCTATTTGGCGATCTGCATCATCAAGATGACTGAGATTTTCAGCTCTATTGCAGGAAGCCGTCGATTTTTTCGATGCGGACATGGGTTGGTTGGCGAGGTTTAACCCAAGAAAAGGAACGATCGCCATTCCAACCCGGTTTAGCGTCGAAATCTGGAGCTAAAGAAAGGTTTTATATCAGAAAAAACCATAGAAATTTGCCATAATTTGTTAAAATTATGATTTTACACTTGAAAAAATAAATAAGAAATGATATGACTATACCCAGGTGGGCATTTTCGCTAAAATAGCCAACGACTCACTGGCGGATTACGCGGATCAGTGGACTTATAAAAGACCGCGAGTCCGGTTGATTCGCCTTGATGCTAACCGGAAGTTGCCTTGGCTTTAAGGGTGTCCACACTCATAAAATTATGAACCTGTCTTAACCTGGTGTGTAACTGACGGAAGTTTTTTTTCATTATTGAGAACGTCGGAGGGATTGTGAAAATAAAAATACGAGAAGTAGGGGATGTGGCAATTTTTGATCTAAGCGGTAAAATCATGGGCGGCGAAGATTCGGGCAAATATAAAAAGGCTATTTTAGATGCGATTGAGAAAAATTATAAGAAAATTTTGGTCAATTTTTCAAAAGTGAGCTGGATCAATAGTACTGGATTGGGAATTATTGTCAGCGGGTACACAACCGCGAGCGAAAAGAACTGCGATATGCGGCTGATGAATCTGACCGATAAAGTGAATAGCATTTTTATGATCACAAAATTGTCCACCGTCTTCAAGACGTATGATTCGGAAGAAGAAGCACTGGCGAACCTTAAATAACGCCTGAATCGGAAAAAAAATAAGATAACGAATTAATCAATTGAAAAAATTATGGATAATTGCTTTTTTGAGTTAACATAATTCAGATCAAATCGTTTAATAGTTATTGTTTAGGCAAAAGTTAAGGATTCGTAAAACTAAAAAAAGTTCGGATAGCTTTTCAGAATATTACTTTGCGGAGGCAAAATTTATGGCGGAATTTTCGTCATCAATTAAGTATCAGAGCAACGTCGCTATTATTTCGGTAAAAGGCTTTATCGACGCGCACACCGCGCCAAGTTTTGAGAAGGTGTTGGCAGACCTCACCTCTGCCGGTCGCTTTAAAATCGTGATCGACTTCGGTGGATTGCAATATATCAGTAGCGCGGGTCTGGGCGTTTTGATGGGACAAATCGAATATATTCGAGAGAATAACGGCGACATTAAGCTCGTAAATCTTTCCAAGAAAGTGTATAAGGTATTTGATTTACTTGGATTTACTACTTTATACGAAACGTTTGACGACATAGAAGGCGGCGTCAAGAGTTTTCTTAACTAAGTCGATAACCGATCGATGATGAGACGATAACGACTCATGACGGCATATTATGACGAAATTATAATAAAAGTTCCGAGTGGATCGGCATACCTTGAGCTTATACGAAGCTTCATTTCGTTACTTATGAAAAAAGCAGGCTTCTCGGAAAGCAAGGTCGATCAAATAGAATTGGCGGTTGATGAAGCCTGCTCCAATGTCGTCAAGTATGCTTATGACATAGAGAAGGATAAAGATCGTAAAATCGAGATTCGAGTCGAAGTCGATCGAAAAAAAGCAACAATCACAGTCCGAGATCATGGGAAGGGGTTTGACCCCGATACGATCTATCACCCCAATATGGAGGAATATTTAGCTAAATATAAAAGTGGGGGATTGGGCATCTATATCATGCAATCTTTGATGGATGAAATATCTTATGATGTGAATCCCGGTCGCAATACCGCTGTCAAAATGGTAAAATATTTAGAAAATACGTGACGGTGCCTGTAGACCCCCCCCCCGTAATATTTGAGTGACTGAAGATGATTTTTATCATCTTCAGAAGGGCGTATATAGACCCTTTTTTTGTTGTATGCTTGCCTTCAATTTATGATTAGCAAGGGCATTATTCGATAACATTTTGTGTTTCAATTACCCACGGGCAGCCGACGCGGATCAGTGGGCTTATGGGGACGCAAAAAAAAACGAAACAAAATATTAGCAAAAAACCGATTGATTTCGTTTTTAATATGTTCTTGCTGATCATAACATATCTACTTGATTTGCCATAAAAATGAAAAACCTATCAAATTGGGGAATTATTCAAACGATGTCCCTAAGTTCAAAACAAAGGATGAACAGAAAATTCGTGTATCAGTCTTTTTTTATTTATCTCTCCATCTTTCTAAAACCGGGGCAGTCAACTCATGCGCATATTGAATATTACCAATCTCTATCCCCCGCATTTTTTGGGCGGATACGAAGTTTTGTGCGAGTATACGTCAAAATATCTCGAAAAAAGGGGACATGAGGTCTTCATTCTGACCTCAAGACACGGAGTTGATGAACCAACCAGTGAAGGTCGCATCTATCGAAGACTAAAGCTATATCAGCCATTCGATAGACCAGCCGGGTTACAACGATCTAAGCGACTCACGACCTTTCGTCATAATCATACCGTCACCAGGTGCCTTCTTCGTCAACTACAGCCTGACGTTGTTTTTATATGGAGCCAACTGCGATTGACAGCTGGCGGGGCAATGGCGGCTCAAGAAGCAAATTTTCCCGTCGCCATGACGATGAACGACAATCACCTCCAGAGTTTTGTTCCGCCGAAATGGGGGATCAAACTTCTCCAATTGAGAAGATGTATACTGGACAATATTTTATACCCTCATATCACAATCAAAAATCTGAAATTCGACCATGTCACTTGCATATCAGAAGATCTGAAAAGCAATCTGATCGACCTTGGCGTGCCTGTGCAAAAAGCGAAAGTGATCTATCAAGGTATCCCGTTGCATCGTTTTCCTATGAAAGATAATCCGGGGATATTGCATAAACCGATTCATCTTTGCTATGTGGGGCAACTCCAGGAATGGAAGGGCGTTCACTTAGCAATTCCCGCGTTGGCGAGTCTTTTGAAAAAAAACCCGGACGGTTACTGGCTGGAGTTGATCGGCACCGGAGACGCTGGTTATACAGATAGGCTTGTGAGCGACATAAAATATAATAATATAGAAAAGAATGTCCATTTTCGGGGACGGGTTCCGCCTGATCAAATCGGAAAAATTTATCGCAAGCACGACGTTTTTCTGTTTACATCCACATGGGAGGAACCGTTCGGCCTTACCCATTTGGAAGCGATGGCTTCTGGCACGCCGGTGATCAGCACGTTTCGCGGCGGCATGAAAGAATTTTTGATCCATGAGGAAAATTGCTTGATCTTCAATCCGGATCAACCGGGTCATTTGGCTGAACAGGTGGGTCGGATCGTGAATGACGATAAACTTCGGCATAAAATTATCTATAACGCTCGCCAAACAATCGAGCAAAAATTTTCGGCAAGTCACTATGTTGACCATATTGAAAAGTTTTTGGAATGGACGATCAAAAATCACCATATTTCTTCTGCTTAACGCCGAGACCGCGAGCCGGGATCACTGAAAGCTCACTATAGGTAAAAAATCCATCGTCATGCGCATACTCATTGTATCAAATCTATATCCGCCTCACTATCTTGGCGACTACGAATTGCTCTGTTATTATACGTCAGAGTGGTTGCTGGAACGGGGACACAAAGTCCATGTGCTGACCAGTTCGTATAAAAGCAAAACGGCTTTGGAAGAACGGGGCGTTTATCGGGAGTTGGAGCTTTATATTCCCTTTGGACAAAAAGCGAGCTTATCGAGAGGTAAGAGGAAAAGGACGTATAAGGTCAATTACGAGCGTACTAAAGAGCGGCTAAAGCAGATCCAACCGGAACTTGTTTTTGTTTGGAGTCTGCTTCGCCTTACAGCGGCTTCGGTCGCCGCGGCTCAAGATGGAAAATATAAGATTGTTTTTGCGATCAACGACGATTCGTTGCATAGCTATGTGGCGGCGCATCGAGGGGAAGGGGTAGGACAGTTCTTACGATATGTGATCGACCGAACCTTTTATCGGAAGATCACGCTTTTAGATATCAAGTTTGATCATGCGGTCTGTATCTCCGAAAGCCTGAAGAGCAAGCTCATCAAAGAAGATGTTCCGGTTGAGAATGCGAAGGTGATCCATCAGGGTTTGACGGTTGAGAATTTCCCGATAAAAAAGAACTTCGGTCGTTTGAATTCTCCGATCCGACTTTTTACCTTCGGTCAGATTCTTGAATACAAAGGCATCCATCTTAGCATCACGGCATTAAATATTTTGATGCAGGAATGTCAAGAATCTTTTCATTTTTATATTATCGATAACGGCGATAAAAACGATACTTACCTCAGCAGGCTACACGGTTACGCACAGTATCTCGAAATCAGTTCCAACATCCACTTCATAAGCGATATTTCGTATGAATTTTCCTCCCAAATTTTTTATGACCACGATATTTTTCTGTTCACCTCCCTGCGATCCGAGCCTTTGGGAGCCTATCATCTGGAGGCAATGGCAACCGGATCGCCAATAATTAGCGTAAAAGGGGGAGGGTCCGGCGAATTTTTGATCAATGAAGAGAACTGCCTTATCTTTGACCCGAATAAAGAAAGGGACCTGGTGAGACAGATCAAATGGATAGTTCAGGACGAAGAATTACGGATGAAAATTATCCGAAATGCACGAAAAATGGTGGAGACAGAATTCACTGTGGAAAAATACGTCTCCGAAATGGAGGCTTTTCTCGAATTTGTTCATCAGAAAAAATAAATATAACTCTCTACCCTGCATTATTCATAATCCTCGGGGAACCAGAGGTCTCAGATGTTTGATATTTAATGGGTTAGATTCGATTTTTAATTTTCCTGAAGAAAATTTGGCAAAAAAGATATAATTCTTTAATTATCAATTCTTAATCTGCGATAATCTGCGGATCGATTTCCGTGATGACGAATAATCCAGGTTATGGAGAAGCGTCGATTTATGCGACCTTTTTAAGCGATTCTTTTTTCAGAGGAACAAAAATCGGGTCAGCTCCTTTCGTGATCACATCCGGCGTAATATGGCACTCTTTCACCTCCAGCGATGGCAGATCGAACATTGTATTTAGCAAGCTTTTTTCTATAATCGCCCGCAATCCTCTTGCGCCGCCTTTTTGTGAGAGCACTTTTTTGACGATTGTCTCCAACGCGCCTTGCGTGAATTTCAGCGAAACGCCTTCCATGCTGAAATGTTTTTTATATTGCTTAACCAAAGCGTTTTTTGGTTCTGTCAAGATTTCCAACATCGCCTTTTTATCAAGCCTGTGCAACACGGTCACAACCGGAATCCGTCCGACCAACTCTGGAATCAAGCCGAATCGAAGCAAGTCCTCCGGCTCAACTTGGGAGAGGATCTGGTCAGGATCTTTTTTGTCAAAATTGGTCGTGTCAGAAGCAAACCCTATTGTTTTCTCACCGATTCGATCGCTGATGATTTTTTCTAAATCAGCGAACGCGCCGCCACAGATAAAAAGGATGTTGCGTGTATCAATATCGACATATTTTTGCTGCGGATGTTTCCTTCCACCTTGCGGAGGAATGCTGGCAACCGTTCCCTCAAGAATTTTGAGCAGAGCCTGCTGGACGCCTTCCCCTGACACGTCCCGTGTGATGGAGGCACTGTCGGAGCGTCGGCTTATCTTGTCGATTTCATCGATATAAATAATGCCTTGCTCTGCCTTCTGGACATTGTAGTCAGCGGCTTGCAACAGGCGAACCAGGATCGACTCAACATCGTCGCCGACGTAACCGGCTTCGGTCAAGGCAGTCGCGTCCACGATCGTAAAAGGGACGTCCAAAAGCCGCGTCAATGTCCGGGCAATCAGAGTTTTTCCAGTCCCTGTGGGACCGATCAGCATAATATTGCTTTTTTCCAGCTCGACATCGTCGTCTGAACTCGTTTGGATACGTTTATAGTGGTTATAGACCGCAACCGACACCACTTTTTTCGCCCACTCTTGGCCGATGACATATTTGTCAATATGATCCTTAATTTCAGACGGGATGGGTATTTTTTGACCTTCTGTCTCCTCGATCTCCATCCCGAACTCTTCCATCAAAATTTCATGGCAGTGCATCACACATTCATTACAAATATAGACTCCTGGTCCGGACAAAAGTTTTTTTACATCCTCTTGTGGACGATTACAGAAAGAACAGCGCGTATGTTCAGTATTTCTTCGACGTCTCATTTTTCGTTCCTCGATCTTTTAAACGCATAAAAAACAGACTGGTTACCAACTTCTTCTTAAAACTTAATGGCATTAAATTCAGGATAGGGTGAAAAAATCCCTATCAATCTATGCGGCGTCCTATGCGACGTCGGAACTCTGATCAATGTTTTACAATAACTTGATCAATGAGTCCATAATCCAACGCCTCGTCCGATGTCATGAAAAAATCTCGCTCAATATCCTTAGCGATTTTTTCCGTGGATTGACCGGTATGACGTGCAAAGAGGCTTGTCATCTGCTCACGGGTCTTTATGATTTCCCGAGCATGAATTTCAATATCGCTGGCTTGTCCCCGCACGCCTCCGAGTGGTTGGTGCATAATGACTTTTGAATTCGGCAACGCCATTCGTTTGCCTTTGGTGCCGGCAGATAATAAAAAAGCACCCATACTCGCGGCCATTCCCAGGCATGTGGTCGAAATATCCGGCTTGATAAATTGCATGGTATCGTACACGGCAAATCCGGAGGAAACCAGGCCGCCTGGGGTATTAATATAGAGAAAAATATCTTTCTCCGGGTCTTCCGATTCCAGAAATAACAACTGGGCAATAACCACATTGGCTAACCCATCGTCAATCGGAGCACCCAAAAAAATAATCCGATCTTTTAATAAACGGGAATAGATGTCAAAAGCGCGCTCTCCCCGATTTGTCTGCTCAATGACGGTCGGCACTAAGTACATGATTGACTCCTTGGTTCATATCGTGTTATGAGCGATTCAAACGCTCTTATTGTCTTGTGGTTCGGTATAAAAAATGCCATCCGGTACGGGATTACGCCGCAAAAGATGGCATCTTTATATCAAGGTCAGCGTGATACGTCGATAAATATCGCCGGATTTCTATCATCTCTCTAAATTTTCTCTTTGCACATCAGTCACTTCTCGGATATCTTGGTCAACATCGTCCGTTTTCTGAGAGTCCAGCTCGTCCTCTGCATGAACTATTTGCTGCAAGACTTTCTCTTCCGATGGATCAACGATTCGGATCAAACTTTCCGGATCGATTCCTTTTTCCTCAATATCCTCTCTCGTGACCGGTACCAACTCAATGGTTTGTAGCTCTAACAGCTTTTTTAACAAGCGGTCGAATTTCAAGTTAGAACGAACTGAGTCTTTTACATTCTCATAAAATTCGGGGTACTTTTCAGCACCCATTAAATTTTCATAGGTAGTGAGAATCTCGGATATATGGGGGTCCCCAAGAATCTTTTGCTTGACATCTTCTTTCGTTATCTCTACATCAAGTAGATCGATCAACTTGTCTTGGATCAAAGAAATCTTGAGTTGTTTGATAACTTGTGGATACAATTGGGCTTTATACTTCTCAATATCCTCAATAAATTCGGAGTTATCCCTTTTCTTTTCTACATCTTCCGCCAAAAATTTTTCTACAAGATGTTCGGAAACATCAAACGGGTTATCATCAAGAATTTTTGACATCAACATTATGAAGAGCGTTTTTTCCACACCTTTTTGAAAACCTAATTTCGTATTAGTTTTTATTTCTTCTCTTAGCTCCAAGACCGTCTCAGCACCCTCAATTTCTTCACTAACGAAGTCATCGGTTAATTCTACAACCATCTTACGTTTAATATCGACAATTGTCACTTCGCATAGAATGCTTTCATCCCAAAGATCAAGCTCTTCCAGCATATCGCGATCACAGAACTCTTCAAATTTACTACTAAATTCAATCTCAAATTCAAGATCGCTCGCTACTTCGGAGCCGATCAAAAGATCATAATACTCAGCGTGTACGCCATCTTCCTCTAAAACAAATTCAAGCAATAATCTCTTATCGAGAGATAAATCCTCGTCGGTCTCATTTTTCGATTTCGGGAGAAACTCCGCTATGACTCGGTCGCCCTCTTGCGCCGGCTCCTCTACAGAGACAAATTTGGAAAAATCTTTCGAGATTTCTTTCAATTTTATTTCTACATGTTCTTCATTGACGACCAGTTCAGGCATTCTGACGTCGTATCCCTTGTATTTATTCAATTCAAAAACAGACTTTGTGTCCGTATAAACACGGCAGATTAAAGGACTCCCCTGTTCGTATTTTTCAATTTTCACGGTGGGTTCGCCGATTGCCCACACATCCAATTTTTTCGTAGCATTTTCATAGGAACTATTGAAAAGCGCGCTAATTGCCTCCTCCTCTATCTCATCTCCAATGCGTCTTTTGATCATCCCCAAAGGTGCTTTGCCTTTCCGAAAACCTGGAATCGATATTTGTCGGGCATATTTCCGAAAAAGACGATTTTTTTCCTTTTCAATCTCATCGGATTCGATTTCTATACAGATCGTGATTTTACAAGATGTTTGGTTTTCAATATAATATTTCAAATTAGCCTCTCAATATGAAATTCTATCCGCAGATTACACAGATTACAAAGAGAGACTTTAGCCGCCGCAATGGACGGGGGCTAAAGCCGGTGCTACAAACCTATTAACCGAACTTTCTGAGTGAATATAGATGGTGCGAGAGAGGGGACTCGAACCCCTACAGGAATTACCTACTGGATCCTAAATCCAGCGCGTCTACCAGTTCCGCCACTCTCGCACTCCCATTCCGCTTAGTAATAAGAGCTTTTCGCCATTTTGAAGTGCGGAATATAAACTCCATATCGGCAAGAGTCAAGAGAAAATTACCTTAGACTTTAGTCAAATTGGCGAATTTCACCATCAATCTCTTTTGCATCCCATTATGAAAGCGAACCGTCACTTTTTGCCGATCTCCTTTGCCCTTGCAGGTCAAGATTTCGCCGACTCCCCAGCTGGGATGCCGGACTTGATCTCCCACTTTGAGTACGATGCTATCGTTGTCTTCGGGAGCCTCGACTTCTTGTTCGTATTGATCAATATCCACTTTTCTTGCGGAAGATTCCACAGTGGAAAACTTTGTCCGGCGTTTATTCCGGCGGGTTGTCCGAGTTAATTCCTCGATCAACTCTTCGGGAATTTCTTTAATGAACTGGGAGGGCGTGGAAGGGAGAGACTCGTTTCCATACCGATTTCGATTTAGGGCATGAGTCAAGAACAGCTTTTCTTGAGCGCGTGTTATGCCGACATAAAACAGACGGCGCTCTTCCTCTAACTGCTCCGGTATCTCAAGTGATGAGAAATGCGGGAGCAATCCCTCCTCTAATCCGGTAATAAACACATACTTGAATTCCAAACCTTTTGCGCTATGCAGGGTCATCAGAGTCACAGAGTCCTGGTCATCGTCCCATTGATCCACATCAGCGACCAGCGTGACGTCCGCCAAGAAGTTTTCTAAAGAGGGATCAATCACCTCCTCTTCATGCGTTTTCAGAGCTGATAAGAGTTCTTGGATATTCTCCAGGCGATCTTCCCGATCTGGTCCATATTCCGATTTAAGATGGGCGTAATACCCAGTTTCCTGCAAGACATGTTGGGCAAAATCATCCATCGGCACCTGCTTTTTCTTTTCTTGAAACCGCTCGATCATATCGACAAAATTGATCACTTTCCGTTTAAGACCCGATGAAAGCGTGGCGATTTCGTCGCATCTCTCCATAGCCTGATACATTGTGCATTTGTTGAGCTTAGAAAAATTGGAAAGCCGTTCGATCGTGGTGCTGCCAATCCCTCTTCTGGGGACGTTAATGATACGGCGTAGGCTCATCTCTTCGACAGTGTTGGTAACGAGTCGGAGGTAAGCCAGAGCGTCCTTGATCTCTTTCCGCTCATAAAAACGTAAGCCGCCGACAACCGTATAAGGGATGCGAGAAAGTTGAAACCCGTTTTCTAAAGATCGAGATTGGGCGTTTGTGCGATACAATATAGCAAAGTCGTTCAGCTTTACCTCAGGATGAAATTGCATAATTTTTTTGATCTGAGAGACGATCTCATCCGCTTCTTCCCGTTCCGTTTGCGCCTCAAACGCGGAAATCGTACTTCCGTCTTGATTTTTTGTCCACAATTCCTTGACTTTACGCATCCGGTTGACCCGAACAACAGCGGAAGCCGCCTTTAGGATATTTGATGTCGATCGATAATTTTGCTCCAAGCGGATGATTTTTGCCTCGGGATAATCGGATTCAAAATTGAGAATATTTTTTATATCCGCTCCCCGCCATCCGTATATCGACTGATCGTCGTCTCCGACGCAACAGATATTCTGATATTTTTTCGTCAGTTGGCGGATCAGCTTATATTGCATGTGGTTGGTATCTTGATACTCGTCTACCAAAACGTAACGAAAGCGATCTTGATAATGCTCCGCAACTTCCGGAAACTGGTCAAATAGCTCGATCGCATTGACGATAAGGTCGTCAAAATCCATTGCTCCGTTCGCCCGCAGCCCCTCTTGGTATTTTTTGTAAACCTTGACGATCTGCTCGTCGAGAAAGGAGGGCTCTTTTATGGACTGGAGATATTTTTCCGGTATTATCAATTTGTTTTTTGCCCTTGAGATACGACTCTGCGCGATTCGAGGCGTCACAATTCGATCATTAATTTTCAGGTCTTGCAGAACCGATTTTAATATCCGAGATTGATCATCCGTATCATAGATCACAAAATCGTTATTAAAGCCGATATGGTGACATTCACGCCGGAGGATTCGCAAGCAGCAAGAGTGAAACGTGCCGAGCATGATACCTTTCGCATGATCGTCCAGCAGTGTTTCCACCCGCGCCCGCATCTCTTTTGCAGCTCTGTTGGTGAATGTGACCGCCAAAATTTGCCTTGGAGCGATATTCTGAACCGCAATCAGATAGGCGATACGATGGGTGAGCGCCCGGGTTTTCCCACTACCGGCTCCGGCTAAGATCAACAAGGGACCTTGCCATGTGACGACAGCTTCTTTTTGTGGGGGATTCAAGTCTTTTAAAATTGTTTCCTGATCCATGTAAACTACCTTTGGTTCATTCTAAGAATAATAATAATTATAACAAAAAAATCTCCGATCAACTCCCCCGCCATCCGTATAGATTCAGATAGCCGTGAGAAACAAGCAGAGCTATAATATATTGTGATTCCTAATCATTCGCAACTACATTTTCAGATTGACCCGGTAATCGCAGCTTTTGCTCAATCGTTTTCAAGGAGTTTAGCGCGGCATTGAAACGATTCCAGTGGATTTGGGTCTCTTTGTAACGATATTTTCGCCATCCATCGCCATGATGATCTACCAAACGCAAAATGCCCCCACGTCCTGCATTGTAGCTATTGATCGCCATTTCCAGAACAATCGCCTCCTCATATTGTGGGAAAGCGGCTTGTAGCGTCATATAATCCAGATAAAAATATGCGGCTCCGACTTTTATAGCATAAGATGCGTCTTGTGTCAGCAGATCCATATCCACCTGATCCCCGCCGATCAATATCCGTAAAATATCCAAACGCCTGGAAATCTCGACGCAGAGGTCCTCGGAGTTTGTTAATCCTCGAAAGTTGAGATGGAGCGGGTCCCGCCGATATTTCTCCGGAAGATCGGAAGCCTCATCAATGTTCTCTCTTTTGGTTGCGCTGGCGGACTGCGCTAAGGCGGATATAATAAACCGAGCACCGACTCCTTTTGCCAATTCTTCGACAAAATCCAAGTCTCCAGTGATCGCGTACGAGTGACGAATCTGCTCCCGTTTGGCGATCACTTCCCGATAAAAATCGATCTCCTGATTCAAATGATCCAACGCGATTTGCGTCACCTGCGAGACGCCGATCGCGTTCATCGGAGAGCGAAGCAATTTCTCCTTTCCGTTCGAAGTGAGAACAGTATGACGCAGGTCGGACTCGGCATGAAACAAAGCCGCGAAGTAATATCCATCCAAGCCGGTCATTTCAGAGATATTTTTGAATGTGCGGCGATACGGTTGATGTCTTTCGTAAAGGATCAACTCTCGCCCTGTCAAGCGGCTGACCAAAGCCAGGGCGGGATAATGCCACAATCCGGTAGCGTCTTCTTTTTCCGGAGACGGAGAGATCAGATTTTCGGTGAGATACGCGCGGCTGAGACTCTGACATTTGCTGATATAAGAGCTGCTATATAAAGGATAAACCGAATCTGATCTCGGCTCCCTGTCCCTGACAGATCCGGAAAAGGCAACCAATAGGAAAAGAAGAAAAGCGATCGCCGGAATTGTGACCGCTTGTGAAAAAATAATCAATTTTTTCTTTTTCCTTTTCAGATCCGCCTCAAATTTTTTCACAAGACTACGGTCCAGATAATGGTCGATGCCATATCGTTTCCAATGAGCGACAGCAGATTTTTTTGCTGGATCGATCCTTTTGCCAAGCGCGTTCACCGGGTAAGCAAACTGTTTCTGAATCGTACGCCATGCGAATATGGCTTCATCTGGGAGCCGTTCTTTTTTAATCATAGGGACCCGCCCGGTTCCAATTTTTGATTATTTCCGATTATCACAGATTAATAATTGATAATTAAAGAGTTTATTTTTAGATATTACTCTTCGGCTTGCCTACTTTTTTTCTCGAAAGAAGCCAGCATCTCTTTCATATTCTCCGTTATCCTGGCGATTGCCTCGATGGATGAAACGGTTTTTTTCCTACAATGACCGACGCTTCCCTTAACATTGAGAATCTCTTCGATGTGTGCCGCCACATCATCGCTTGCTTGATCTTGAGCCGTGATCGATACGTTAAATTTCCCTACCGACTCGACAATCTGGACGATAGCTTGATGGATATTTCCTAAGGAATCCCTAGCGGTTTGCACGGAAAAGACCTCCTGCTCCACGGCCTGCATCTCCCGTTCCGACGATTCCAACGCCATGCGAGTCGAATTTTTGATATCCTCCACCACTTTGCCAATCTGATCAGCGGAAGCGATTGCCTGAAAAGTCAATTTTCGTATCTCCTCCGAGATCACATTGAATCGCCGATCTGTTTCCGTCTTATTCGAGGCCTCTATCGAAGCATTAAAAGCGATGATTTTGGTTTGCGCGGCGATGTTTCGGATATCCTCCACCGTGTCTTCGATTTTTAGCAATTTGTTGTTCAACTCCACCATTCTACCGCGGGTGATCTTCACTCTTTCCTCGATAATCTTCACATTTTTTAACATCTTGGCGAGAGTTTCGCCGCCGTCGCCCATGACGCCAAAGATACGCGCTGCATAGTTTTGTATATTTTCGGTGTATTTTCTGATCCTTTTGGATAAATTCCGCTGCCTTTCATGTAGGCTATGCAGACCGGAGATCAGTTGCCCTTGTTTATTATAAGTGATTGCCTGCTCATCTGTTATACGAACCAACATTGTCGCGGTCTCTTCGCAATTTGCGCTCACCGATTCCACCTCGCCCATAAACCTCTGCAACTGTTGCATCATATTATAAAAAATTGCGATCAGGTTCGTAATCTCATCTCTTGTGATGCTTTTATGCGCGCCGATCAAGTCCAGATGCCAGATACCGCGCTTGACAGAGTGCATTTGGTCGGAGATATGGCGTAATGAGGCTGTGCTGATCGAGGTAATCATATAAATCAGGCAAAGAGATATTCCGCCGATAATGGTTGATGCAAAGATCAATTCAAATTTCAGACTGATCAAGGAAAATTTTAAGTTGACCGAATCATCGAAAAGATGAGCCGTCCGTTGATAACTGATCGCAGCGATATAAAGTGCCAATGAAGTAATAATGAATAGACTCAAAAAGACAAACCGCCAGACGATTTTGAGACGATTTGCTCTGGGATCCAGCGCGTTGATTTTTTCCATAAACTGCCGCTCAAACGCAATAAGCAGATTATCCAACGCGTATTCGTAGATCAGAAACTCAATAGTTATTAATAAAAGAGAAGTAATCGACCCAGCTATCAGGAATTTGAATGCCTCTCCAATTATTCTGTATTTGAAATAGATCAGGATAGAAAGAGGCAAAATAAGCAGGAGCATCGTAAAAATAGCCGAGTTGAAGATAATAAACCGAACCGGAAAGTTGACGATGCCGAGCCAGGCATTCTGAATCGCTTCGGAAGTCCGTGGTTTTTTATTTTTCTTATCCAAAATCGGGAGCAGATGGCGTATCATAAATCGGATCAACATAGCCATCAACACCATCTTAGCGAGGAAGGCGAAAATAATTGGCGTGATCAATTGAACGTGATGAAGGGCGGTGAAAGACGTCGTCAGATAATAATAGAACATCCCAGCCGGGATAAGAACAATCTCAGCTCCGATTCCGTAGCAGACCAGGGACCAGTAAAACCGTAGAAAAAAAAATTCTTCTAAAGGTTGACGATTGAGTTTATACAAGCCGACGTCTCCAGCGAAGAGTGAAAAAAAACAGAAAATTATATATCCGCTCAAAAAAGCGGGTAATTGGATTTTATCGATCCGCTCTATCCCTGGTCTATAGCCTCTCTGCAAAATCTGCGAATCCTATTTTTGTCCCTTATCCGATTTTAAGTAAAAAGAACTTAATATGTTACCTAGAGTCTGGACGTGATTTTGCAACCGCTCGATCTGTTGAATAATTTTGGAGCTCTCTTCTTCATGTTTATCAATGGTATCTCTGATGTCCTCCAGGCTCCTGACAATGTTCCTGCGGACCTCTCCCTGCCACTGGGTGGATTCGGTGATCTGCTTCACTTCATCATTCATTGCATTGACGATACGAGAGATTTTATCCAAAAAGACATGAAAATGATTTATTGACAACGCCTCGTTTCGGATCAAAGAGAACTCGCGATCAGCCAGGGTGAAGATAGTCTGAGAATAATGCTGCACCTCCTGCACCGTGTTTCGAATCTGTTTCGAATCTTCAGCGATTTTGAGCGTCAATTTGTTGATACTGCTCGCGATATAGTCGTAGCGATGCGTCAATTCGCCGTCCGCCGTCTCCAGAAGAGCGTTAAACGCCAAAATTTGCGTTTGATTGGTCACCTTTCTGATAATCGTCACGATCTCGCTGACCTCGACCAATTTTGTGCGTAATGTTTCCACCTGGGCTTGAGTAGCGCGCGCTTCGACCTGCAGAATATCAACTCCCTCGACCACTTTCTGGATCATATCCCTTCCGATGCACACATCCTCGATAGTCGCGTCCATGACCTCAAGCACCTGGTCTGCATCCTTCGAGATACGAAGATTAGGCGACGACAGTTCCCCGACAGAGGCTTTCAGAGAAGCGACTGTCTGGGATTGATCCAAGATATGCTCCAGATAACTGTGAGCTTGCACCGAAATTTGACTCGTTTCTTTCTTCAGGTCTATTCCGGACTGACGAATCTGAGCCAACGCCTTCTGCAATTCGTTGACCATCTCAGAAAAAATTTCAGCCAATAGATTTCCCTCGTCCCGAACCACGCCTGCGATACTCCAACTGAACGTTTGGCCGATCTCTCCGTTCAGCAGTTGCGTCATGTGCGATTTGATTCTCCCTATCGGGCGCATTTGATGCGCGGCAAGAATCCAGACCAGGGCGGTGGCTGTGACCAAAAGAATGGCTGAGACGAAAAAAATATGCGTTTGCAGTTGACTCAGCGCGGCTTCCCGACTCATATCCAACCTCGCTAATTCATTGACTTTTTGGTATGTCAGAGAGCTTAAAATTGTCACACAGACTATAATAATCATGCCAAAAAATGTGACGAATTTGAATTGTATGGAAAAAAAAGAAATTCTGGGATCATTTCGATTTAGCTGATCTCGACCGATTTCCTCGATTTTTAATAGCAGTGAGATGAGCGTCTGCTCATATAACAGCAAATTGATCACGGATAAAACCATTATCGATATAAAGCCGCCGATCAGCACATGCAGCCATACGTCTTGTTCCTTAAAAAGATTGGAGGAGTACAGCGTGACAGGCAGCACAATCCACACTATACCCAAAATAGATGTGGTAAAGACCACGATCTTGACCGGTAGATTCAGCGTCTCCACCCACACATCCTGAAGCTGCTTTGCCCCAAGTTTTTTTCCTTTTTTCAGACCCGCGCAGAATCCGCGTATCCGCGGCGTTAGCTTCAATTGGACGATCCATTTGAAGATGTAATCGACCACAAAACAACCTAACGTAAATATTATCAGTGGATTGGCTTGATTAAAACTCAACCGCGTCGTGTAATATACATAAAAAACAGCGATCAACGACACGGGCAGACTCATCTTAACGCCTGTCCAAAAGATGTGACTCATGGGATGAATCAAAAGTGTTTTCTTTGCCATAATCTGCGACCTGTTCGTTATCCGATCAGACTTTCGATAGTATCGATTAAGTTGTTTTGATCAAAAGAACCTTTGACAATATAGGCACTCGCGCCGACCGATATCCCTCGCCGCTTGTCCTCGTCCCGCTCTCTGGAAGTGACAATGACTATCGGGACTTCCTTGTAACTTTTCATACTCCGCAAATTTTGGGTCAGCGTAAATCCGTCCATTTTGGGCATCTCTACATCCGTGACAATGAGATCGTAAGATTTCTGTTTGATTTTTTTCAGCGCGTCCACGCCGTCTTTCGCCAGATCGACCTGATACCCGTGCGCCTCTATGATCGACTTCTCCACCTCCCGCGTATTCAGGGAATCGTCGACCACCAAAATCTCACGCGGACGGGATTTTTCAGCGATCCGGATGCTTTGCTCATTTTTATTGGCAGTCCGCCTACTCAAGCGGCGAGCGGAATTGATCAGGTCTGTCATGTACAGGATCAATACAATCTCATTATCGCCCAGAATTGTGACGCCGGAAATATTCTCGATCTTTTGGATAAAAGGCGGAAGAGGCTTCTGGACAACTTCCACCTCGTCGATGATGTCGTCGATGATAAAACCGACGCGCTCCTTTGCCACCTCTCCGATCACCACGAACAACTCATTGCCATTGCCATTGCCATTTTTTTCATGAGGATAACTCGCGCCCAATTTCAGCGCATCCGACAGATTGACCAAAGTGATGATCTGGTTCCGCAAACGAATAGCGTCCCGATCCACAATCTTGATAATATCCTCCTGACGGATCAGAACAGTCTCCCTGACCGTCGTCACCGGCAGAGCGACGACAAGCTCCTCAGTCCTGACCAACAATACCCGCAAAGCCGACAGCGTCAAAGGCAAAGTGATCGTAAAACTCACACCTTTTCCCGCCTCGGATTCAACCCCGACCGTTCCTTTCAAATCCTCCACATTTTTCCGCACCACGTCCAGACCCACACCCCGACCCGATATATCGGTAATGATCTGGCTGGTGCTGAAGCCGGGGGAAAAGATAAAATTCTGAATATCTCGGTCGTTTATCTTTGACAACTCCTGCTCCGACATAATCTGTTTTTGGATCGCCTTACGCTTTATCGCCTCTGTATCCAATCCGCGGCCGTTGTCCTGCACCTCGATCACCACGCTTCCACTCTCGTTGAACGCATTCAGATGAATCAGTCCCTTTTCCGACTTACCTTCCCTGAGACGCTCCTCAGGCGGTTCAATCCCATGATCGATACAATTGCGCAGGATATGATTCAAAGGACCGTCCAGCTTCTCGATCATCTTTTTATCTAATTGGGTCTCCTCGCCATAAGTGACCAGCTCCACCTTTTTCCCTAAATCTCGCGCAATATCCCGAATTGCTCTCGGAAAAGCGGCAAAAATCGTGCTTAACGGCAGCATGCGCATTTGGAAAGCGTTCTCTTCCAATTCGCTGATAATCGTATCTTGTAAAGCTAAAGACTCTCTATTTTGTTTATAAAGCGTCTCGATCTCCACCAAGAGGTCGTCCATTTGACTATAGATGCGTCCCCCCGGTTCCGACAGACCGTCGCCCTCCCAGAGAACACGCATATCGGAGACGGTTTTCAGCAATATTTTTGCGTTCAATTTTAATTGATTCAGGTTTTCTAATTGCCGATGCGCCCGCATCTTACCGACAATTAACTCACCGACCGATTTAATAGTTTGATCCAGGGTCTCCATATTAACCCGAATCGTCTCCTGTCCTTTCCGAGGCTTTTGGGTGCCATCTGGCAGAGACGGAGAGGGCGATGGATCAGGCTGCGACTCCAATGGTTCTGGCGTTGGATCGATCTCAGCCTCGACTTCGGATTCATCTAATTTTTCGCTCTCTTCAGGTGCGAATTCTTCAGCCGGGGGAATATCTGGAGTCGCCCCTCCAGAAACACGGAAGTCCTCGCCGGAAGTCGCCTTATCCAACCGCTCGACAATCTCATCGACAGAAGAGGTTTCTTGAGAGCTGGATCGGATCTCTTCCAAAAGCGAACTGATCTGGTCCAATGCTTCAAACAGGAGATCGTAATGATCCTCCCTGAGAGTCAGCTTTCCCTCGCGCAGCAAGCCGAGCAGGTCCTCCATCTTGTGCGCCACCTGATTGGTCAAGGTAAAACCCATCATCCGAGAAGAGCCTTTGACCGTGTGCGCAGATCGAAACAATTCCTGAATCAATTCCTGATCGCCAGGATTTTTCTCCAAAGCAAGCAGACCTTGATTCAGCTTTTGGACATGCTCTTTCGCTTCGTTTGTAAATTTATTGATGAAAATCGACCGGTCAAATTTCATCCGATCTACTCCAAAATAGTAACAGTTTGATTTTTTTGACAGCGCGCGATCACATCAGCGGAAGCGACATTATCCAAAAATCCAATTTCTTTATATATTATCCCTCTCCATGATGAATTATTCAGGATACAAAAAATATGACACATCCGTTAGCAAATGTCAATAAATATCTCTTATGTCGGGTCAGGATCGATCTAACCGAAAGAAAAATAGACGAAAAACGCTTGACTTTTCACCGAAAATTCGATTAAATAAAGAACGCTTATGAGTCAAATGGCGATTTTTATTTGCATAGGGAGTTAAGAATAAAAATGAACCACATCAAACGACCCAGAGGAAACTGATGCTGGATTCACCGCATAGCAAAGGTCTTCTCGTGGGATAAATCCGGAGTGCCAGCACAGAAAGTGATTAAGCTGCAGCATTCCACACCGGATTTGATCATCAAATGGGAGAAAATCGTATGCCCAACAACACTTCGTCAAAAAAAAAATCGAGCGGACAGGTAACGAAAATATCCAAATCCGCTCGACTCAAGCTTGGAATGCGCTCTGTTTTGATCGGTATTCTGACAAATATGTTCCTGGCAGTGACCAAGATCATCAGCGGCGTATTGGGCAACTCCTACGCCCTGGTCACTGATGGAATCGAATCCGGGCTGGATGTTTTCAGCTCAATTGTTGTTTTGAGCGGGATAAAAATCGCGTCCAAACCGCCAGACCATAGCCATCCCTTTGGCCATGGAAAAGCAGAGCCGTTAGCCGCGATGGCGGTCTCGATGGCTCTTCTTGGAGCTGCAGCAGGCATGGCTATCCAGTGCGCCAGAGAGTTGCAAACCCCGCATCATGCGCCGGAACCCTTTACCCTGATAACGCTTATCGTCGTTATCCTGATCAAGGAGGGGTTGTTTCGTATGGTGAATCGAGCCAGCGAGGAGATAGAGAGCCTCTCGCTTCAAGCCGACGCCTGGCATCATCGCTCAGACGCCTTGACCTCCGCTGCCGCGTTTATCGGAATTTCCGTATCTTTGATAGCGGGTGAAGGATACGAAGGAGCGGACGATATCGCCGCGCTTTTTGCCTGCGGGATTATAGCGATCAACGGCGCGCGTATCTTACGAACAAGCGTCGCAGAGATCATGGACGCAACCGTGCCGGAAGAGACCGAATCCAAAATCCGATCTGTTGCCCGATCCGTACAAGGAACTATCGAGATCGAAAAGTGTCGGGTGCGCAAGAGCGGATTTGATATATTTGTGGAAATTCATGTCGAGGTAGACGGACGGATTTCTGTTCAAGAGGGGCATGAAATTGCCCATCGTTTAAAATTTGCTTTAAAAGAACAATTTATAAATATTTTAGATGTTACAGTTCATATTGAACCCGCAAGTTTGTGATCAAATTTACATCTTGTATGTTTAAAAAAGAATTAAAAAATTTTAAAGAAGGAAAATGTTTATGACGATTACGACAAAAGCAGTGGTGTTAGCGGCAGGTCAAAGCTCTCGTTTTTGGCCCCTGGCAGTGGACCAGCATAAAAGCAGCTATGAGATCATAGGAAAACCCGTGATTCAATATACGATCGAGGCTTTGATCCGATGCGGCATCACCGATGTGGCGATCATCCAATCCGGGAACGACTCCTCAATCCAGGATCGGCTGATCCAGGATCGGCTGGGACATGCGAATCTTTCCGCCAATATCGAATATTTGACGCAAAAAACGCCAAAGGGAATGGGCGACGCAATCCTGCAAGCAAAGGACTGGATCGGCGAATATTCTTTTGTGGTGACCAACGCAGACCAGGTCAACGCGGACGAACTGTTGCCGCCCATGTTTGACAAACTCCAGTGGTCCGGATGCCGCGCTGCGCTCTCGGCTCAAGAGACCGATACGCCGTGGAATTACGGCATTCTCGGATTGAATCGCGATCGAGTCAAGCGCATTGTCGAGAAGCCCGCAAAAGGCGAGGAGCCGAGCAACTTAATGGTGATCGGGGTTTATCTGCTGCCGTCCGATTTTCTGCCGATCTTGGCGCGGCAAGCCCATGATCACTATAGTTTTGAAAATGCTATCCAAGAACATATCGACGCGTACGACGCGACCACATCGGTAATCTATCCGCCTGATACGCCGGAAATTACGCTTAAATTCCCATGGCACCTGTTCCGGTTAAATCGCTATCTTATTACACGATTCCTGAAAGGAAAAAATATTCACCCGGACGCTATCCTCAGTCCCCATTCATTGGTTCATGGCGACGTTTGGATCGGCGCGGGGGTTCGCATGTTCGAGAATGCTGTGGTCAAGGGACCCGCGTACATATCCAAAGGCGCAATCTTGGGAAACAATTCGCTGGTGAGGGATTACAGCTACATCGGGAAAAATACGATTGTCGGTTTCGGCACAGAGATCAAGCATTCGATTTTGTATGATCAAATCGAGACCCACGCAAACTATATCGGCGATTCCATTGTGGACAGCGGTTGCGGATTTGGCGCGGGAACAGTGACCGCAAATCGACGGCTGGATCGCGCAAATATCTTGAGCCGTGTCAAAGGGAAACGGATCGATAGCGGAATGAGCTTTTTCGGAACTGTGATCGGGAAGGATGTCAAAACCGGCATTCAATCCGGGATCATGCCCGGAGTCAAGATTGGACAAAAATGTCGGATCGGCGCGAACACGATGGTCACAAAGGATTTGTCGGATTCCCATCTCTATTATGACAAAAGCAATGTGGTGACGCGTCCTATATGAATTTGAAGAGTCCGCAGATTACGCGGATTAGTGGGAATTGGGAGAGTTTGAAGAGTCCGCAGATTACGCGGATTAGTGGGAATTGGGAGAGTTTGAAGAGTCCGCAGATTACGCGGATTAGTGGGAATTGGGAGAGTAAGATCATGTATCGACTCAGTTTGATAGTCGCTTTTCTTTTTTGCATACACGGGAGTCTCTCGGCGGAGTCCAATTTTTCTCCCAGTCCCGCGTCTGGGGCGGATGTGGGGTACATACTTTTTTCTCCCACGACTCAGGAGACGCTGCTCGCGCACAACACGAACAAGCTGTTCTCATACGCATCCAATGTCAAACTCCTGACAGCATGGGTTGCGTTGGAAAAATTGGGCGGCGGATTCCGTTATCATACGCATTTTATTTATGATCCACAAATCAGGGTTCTCTATATTCAAGCTGGGGGAGACCTTGCCATGGTGACCGAGGATTTATTAGCTATCGCGCTGGAGCTGAAAATCCGCGGGGTGACCCAGGTCGATTCTGTCGTGATCGATGATTTTTTGTATGGCGACGCGGGCGTAGTCGTTTCCGCAGGACATGGTTCGGGCGACCGATCCTATTTGGCGGATGCGTCACCCTTGTGCCTGAACTATAACGCGGTTCAGATCACAATCTCCCCGACGACTGTGGGTCATAAGGCGGACGTCTGGATTCATACTCCCAGCGCGTATTTTTTGATTGATAATCAGACCAAAACCGTAGCTGGCACTGGCAGGCGCCTAAAGGTCTCCACAACTGCGACAGATGATCACCGGACACAGGTCACAGTCAGCGGAACTGTGGGCAGGGATCGGAAACGACCCCCTCGCTATTCACGGAAAATCTATCATCCCACCTATCATTACGCGGCTGCGCTGTTGCACGCTCTTTCGATTGACGTGGAACCGCCTATTATTCGCCGAAATCTTCCGGAGGATATGATAAAAAAAAATCGATATATCCGTTATACTTTTCAATCAATTCCGCTGCGGGAAATTGTGAGAAAAATGAACCTCCATTCTTCTAATATGATGGCGGAAAGCATCCAATGTTATCTGGGACAAAAATTCTCAGGCGGCGCGGAAAACGGAGTCGAATTTCTCAAATCTTATGCGTTTCAGGAGCTACAGGAGAGTGCCAATATTATCAACGGCTCAGGCTTGGGGAAGAACTATCTGACGCCTCAGTTCATGGTCAAGTTGCTGAATCATGCGTATGGAAATGTCTTTCTAAGCATCGATTTTTTCGGATCGTTACCCGTATTCGGGGAGGAAGGCACCTTGCGTCGAACACCCGGATTTGATCAACCTGGCGTGGCTCGAGCAAAAACAGGGCTTCTGACCGGCGTATCCTCCATGTCCGGCTTGATGCGGAATGAGGCAGGCGACGTATATCTGTTTACATTTGTCGTCAATAACTATCCAGGCGCGGCTTCTGTGGACCGAATCACCTATCGCAACCGGTTCCTGCGGTATGTCTGGGAAAATGTGATCAACGGAGAAACAAAATAAGAAGAATCAGCATACTGTCGGGGCTATATAACTAT
The DNA here is from genome assembly GCA_002084765.1 of Candidatus Cloacimonetes bacterium 4572_55. Taxonomy (GTDB): domain Bacteria; phylum 4572-55; class 4572-55; order 4572-55; family 4572-55; genus 4572-55. The sequence goes on along the minus strand of NBMB01000019.1, from coordinate 20,422 downwards.
GGTCACAAGGATTGAATTACCGCGGCAAACGTGCCGATACCAGTATGAACCCCGACTACGGGTCCAATAGTGGATCGAAAATAGCGGCGGCATTGATATCGGGACAGAATCCGCTCCATCAACTGTTCGGCTTTATCCGGCGCGCTGGCGTCCAGCACGACCGAAAAAATTTCCGATTTCGACGGAACAGTTTTGATGATCGATCCAAAGAGTTTATCGACCATATCCATACCGATACGCATGTCCACGCGTTCCAATAGAGAAACAGTGCCCTCTTTTAGAGTCAAAATCCCCTTTTTCCCGATCATGGACGGCAAAATAGAACGCAAATTTCCGATTCGTCCTCCCATCCTGAGATAAGTCATTGTGCCCACTGTAAAAAAAGCATACGTTTTCAAATTGGCTTGATAGATAAAATCCGTAATGTCCGATATGGAACGACCCTCCTTGGCAAACTCCGCGGCTTGAACCGCGATCAGCCCAAATCCCATACTCGCGCTTTTGGAATCAATCACCTGAATCGTGCATTCTGGAAACTGTTTCATCACATGATCCCCAGCTTCCAAAGCCATCCGATACGTCTCGCTGAATTCGGAAGATAGATGGATGGAGATAATATTATATCGATCCGCCCACCGCGCGTAACACTCGATGAACTCTACCAAATCCGGCGCGGAAGTGGAGGGGATTTGATTGGTCTGGCGCACGCGACGGTAGAACTCTTCCGCGCAGATATTGACATTTTCTATAAAAACTTCATCACCGAAATGAATTTTCAGCGGCACTTGCTCAATTCCCAACTTCTGCCGAAACTCGATCGGCACATCGCTTGTTGAATCCGTGACGATCTTTACATGCCGCATATTCGCCCTCTTCATCCCGGTTAGCCCCATCCTAATTCGTAATTAATTGTGGCGGGGACGCGTGGGAATCGAACCCACCGCGGACGTGATTAGCACCCGCCGACTGGATTTGAAGTCCAGGGAGCCCACCAGAGCCCATTCGCCCCCGCTTCGCCTCAATTTTTCGTATCTTTCTCCATTTGCTGTAGCAACCGCTTGGTATTTTGAGCATAGCTACTTTTAGGAAATCTTTCCAACAACTCGTTAAATAGCAAGCCGGCACTCTCGGAATCGTTTAAGATCATATAAAGATAGCCGGTGAAATAAAGTGCTTCGTAACGGCGACCGTGATCTTTAAATTCATCCAAAAAAAGCGTATAACTATCAAGCGCGCCATCATTATTTTTTAACTGGAGATAGGCGAGCCCCATATCGATCAAAGCGTCGCCTTTATAGCCGCTCTCGTTAGACTTATCGTCCTGGACAACTTTCTCAAAATAGTCGATACTGGTCAAAAAATCATTGACGCCCAGATATTTTTGACCGAGAAAATATGCGGCTTCTGCGTCACCTGCTTCCGCTTGTTCCTTAAGGATATCCTCCGGCATGGCCTGGATTTGGGCACGCAACATTTCCATGACAAACTCGGGTCCATTTTTATACCCGCTGACCCTGCTGACCTCCTTGCCAGAGGAATCCAGAAAAAGTATTGTGGGATACGCGGAGACCCCGTGCAAAGTCGCGGATTTCCGATCTTTCTCAGCGTCGATTTTGGCGTTGATAAATTCCGCGGATTTAGCGACCACAGAACTGTCCCGATATGTCGATTTATCCAGTTTTTTGCACCATCCGCACCAACCCGTATAATAGTCGATCATAATCGGCTTATTTGTCTCTTTCGCCTTTGTCAGAGCTTCGTTATAGTCTTTTATCCACTCGATTTCGGCTGCATAAAGTTGTGTACAAAAGAATGAAAAAAGCATTAATATAATAGCCAATTTCCTCATAAATCCTTTCCTTTCTGTTGATTTTTTATCCATAAATAGAGATAATTCTCCGAATTAAATTTGTGCTCGAATACCCCTCCAAAAAGGGAATCGAACGTACGATCCCGCCATTTTTTTCGACAACCTCCCGACCCACGATCTTGTCAATGGACCAGTCTCCTCCCTTGACCAATACGCCCGGCGCCACCTGCTCGATCAACGTCAGGGGCGTTGGCTCATCAAAAAATGTCACATAATCCACGCATTCGAGAGCGGACAAAAGAACCGCCCTGTCCATTTGCGCAATCAAGGGACGTTTGTCACCTTTGATCTGCTTGACAGATCGATCGGTATTCAGACCGAGAACCAAAACATCTCCCAATCTTTTTGCTTTTTGAAGATAATCGATATGACCCCGATGGACAAGATCAAAAACGCCGTTGGTAAAGACAATGCGCAACTTTTTTTGTTTCAACTGCGCGCAAATCTGTTTCAATTCATCTCGATTTTCTATAATTTTCCCCATAACAATTCCCAAATTTTTTTGATAATGCCTCAACCTGTCAGTCACTTGGAAGCGCGTGGAAAAGCTCTTGATACGTAATCGGCGCAACCCCCAATTTTGCTACAACCACTCCAGCCGCATAATTTCCCAGAGTCGCGGCTTCCTGCATGGACGCTCCACAAGCCAACGCTCCTCCCACAACGGAAATGACCGTATCCCCAGCACCAGAAACATCATAGATCACCTTTGCTCTTGTCGGAATATGCGCGGAACCGCCCCTTTTTTCATACAGAGTCATACCCTTTTCTCCCTGAGTTAGGAGCATATTTTCGCATTGTAGCATCTCCAACGCCCGGCGACTTAGATCGTCCAGAGAAGGCGTCTCACCAGACATAATACCAAACGCCTGACGCAATTCCCGCACATTCGGTTTAAAAAGCGTCACGCCGGTGAAGTCAAAAAAATGATGATACTTGGGGTCCACCGCGACGATCTTGTCCTTAAACAGAGCCAAAGCGGATAAAATCAGTTCTTTTGTCAGTAAGCCTTTATTGTAATCTTGAAAAATAATAACGTCGAACATATCCGCAAAAGGAGTCAGTCTATCCATGAATTGCCCAGCCAGATCAGACGAGATCGGGTTGACAACCTCGCGATCCACCCGGACCACTTGTTGACGCTGAGCGATCATCCGACTTTTTTTAGATGTGGGACGCTCTCTGTCCTTCTGAATAAATTCTGTGCCAACGCCTTTCTTGCGCAGCATATTATCCAAATATTCGCCATCCGCATCCTCCCCGATCAACCCGCTCAACTGGACGTTAAAACCCAATTCGGACAAATTCAGAGCAACATTCGCGCTACCTCCAGCCGCGAGTTTTTCGTCGGTCACTTCCAATATCGGCACGGGTGCTTCCGGCGATATCCTCCGAATCTGACCAAAAATATAATGATCAAGAATAATATCGCCAAAGACCAGGATGCGTCTCTTTTTCCGCTCGGAAAACAGAGCGCGGAATCTATCTCGATTTACTTTCATAAAATACTTATGTCTCTCTTTTGGCGGATTCAGACCAGCTCTAAAGGATTCTCCGACAGTTTCAAGCCAAATTAGATAATAGGACTTCTAACAAAATTTTTCAAGCAAAAAATGTGTGGCAAAAAAGTAAATCTGACATGAAACCCCATGATTTTTCGTATGACCCCATCTATTTGATAAACAGCAACTGTTCCGAATGGGAAAGTTGTCGGCTTATTGTTACCTTGACAGAATCATACTTGACAAATTAACGGGATCGCTCTATCTTCCGATTCTGATATGGGAGTCGGGTCCGCAGATTACGCAGATTAAGAATTGATAATTAAAGAGTTATATCTGTTTTGTCGGTATTTCAGCACAAATTAGGATATTTTATGCGCTTTTTTCATGCATATCAAGGTTTAACGATCTCAGCGATCGCCACACTGCTGACTCTGATCATTGGTTCTGTCGGTTTTATGGCGATTGAGGGATGGAGTTTTATCGACTCCTTTTATATGACTATCATCACCCTCTCCACAGTCGGATATGGGGAGGTCAGCCCCCTATCTCACGAGGGCAGGCTATTTACCATTTTTTTGATTGTGATCGGCACTGTGACAATTTTTGTGTTGATCGGCGTCATCTCCAGCTATTTTTTGGAGATCAATCTGTCCGGAACTTTCCAAAGGAAACGTATGTTGAAAAAGATTGAAAAGCTAAAAGATCATTATGTGATATGCGGCGCGGGATCGGTCGGCGAACAGATCATCGCTCGTTTTTGCCACAGTAAGATAAAATTCGTTGTCGTGGAGCAGCGAGATGAAGAGATCGCGGCTCTATTTGAAAAATATGTCGATTTCAAATATTTTGTCCTGGGCGACGCTACGGATGAAGACGCGCTTAACCGCGCGGGAATCGAGAGTGCTAAGGGCATTATCACCACCCTGGCAACGGACGCGGACAATCTGTTTGTGACGATCACCGCGAAGGACTTGAGTCCGGGTATCAAGATTGTATCCCGCGCCGTGGATCCGTCCGCTGTAAAAAAACTGCGCAGAGCCGGCGCGCATCACGTCATATCGCCGAATATTATCAGCGGAGAGCGCATGGCTGCGGTGATAATCAAGCCGAATATCGTCTCTTTTTTGGACACGATCACGACAGACCGAGAAGATTTGTCGCTCTTGTTGGAAGAGGTCGAGCTGCTGAAAAATTCCCGGCTGGTCGGCATGGAGCTATCCGAAGCCGGCATCCCCAGACGAACGGGTCTCATGGTGATCGCGATTAAGTCGGGGGTGACCGGAAAATATACCTTTAATCCCCTGTCCACGACTCGTCTGAACGCGTACGACGTCCTGATTGTGCTCGGAACCGAGCCGCAGATCGCGAATCTTAAGTCTTATGTGAAAAAAGCACTTTAATAGGTTGAGTATATTTTAAAAACTTTGTAGATCGGGCTTTATTTTGTATAATTCTCATTAATTTTATGAACATAACTACGGATAAGGCTCGCGCTACTCCAATCGAGAGGTTTTCTTATGTGGAAAAATCGAAATCTTCGGCAAAAGTTGATGGTCTCTACTCTATTGATAGTGACCGTGTTAGCGACTATTTTGGTCATGCAGAATTGGAAAAGCAGCAGGATAAACATCTTTTTCTGGCAGGTTGAAGTCGTCTTAAGCATCCAGTTGTTGTTTACGCTGATTTTGGGATTTGGTCTGGGTTGGCTGAGCCATATTTATTTGATTTATCGTGAGAAGCGGTTTATTGATAAAAAACAGCCGGAATCTATGAATAACAAACCGAATCTGCCGGAATGGAGCGACTCATGAGCGACGCGTATCATGTCCTTTGGGTAGACGATGAGATCGAGATGTTGCGCTCTCATCACATTTTTCTGGAACGCAAGGGATATCGGGTCTCGACCGCTACAAACGGCGATGACGCGATCGCTCTTGTAAAGGCAAATCCATACGATCTGATCCTGCTTGACGAGATGATGCCGGGAAAAGACGGCTTGACGACTCTGAATGAGATCAAAAAAATTCATCGCTATTTGCCGGTGGTCATGGTCACAAAAAGCGAGACCGAAGACCTGATGGAACAGGCTATCGGCAAACAAATCGATGGGTATCTGATCAAACCCGTGCATCCTATTCAAATTCTGTCGATCTGCAAACAGCTCCTGGAGTGCTCCAATATCCGAGAAAAGCAGCTCTCGCCGGAATATGTGAGGCAGTTCAACGAAATTTCTGAGCAGTTGACCGCGGGGGACATGGATCACTCGGATTGGATCGAACTCTTTCAGCGGCTGATCCGATGGGAATTGGAGCTGGAAGCGATCTCGGCAAAAGGACTGCTGGAGACGCATCTGGATCTGAAACGGGAATGCAATCAGATTTTTTGCACCTATATCCGAAAAAAGTATCCGTTATGGATGCGAGGTATACATCCTCCGATGCTTTCTCCCGATATTTTTCAGCGGATCGCGCGTCCCCATCTGGAGCGGAATAAAAAGGTCTTTTTTATCCTGATCGACTGCATGAGGCTGGATCAATGGATGGGGATCGAGTCTTTGATCGCGCAGAATTTTCATATCCAAAAAGATTTTTACTATTCCATTTTGCCGACCGCCACGCCCTACTCCCGTAACGCCATTTTCAGCGGGCTGTTTCCGGATCAGATCGCTCGTCATCATAAAAAATATTGGAAGGAACGTCCATTTGAGGAAGCGAGCCGGAACCGATTCGAGGGAAAATTGTTGAAAGCTCAAGCGATCCGATTGGGATTTGCCGACCCCAATAAGACACGATACTTTAAGGTGAATACCCGTGAGGATAGCCTCAATTTTCATAAAAAATTGGACGCGTGTCAAAATCAACAATTGGTCGCGTTGGTGGTCAATTTCCTGGATATTTTGACGCACGGTCGCTCGGAATCGCCAATATTGCGAGACTTAGCACCAAATGAAAGCGGATTCCGAGACCTGATGAAGTCCTGGTTCCAACGCTCTGCCTTGCCGGAATTATTCCAACGGTTGGCGAAATCCGGTTTTGTGATCGTGATTGCCAGCGATCATGGAGCCATGATGTGCAACCGATCCACAAAGGTGGTCGGAGATAGAGAAACGTCGTCGAATCTGCGCTATAAATATGGCGTCAATCTGCAATGCGACGAGAAATGGGCGATACGAATCACTCGACCGGAAATGTACCGTCTGCCCGCGGATTATCTGAATAAAAATTATCTGATCGCTACAAATGATTGTTACTTTGTCTATCCCACCAATTTTCACCGGTATCAACGCCATTATGCAGGGAGTTTTCAGCATGGCGGCGTCTCGATGGAAGAGATGATCCTTCCTGCTATCACCCTAACCTCTCGATCTTGATTTGAAATGAATTGTAACGAATTTCCAACCATAAGATGTTTATTCATCAACTATTAATCTGCGTTAATCTGCGTTAATCTGCGGACAAACTCCGCAGTTACGCGCGACACGAACCAAAAGCGAGGGAAATATGATGCGTATGAAAACAATGCTGAGAATTATCGAAGAAAACTTGGAAGATATTCGCTCTAATTTGAAGGGCGACGAGTGGTACAGCTTTGTTCACAGCTTCCTGAATATTGCCCACAACCAACCCAATGTGGAGAACAATATCCATGAGCTTCTACGGAAATATTCTTATACCAATAAGCTGTTGAATCTCGGTCTGACAAGATCGTTTGACATTGACGAGGGGGAAGAGGGTGTTCCGATTGAAACGGTGTCCAATCAGGTAGCTGATATCAATGAAAAGATGCGCAAAACTGTGAAAAAAGAGAAAGGATGGCTCCAATGGCTGAAAAAAAGATTAAAGACCTGACATTGTGGCGTTGGAGCTATTTTCTGCGCTCGCACAGCCGAGAATCGGAAAAGCATAAAGAGGAAAAACACTGGAAACCAATCTGTGATATATGGTTTCCGGCTGAGGAGTGGTTGGGAAAAACGAAAAAAACACGTGATCTAATATCCAATCGTCAGACGCGGCATCCGCTCGCTATTCACGGCTGGACGAATTTAAAGGATTCTGATCTGCAAGGCTCTTTGGGTTTCTATCAGATGCTGGATACATACTTTATCAGGACTGGCTGTATGCGGAAGGCGATAGTAGAGCCGAATAAGATCGCGGATATCACATCCAAGGAATGCGAGCTGAGTCCTGAACTCTCTTCTCATTCATGGCTGGGGAGCAGGGCTTGTATCTCGGCTTTGTTGATCAATGATACCCCGTATGATACTGCGAAAGAAATTGCCAATGACCTGCTGACCTCTTGGCCTGGCAAAAAAAAGGATTTTGAGCTCTTAGAAATGGATTGGGGCCATCTGGCAATCTGTTCTCAAGAGGATATTTGGCTGATGTTATGCTATGAGGACGCAAAATCAAAACAGTTGGGCGAGAATCTGATCTTTAGCGTACTACCATCTCTGTTTTTGGCTCAGGCGAAAAACAAAGACCAGATGAAAAAATGGGAAGAAACGCTCTATCCTGAAATCCAGGGTGTGGAAAAAGATCTGGATGAGCAGCTGAATAGAATCTGGCCCCAAACAGATTGCCGGCGAGAGGTCAAAAGTCTCCAAAAAAACGCGCTGAATAAATTGGAAGACGCGACAGATACAATCGCCTGTTATCAGACCCAGTTTGCCGAAAAGCTGAGTCAGGGGGAGGAGTTGCTGAAAACTATGCAGATCAACACCAATAATATCAAGAGCTTGCTTAATGATCCCTGCCTTGTCTCCCAACAGGCGAGACTGAATGATCTGCTGATTGTAGAGTATCAACATCAAGCTGGGCAGGTGGAGTCTGATCTGGCATATATGCATATTACCCAGACTCAGTCAAACAGGGTTCTGGAAGGCATTGACGCCATGGCAAGAGTCCGATCCGGAAGGTGGGAACGCCGAACCACAATCCTGCTCGGACTCTTTGTCGCGCTCGAAATCGGGCAGACATTTAGCGAACATTGGCTAAAAAATCCCTGGGAAAGATTGGGTGTTATAATATTCAGTGCTTGCGTAATTTATCTGATTATGTCACGATTATCTCGTAAATAACGAATCATAGGATATATAACGCAGATCACGGATAGATCCTCTCAAACCAAAAGGAACCAATATGGAACATCGTATATCGATTTTATTCTCAAACCCGTTGATTATGGAAGATAAAAAGCGGGTGCCTACCCTCAATTTTGAGGGCGAAAAAGAAAATTTGGAGAGTGCCTTTCAAGAAGCAGGAAAGCAAATTGACGTTTGTTACGCCGCGGCGCATATAAATAATTTACAGAATGAACTTGCTATTGGCTGTCAAGTTCTGCACTATACCGGGCATGGCAACAAGAATTTTCTGGCATTCGAGGACGGCAAGGGCATTGCCCACCTCATGAAAACCGACAATCTGAAGCGGATTATCCAGTCTGGGAAACACTCTGAGTTAAAATTGGCTTTTGTCAGCGCGTGTCATTCTCAGGAATCGGGCATGGAATTTGTTAAGGCTGGGGTTCCGCATGTCGTGGCTATCAAGCGCGATGTGGGCGTGCTGGACAACGCGGCTCAGATATTTGCACGGACTTTTTATTATAACCTGCTCATTGGCAGAACAGTGCGCGACTCTTTTAATAACGCCATAGTCCGTTTGAAGGGCGACCCGGATACAGCCCAGATCATAACAAAGGAAGCCGATAAATTCCTGCTCCTACCTGATGATTCTGATGATCCTGATAACCAGCTCCATGACCAGCCCCTGTTTAAAAACCTGCGCGATGGCAATTGGAAGGATGTAAGCCATCCATTGGCGGACCATTATCTTCCTCCTCGCGCCGATGATTTTACCGACCGCCATCTGGATATGCAGGAATTGGTGCAAAATACATTGCAGGGCAGGCTGACCACTGTGCTCGGCGGACCCGGCATTGGCAAGACCACGATGACAGTTGCCGCAGGGCATTATCTCTTGCAACGACACGTATTTGAACATGGCGTCTGGTTTATTGAGTTGCGAGGCGTGGTGAGCGCGGAAAATACCCGTTATGAAATTGGCTATGAGCTGGACATAGACACGGAGCTGATGAAAGACGACCGGATATTTTTCAAGCAGCTGCGCAAAAAGGAAATGCTGCTGATTCTGGACAATTGCGAAGACCCGTTCTATGAGAACAAAGTGAAATTCCGAAACTTTATTAAGACACTTTTGCAGCGCGCGCCCACGCTAAAAATTATTGCCACCTCGCGCCAGGCATTTGGCGGAGCTATGGACGGGGTAAGGGAACAGATTCAGCGTGTGCGCCAATTGGATGCTCTTGATGGGTGCGACCTGCTGGAAAAAAGAGCCGGGGCAAAGCTGGATATTAATAAAGAGCCGAATATTTCGTATATAATCCAGCGGATTGTTGCCCAATTGAGCGGACACCCGCGGGCGATTATTCTTGCCTCGTCCCAGTTGGAGACCAAGACTTTTGCCGAATTAAACGACGACCTGAGCAAAGATCCGCTAACCGAGCTGAAGGCGCAAGGTCTGGAGGATGAGGAACATGACGCCACCAACAGCTTTGCCAAAGGGCTGGATACCTCTGTGCATGCTGTGCGCAATGCAGACCCGGAAGCGATCCGACTCTTTAGTCTGCTGGGTCTGTTGCCTGCCGGAGCCATGCCCAATGATCTGGATATTTTATGGGGAAAAGAGTGGCAAAAGCAGATGAACCGCCTGATCCGAGCCTCGCTGGTGGACAAGACAAAAAGCCTCGGTATGGAAAAATATGAGACCTTCTCCTTTGTGGCGGCTTATGCCCAAAAACTGCTGAGCGACACAGACCGACCCGACTTCAACCTCCGCTGTTTAAACCACTTTGCCGAGGTCTGTGAGGAAATACACAAAATGGTTTACAGCGATAAAGCAGATCAGGGACGGAGGTTACTGGCTCTGACAGAGGCAAATATCTGGGCGACGATGGATCCCATCCGGCTGAAAACCATAAACCCAAAAAACCAACGCGCCCCCCTGCAAAGCCTTGCCTCTCATTTCCCGATGATTCTGAACATGTTCGACCGGCATGAGGATAACCAGCGGTTTCTTGATATCATGTTGGATCATTGCAATGAGATCAAAGATCGACTGGGGCAAGCACACACGCTGAAAGCACTTGGCGATCTCAAGCACCGCGTCCATAATTTAGATGGGGCTTTGCATGATTATGAACAGGCATTGTCCATTTATAATGAGATCAAAGATCGACTGGGGCAAGCACACACGCTGAGAGCGTTTGGCGATCTCAAGCTCCGCGTCCATGATTTGGATGGGGCTTTGCATGATTATGAACAGGCACTGTCCATTTATAATGAGATCAAAAATCGACAGGGGCAAGCACACACGCTGAAAGCACTTGGCGATCTCAAGCTCCGCGTCCATGATTTGGATGGGGCTTTGCATGATTATAAACAGGCACTGTCCATTTATAATGAGATCAAACATCGACTGGGGCAAGCAAACACGCTGAAAGATCTTGGCGATCTCAAGCACCGCGTCGCTGATTTGGATGGGGCTTTGCATGATTATAAACAGGCACTGTCCATTTATAATGAGATCAAAGATCGACTGGGGCAAGCACACACGCTTCAAGCACTTGGCGATCTCAAGTGCCGCGACGATGATTTGGATGGGGCTTTGCATGATTATAAACAGGCGCTGTCCATTTTTAATGAGATCAAAAATCGACAGGGGCAGGCACACACGCTTCACGCGCTTGGCGATCTCAAGTGCCGCGACGATGATTTGGATGGGGCTTTGCATGATTATAAACAGGCACTGTTCATTTATAAAGAGATTAAAGATCAACAGGGGCAAGCAAACACGCTTCAAGCACTTGGAAATTTTTATCGGGACAGGGGGGAATATGAGCGGGCAATCGATTATCTAAATCAGGCACTACGTATCCATGAATCTATTTCGGATCGATTCAGTGCTGCCAACGATTTGTTTTATTTGATCAGAGTCAAGCTCGCCCAAAAGCACTTTATCGAGGCCGTGCTTTTGTCTGAAAAAACGCTCAAAATCTATCGTGATATAAAAAACCCCCGGGGTCAGGCACTCACGCTGGAGAATCAAGCAAAGGCTTTTCAGGGCTTGCAAAATCCAGTGGGTGCTGTTGCCGCCAATTGGCAGGCATGGCAGATATATCCCAAACCAGAAGCCGGTCGAGACGCGGAGCGATTTTCTAAAATTTTGGAGAAGGATATCGGTTCGGAGAAGTTTCAAGGTATTATGGCGGATTTGCCAGAAATGAGCGAGGCGTGGCGGCTTGATGCGGTCTCAAATATTCAACAAGAGTCCACAGATTTCGCAGATTGATTCTTAAATTTTGGAGAGGGGCTTTGGTTGCTCATGGTTAAAGCCTCTCACTCCAATCCCATCGCACACACTATTTTTTTTTAAGGGAGATACGGAAATGAAAATAATTGTTTTAGGCTGCGGCCTGGTTGGCGGCGTGATCGCTAAGGATATGTTTGACAGGGGTTATCAAGTCACGGTGGCGGATATTTCTTCGGATGCGTTGGCGCGTGTGGGGGACTACCCAGATATTGTCACCGAGAAGGCAAATTTGACGAATTCTGATCGGTTGCAGGCATTGATCGACCCATTTGATCTGGTTATCGGTGCGGTACCGGGTTTCATGGGTTTCAATACAGTAAAACATGTGATCCAGAGCCGGAAAAATATCGTGGACATCTCATTTTTCCCAGAAAATGCGTTAGAATTGGAATCTTTTGCTTATGAGAACCATGTGCAAGCAGTGGTGGATTGCGGGGTTGCTCCCGGATTCAGCCATCTGGCATTCGGTTTTTTGAGCCGATATTTTGATGATCCAATAAGTCTTGCTTGTTATGTGGGGGGCTTGCCTATTATTCGGGAAAAGCCCTTTGAATACAAGATCGTTTTTTCCCCGTTTGACGTGATCGAGGAATACACCCGTCCGGCTCGGATCGTGTATAATGGAAAGGTCCAGATCAAAGAGCCGCTATCAGAAGTAGAAGCGCTTTATTTTGACCAAATCGGCACATTGGAGGCTTTCAATTCCGATGGACTGCGCACCTTGATCCACACGCTCAAGGTTCCGAACATGATAGAAAAGACGCTGCGCTATCCAGGTCATGCCGAAAAGATGAAGCTGCTGCGAGACGCGGGTTTTTTCAGCCAAACGCCAGTCATGGTGCATGGCGCACTGGTGTCGCCGCTTGATATGACGGCAAAGACGCTTTTCCAAAAGCTCAAGATGCGCGAGGACGAGCAGGACCTGACTGTGATGCGAATCATCGGCATTGGGCGGAAAGGGGACAAAGTTCTGCGATACAGCTTTGAGATGTGCGATCGGTATGACCCGGAGAAGAAGTTCACCTCTATGGCTCGGACCACCGGTTTCACCTGCTCTTCGACCGCGCATCTGCTGCTCCAGGGGCATATCGAGCAGAGAGGGTTGATCTGCCCGGAATATCAAATGCGCGCAAAAGCTCCGTTTTCCTGAAGAAAATTTGGCAAAAAAGATATAATTCTTTAATTATCAATTCTTAATCTGCGATAATCTGCGTAATCTGCGGACAAATTTGGTGACTCTGTTGCGAATATAGTGAAATGCGCGCAAAAGCTCCGTTTTCCTGAAGAAAATTTGGCAAAAAAGATATAATTCTTTAATTATCAACTCTTAATCTGCGATAATCTGCGTAATCTGCGGACCGATTTGATGACTCTGCGCTCTGTTGCGAATATAGTGAAATGCGCGCAAAATTTCCGTTTTCCTGAAGAAAATTTGGCAAAAAAGATATAATTCTTTAATTATCAACTCTTAATCTGCGATAATCTGCGTAATCTGCGGACCGATTTCCGTGATGACGAATAATCCAGGTTAGCTAATTAAAACTTTTAGATTTTAAGCGAATGGACAAGGATTAACCATGAATTTTGGAAACAACGAGATGTTCTGCGACGATTTACCGACAAAACCGCAGCCGGAAATTGGGAAGATATTGGTTACTGGTGCCACAGGTTATATTGGGGGGCGGCTGGTTCCTGAATTGCTTGCGCGAGGCTATCAGGTGCGGGTAATGGTGCGGAAATATTCCCCTGAACTTAGAAAAAGATGGCCAGATGTCGAGATTGTTGTGGCAGACGCGCTTGAATTTGAGAGTTTACAACGTGCTTTAGATGGAATCTATTTGGCATATTATTTAATACACTCCTTACTTTTGGGGCAAAAAAAGTTTGAATCCGTCGATATTCAAGCGGCTATTAATTTCAGAAATGCGGCGGAAAGTCAAAATGTAAAAAGAATCGTCTATCTTGGGGGACTTGGGAATAAAAAAGCCAAATTATCTGCGCATCTCCAAAGCCGGATCAGGGTTGCGCGGGAGCTTGGCAAAGGAAAAGTCCCCACCACCTTTTTTCGAGCCGCGATAATTATCGGATCTGGCAGCGCATCTTATGAAATTATTGAGCATCTTGTGCGGAATTGCCCTATTTTTCTCGTCCCAAGTTGGGCAAAAACAAAGTGCCAACCCATAGCCATTCGTGATGTGTTGAAATATTTAATCGGTTCGTTGGAGACAGCTGACACAGCCGGAAAATCGTATGATATTGGCGGAAAAGAAACGCTTACGTACGAAATGATGCTGAAAATTCAGGCGGGCGTCCTTGGCAAGAAAAGAGTCTTTATAAATTCTTTTTTCTCAAGTATTAAAATTTATACGTACATTGCCAGTTTTTTGACCCCGATTCCGGCTCCTATTACGAGGTGTCTGATGAAAAGCTGCAATTTTGACGTTGTTTGCCAAGATGAGGATATAAAACAGATTATCAAATTTCAGCCCATTGCTTATAAAGAGGCACTCTTGAGAGCTTTATCACGAGAAGAGCAGGATCGGGTTCATACAAGGTGGTCTGACGCATATCCGCCAACACATGAGCTTGCGACAAAGTTGTATGAGCTGGAAAAACCCGCGCGTTACAGCAGATCGAATTCGATTCTAACAAAAAATAGCGCATCTGATATTCTTGACTCAATTTGCAAAATCAGCTGCAAAAAAGGCTGGTTTCATAACACAATTTTATGGCGCACTCGAGGGTGGCTGAATAGAATTTTCTTGGAAATTGATTCTTCTCGTACAGAGAAAAGAGCTTCCGGCTTGAGAGTGAACGATATCATTGGTTTTTGGCGTGTGGAAGACCTGAAAAAAAATGAAAGGCTTCTGTTACGGTCAAAATTGAAGCTCCCTGCTGAATTCTGGTTAGAGTTTTTTATTGACCAAATTGATCAAAAGAAGGGGGAAAATCTCTTATCGATAAAAATTCACTACCAAACAGAGAATTTGTTCGGGAAGATATATTGGTATCTGTTTTTACCCCTTCATATTTTTAATTTACATAGCTTTATCAAACAAATCGAGAAGATTGAATCATGTTGAACTTGCTAAAATCTGACGAAAAAACGGGATTGAGAAATCCGGTCTTAAAAAGTAGCGGGACGCTTTCAGATATTAGATATTTTTTCCTCAATAAGCCGAAAATAGATACTCTGATTCGGTTCAAAACAGAGTCGGATAGACAAAACTACAGCCAGAGGATTCTACAACGTCTCGGGATGAAGGTGACCGATTACTCGATATTGAACATCCATCAGATTGGGATTCAAGTCCCTGTAAGATATGTTTTTGAGGAATTGCTGAAATGGAATGGCGATTCTACATGTTGGCCAAATTATTTAGCAAAAGTTGTCCGAATAGAGGATCGTCTTGAAAACATACAAATTTTTTTGTTTGGACGGACTAAATACCCTTTTGGTCTTAAAAAGGGACCTTTTGGCTTACACTTTGTTCCTCTGTTCAACCTTAATGCGATTAAATTTCAACGCTTGCCAGACCCCCATGATTTTGACAATGCAAGGTATCTGCAGCGGCGGTTATCCCATTGGAATTTTTTCTATATATATGCGGTCTTCTATTGCGGATCAGGGAGAAACCGACCAAACCCAGTTATTCTTTATAGTTGGGTTTAATTTTTATGGGAAAAAAAATTGGAACAGGAAGCATATAGTCAACAGAATGTGGGAATTGGTGCATGATAGAGTGACAGCGAACGTGATGAACAGATTCAAACAACTATGCGAGTGGCAGTTTCAAATGATACAAAATGGGGAATAGACATGATGCAGTTGGTCAAAATATTGACCGATCAAGGAGAATCGGCAGGTTTCATATTCGCACGGTAGAATGCGCAAAATAATCATGGCGAATCTGTGATCTGTTGGTTATATTTCTACGTTGTCGGGGCATGGAGTTCGATCTGCTGATAATCAGCATATCATTCAAAACTTTGCTATAACCCTTCTCCATGTTTTCTGTATCTCTTTGGTAAATTATTCAGGATAAAAAATTAATAACGTTGAATTTAAATGAAATAAAATGGGAGAATATGATACATGGCTGAAAATAATCAGATCAGTCAAGAACAAATAAATGTGGGCGACGAATATAACGCGCATCAAATCCAGGTGCTAAAGGGATTGGAGGCGGTGCGAAAACGTCCAAGTATGTATGTGGGAAGCACGGGTCCCAAAGGGCTGCATCATCTGGTCTATGAAGTGGTCGATAATTCGATTGACGAGGCACTTGCCGGTATATGCGAAGTCATCTCGGTTACGGTGCATTCCGATAATAGCGTGACCGTAATCGACGACGGGCGCGGCATTCCAGTTGATATTCATCCGACCGAAAAGCGTTCCGGCGTCGAGGTCATTATGACCACTCTCCATGCCGGAGGGAAATTTGACAACAGCTCCTATAAAGTATCCGGCGGGCTGCACGGGGTCGGCGTGTCTGTGGTGAATGCGCTTTCGTCCTGGCTGGAAGTCAGAATTCATAAAAATGATCAGATATATTATCAAAAATATAATCGGGGAGTACCTGAAGAAGATCTTAAGGTTATCGGGTCGTCGGACAAACGCGGTACGGAAGTATCGTTTAGACCAGACTTTCAAATATTTGATTCTGTTGATTTTAACATCGAAATTTTGGCTCACCGGATACGAGAATTGGCATTTTTGAATCAAGGAGTTGCTATTTCGATCAAAGATGAACGAACCGATCCCGTCAAAGAAGAGACGCATCAATATGACGGTGGACTCAAGGAGTTTGTCGAATTTTTGGATCAAAATAAGTGCCCGATTCATAAGCCGCCGATCTATATCACCAACCGGAAAGATCATGTGGTATTGGAAGTGGCACTTCAATATACCGACGCGTATGTAGAAAACATTTTTACTTATGTGAACAACATCAATACAATTGACGGCGGAACGCATCTGAGCGGATTTCGAGCCGCGCTGACTCGGTCCATCAACAGCTATGGGGGCAAAAATAATCTTTTTAAGAAGTTGCAAAATACCTTATCTGGGGAGGATACGAGAGAAGGTCTCACCGCTGTAATTAGTGTGAAAATCCCAGAGCCGCAGTTCGAAGGGCAGACCAAGACGAAATTGGGTAACAGCGAGGTGAAAGGTCTTGTCGAATCAATTGTAAGCGATAAATTGACGGAGTTTTTTGAGGAAAATCCGTCGGTTGCCAAAAAAGTTGTGGAAAAGTGCGTGCTATCCGGGACCGCTCGGGAAGCGGCTCGGAAGGCTCGGGAACTGACTCGGCGTAAGACTGCTTTTGGGTCCACATCCTTGCCCGGTAAGTTGGCGGATTGCTCATCAAAAGACGCGTCTGAGTGCGAGATCTATCTGGTTGAGGGCGACTCGGCAGGCGGATCGGCAAAGCAGGGGCGTAATCGTCGCTTTCAGGCAATTCTGCCCTTGCGAGGAAAAATTTTGAATGTGGAAAAAGCACGGATGGACAGAGTGCTAAATAATGAGGAAATCCAAACCATTATCACCGCGCTGGGGACCGGGATCGGGACAGATGAGTTCAATATCGAGAAACTGCGATACAATAGGGTGATTATTATGACAGACGCGGACGTGGACGGCGCGCATATCCGCACATTGTTGCTTACTTTTTTCTATCGGCACATGCCCGAGCTGGTCAACAAAGGGCATATTTATATTGCGCAGCCTCCTTTGTTCAAATTATCTCGCGGTAAAAACATTTATTATGCGTATAGCGATGTTCAACGAGATGAATATATCGAAAAATATGAGAACTCTAAGTTGGAAATCCAACGCTATAAAGGGTTGGGAGAGATGAATCCCGACCAATTATGGGACACGACCATGAATCCCGACTTACGGACGATCTTACAGGTGGTGGTGGAGGAAAGCCCTGTCGAGGCGGATCAAATATTCACCATGCTGATGGGCGATGAGGTCGCTCCCCGACGTAAGTTTATTATGGAACACGCTGCGTTTGTCCAAAACCTTGACGTATAGCAAATCAACTGATAAGCTCCTATTTGGTAAGCGATTATGAATGAAAATCCGCATGCTCCAAGACTTCAGACTCCATCGACGGATGTTGAGCAGGCTTTAGCAGATTTATATTTTCAATTTTTGCAGAGCTTTCAGCATTTATCGCACGGGGATCAGTTTTATATAACCTATCACGCCAAAGGCGCGCAACTGCCTCATTTGAACTATATCTCCCAGCAGATCGAAGCCCTCGCCCCCTCGCTTGCCGGTCATGCTGGTCTCCATTTGTTGCGAGGGCATTTGGCTCGGCATAAAGGAAATTTGGATCAAGCGATTCAGGAATATGAACTTGCGCTGAACGGACGACAAACTCCGCTGACAGCCCACGGGAAAGAGCCGCTTTTCGCTTTGGGAGCGGCTCACTTCCAAAAAGAAAATTATGAGATTGCTGTCAGAATTTTTGCCGAATACCAACAGCAAAAACCAAACGACCAGAGCCTTCGAAAATTTTTCACGTATTCTTTGCAAGACACCCAGCCCGTAACTCCAACGTCGGGTTTCCCTTATCAGCCCATGTATCAACCGCCGCTCCAATCTCCTGCGCACGCTCATACTCGGACTGGAATCGCCGCGTCTTCGTCAAATATCCGAATTCCTCGCGTGCCTGGCGCGGTTGAAAAAAATCCAGAGGGAATAGCTCCCATCAAAAAGAAGAATCCGAAAAATGATCCGCCCTGCTGCCCTGAAGATTCAAATAAAATAAAAAAATCGGCTCCAAAGAAAAAATCGTCTGGACAAAAAATTTTGAATTCTCCACCAAGAGAGGGATGTTTTATCGCGACCGCGGCGTACGGCGGTCCAGACGCGGTCGCGGTAGTTCGCTTGAGGCATTTTCGAGATCGTCAATTAAAGAACTCTCTGTTTGGGAGGAAATTTATCTCATTTTATTATAATTTTTCGCCCCCTATCGCCAAATTTATTGCCGATAAACCCAGTCTGAAAACGATAGTGAGAGCTGTCATTCGGTCGATTCTTCCCTTTTTACCGTAAGGTCTTGCTATGTACACATCATTCCATTCAGGTGGGGAACATCAACAGAAGATCGAAGGGCTTTTCCGACGTTTTTTCGGCGAAGCGGCTCAGCAGAACAGCCCAGAAGTATGTCGATTTTATCGATTGGGGAGCGCACATCTCGAGTCCGATACCATTGACACAATCTCCGCTGAGTTGGGTGAAGTGGAGTGCCAATTGCCCCGACAGGGAAGCGTGCATCTGCTCAAGGGACACCTCGCTATTCAGAACAATAATCTTGATCAGGCGATTCAGGAATATGAAGCCGCTGTTCAGGGGGAACAAAGCTCCCTGACTCACGGCGGGTATGAATGCCTTTTCGCACTCGGCGCGGCGCATTTCCGAAAAGGGAACTATGTTGCGGCGGCTGAAGCCTTTGCCCAATGTTCCCATGACCAATCCAACACATATTATGAGCGAGTCAGCCGGTTCTATAGCGAGTCTATGAAGCCCTCTCTCCCATTTTTGGACGGGGTCTGTCAAGTCAGCGTTAGAGATGGTTGTGGAACTGGGTTTGCCGTTTCCGATCGAATCATTATCACTTGCGAGCATGTGGTTAGGGGTGCGGCAGAGGCAACGGTTCGATTTTACGGCGATACTGCGGAACTTCACGCGCAGGTGATTAAAAGAGATGCGACCTACGATATCGCGGCTTTGAGGTTAGACCAAAAAATACCACAAGGATGTTATCCTCTTAAGTTGGGCAAAACAGCGAAGACGACCGGTCATACGATCTATGCCTTTGGCTATCCTTATAGGAGGGGGCTTTGGGGGAAAGGCGAGGTGATCGGAGTCAATAGAGACAGGGAACCTCACACGTTACAAATCAAATCAAAAGAGATCACTCACGGATTTAGCGGGGGACCTGTGTGGGACGCCAAAACGAAAAAAGTTATCGGTATGGTGGCAAGAGGGTTAAATATAGCTTATTACCGGGAAGAGCAGCGATTTGCCGAAGTACAATTTGCCATTCCTATCGAAGCGATCAAAAATTTTATCCCGCCCGCGTTTCCCATTGGTTGTTTCATTGCGACTGCGGCTTGCGGAGAAGAGGCTCCAGAGACGGTTCGATTGCGACGATTTCGGGACGAGTATCTGCAAAAGCGGAGGATCGGAAGGCTATTTATCTCGCTTTACTACCGTTTCTCGCCGCGTGTCGCCCTCTTTATTGCGGACAAAGGCACGCTCAAGGCAATAATCCGCGGTGTGATTCGGATGGCGTTGCGTTTTTCATCGATCCGAAGATTACGCTGATTGCCGCTGATTAATAATTGATAATTAAAGTTACAAAAAATTGCGCATAATCTTTTAAGAGCTTAAGCGCTTTCTAACCTGCATTATTCATAATCCTCGGGGAACCAGAGGTCTCAGATGTTTGATATTTAATGGGTTAGATTCGATTTTTAACGACATTTCCAAGAGAACTCAGTTTTTCAGAACCCTTATTTGGGCTGACTCTGCGACTCTCTGTGACTCTGTTGCGAATATAGTGAAATGCGCGCAAAAGCTCTGTTTTCCTGAAGAAAATTTGGCAAAAAAGATATAATTCTTTAATTATCAATTCTTA
>NBMB01000095.1 GCA_002084765.1 Candidatus Cloacimonetes bacterium 4572_55 | reverse complement strand
CGTGCACATATGCCCAACCGCCATTGCCACCGTCCATTCCCGCCATAGTTGTCACAGCTATTTGCGGAGCAGAAACGAAGCTGTTGCTGAAACTATATGTATAAGGAGGTGAGTTTGTCACACCTCTAATCGTATCACTGCCGACGAGCGCCTCGAACTCGACCCCGCC
Organism: Candidatus Cloacimonetes bacterium 4572_55; assembly: GCA_002084765.1. Classification (GTDB taxonomy): domain Bacteria; phylum 4572-55; class 4572-55; order 4572-55; family 4572-55; genus 4572-55. The sequence goes on along the minus strand of NBMB01000095.1, from coordinate 5,463 downwards.
GATCGTGCCGTGACCTGCTTCGATAACGATAAAGCCTATCGTTTCATCAACCCGAGTGACGTCAGTGTCCTCGCAGACGGTCTTGCATGTTCTCAGGGCACTGCCTGACGCTGGGGCTGTTCGGCTGCTGCCCTGACACCAAAACACTGACCAGTCAGGATCATTGTTACTCATCACTTGGCCTATCACTACCGGATTGGTGTAACTCTGACCATAGCTTTGGGCCTCACCCACCCAACTATTGTTTTCGTCGGTGACAGTAGACAGGTAAGTCTGTGCCTCTATATTTACACCATCGATCGTCCAGACGCCCTCTTCAACAACTATGTAACTGACATTTTCGGCCAACACGGCACCGTCAGAGGGGTTCTGTAGGTAGACGTCAAAGCTCGTTGGGGTGACATTGGTGACCCTGGCTACTACCGGTGTGCTGTTGTTGTTGTATTGAACTGAGCAGACAACCACAGGGCTTACATAGGTATTGGCTAAATAAACGGTCACATGGTCACCACCGACCGTTTTCAATCCAGACTCCAGCTGTGCTTGTGGACCAGCAATGCATTCATCGTTATTCTCGTTACAGGTCTGTCCTGGGCATGGGTCGTTGCCTGCCTGACAGGTGCCACTGACGCAGGTTTCCGCGCCGTTGCAGAACACGCCATCGTCACATTCCTGGTCTCCGGTGCAGGGGTTCGCCACCGTCACGGTGACTTCAATATCGTCAATGGACATGTCCCCTTGATAGCTGCTGCCGGTGACACCAGTGAATCGGATGGTTATCGTCTTTCCGACGTAAGGTGTTAGATCGACATTTGTCTGATACCAGGTGTTGCCCTGGTTTCCGGACAGGCTCCAGACATTCGTCCAGTTTTGACAGTCCTCGGAAACCTCTACGCTCAGGGTGCCCATGGATGTCCCATACATGTGATACCAAAAAGTCAATTGTGCATCCTTTGTATTACTGAGGTCGAAACAGGGACTTTCAAACAGGGCTGTCCTGTTAGGATAATTCGGGGAAGATGCCTCCGTATAGATATAGTAAGAACCGCTATGTGCACCTGGCGGACCCGTATTTCTTGACGGGGTCGAACCACTTGTTCTTGTCCAGTCAAAGTCATCGCCTGAAAGGTTGAGCCAGTCGCCCCATCCGGCTTCAAAGCTTTCGGTGTAAGGGTACGATGATATCGTGCTTCCGCATTCGTTTCGGCACACACCATCGACACAGGTGTCGATAGTGCAGTCGTTTCCGTCATTGCAGTGCTCGTCGCTTGAACACTCCACGTCTTTGCAGATGTCCGTGTCCTCGTTGCAGTACTGACTCGAATCACACGGATCACTGCCGGGTCGACATGAACCGCTCACACAGGTCTCTTCTCCATTGCAAAATAGCCCATCGTCGCATTCCGAATTTTGTTCGCATTCATAGCAGATATCAGTATCCTCAGAGCAGTAGTTGCCTGGGCATGGATCGTTGCCTGCCTGGCAGGCGCCGCTTACGCAGGTTTCGGCCCCGTTGCAAAAGACTCCGTCGTCGCAGTCGTCGTCGATTGAGCACTCCTCTTTATAGACCGTAATGGCTACGGGATTCGAAGTCCTCAATTCGTCGAGGCTGTCACTAGCGATAGCGGTCAAGCTATAAGTACCCTCGAGAATACCGCTCCAAGTAACGCTGTACGGATTGGTCGAATCTACCCCGATCAGCGTTGTTCCATTGGCATAAAAGGACACTTCCTCCACTGTTCCGCCAGGTACTGAGGCGTCTGCTGTTATCGTAATTTCCGCTGGCTCTATGAATGTCGCTCCTTCGACGGGAGTTGTGATCACTACCGTCGGAGCCGGCACCGCATACTCAATTACTAACGTGGGTCTGAGTGTCTCACTTTGGCCTTCCGATGGTACAAAATATTTCATATTTTCGATCGATTCGTTATTCGCTTTTAATATCAGGCCATCATTCACCCACTCTCCGTCCACCCAACTTTGTACCACTGCCTTAAAATCCCAAAAGTACCATCCGGTTCCATTACCATTTGTCGTACTAATAACTTCTGCCTCCCGGTCCGCAGCACCATTTGCACCGGGCGAATCCCATTCCTCACCATAGCCGTATTCAGTCCAGCAGGCACTGTCAGGATTATCCAATTGCCGGTTCTGCCCGTCCAATGTCCCTTCGACCCAGGGCCTCAATAACCTGTGAGTATCTATCGTAATAGATCCTCCATAGGAAGAATCGCTGTATAAAGACATCTGTGCAGTCACGATGGTACTCCCCGGTGGAATCGATGAAAGATCCCACCGGATCAAACCTCTGGCGATCACTCCGTTAACGTTCCCGACTGCAAAGATGTCGGCGGACCCCCCGTAGTTCAACAGCGAATAACTCCCAGTGCCAAATGCGGTATCCTCAGTATCAATTGTCCCCTTTAATTCTAGAGTCGTTATTGGGGAAGTAGGATTAACAGTAATTGTGACTTCTTCGCTGTCGCTTCGAGGTGGTGTGCCGTTATCTGTGACTGTGAATGTAACCGTATAATTCCCGGCATCACCATAAATCGGTGTCCAACTGAATAGCTGGGTTTCAGCATCAAAACTAGCTCCTGGAGGTAAGTTATCAGCAGAGTAAGTTAGAATATCTCCACTGTCAGGATCACTTGCTGTAATAATAAACTCAAGTAACTCCTCTTCGGTTACTGTCTTGGCTCCTATCGGGTCAAGCACCGGTGGATAGTTTAAAATGTCGTCAAACAGTTCGTTCCACTCAAGCTTAATAATGGGGGTTGTTGCTGTTCCGATTAGCCTTCCCCGAAACCATATCGTCATATCAGCCCTATCCCTATACTCAACGCTAAGTTGATGCGCACCTACCAAATGGTCAACGCTATCGAGAAGCCCCCAATGGTCAGACAGGCTCTTCGGTTTGGAACCGTTATAGTAATTGTTAAAAAAAGTCGCATCATTTGGTGCGCTTTGGCCGTTTGTAAATTCGTTTGATGTGACTATTACCTCGCCACCAAAATAAGATGTTTGAGGTCTTCTCAGATTGAAAAAGCCTTCACCCGGAGAACAGGAGATAACCCCTGCCTGTCCCATCGGAGCATAGTAATTGAGAAAAGACCCTGTCCATGGCACATATCCCTGAAGGGCGTTATAAACAAAATCAGTTTGTTGAGAAATGCTTTCCGGTAGGTTATCAATAGTCATCATATACCGCGAAGCAGCACTTCTTGTAATGTCGGTCAAAGGGTTGGTCTCTCCTGAATCAGGAGAGTCATGAATTGATACTATTGTTCCGAATTCATTAACAGAGGTAATGGATACGATCATCCCTGGAAATGAAAGATTGACCCAACGTGTCTTGCCGCTGTCTGATGGTTTATATGCACAAAGAACGTTATTTAAGAAGCCAAGTTGATCATATAATTCTGAGTAATCGAGTCTCCTCGTTGAAAGGGCCTTTACATTAGAGTTGACGTACGATCCCCAACAAGAATGGCTCCTGCAGTTGGGAGTAGCATATGCCCAGTCAGCTATGGTATTGAGCATCATTATATCTTCCGGTGGAATCGTTTTGCCAACTGCATATTGTATCCCGGCCACAATACCATTGATTTCGTCTCTCATATCAGGCGGAAAGTATGTATTGCTTATCCTTGATTTAACATCGTCATAAGTGTTGCCAATATAGCTCTTTAATCTTTGAATTTCCTTATCAATCTGATCACCCAGAAGATAGCCATGTGCGTAACCCATCTCATAATAGGTACCCCAAACCTTCATAACAGTATAGCCGTTGTCGTTATCCAATTGCTGCTGTAGGATAGTTCCATTGATTGGATCGCCTTTGGCTGCTGTAATAAAAACCCCGGATACCAGGAGATTTGCAAACAGTATTAGCAGGGTTCCGAGAAACAACTTCTTTATCATTTTTAATCCTCTATTCATATCTGTTGATTTCATCGTCCTCATCCTCCTTATCTCTTTGCTATTCATTGTAAAATACGCACAACCTTTATATAGTGGAGTAAAGTTTTAAGAGGAGACGCACCTTTTTTTACTTCGAAAAATTGTGCAGAACCGGAGTGAGATTCAGAAACAACTGAGCTTTAGATAGATTGATCTGAGTAACGCGATTTAATTTTTAATCTGTATTTTGATAGCGCTTATCAAGCACCTTACCAATGAACGTTTAACCTTAATATTATTGACCTTTAAGATCATATTCTCTTTCTCTAAATCCCTAAGACTTCCTTTCCCCAACTAAAAAAGCCAAGCTACCATTTATTAGGCAGCTCGGCTTTTAATGTTTAGGCAGTTTGCATCAGGCCAATCCTCCCGATGAGTTTTTGCAGTCTGTCGTTTATCGATTAAACTTATTCATATCTATTAAATTATGAAAGAATGCTCATAAAATTCTTATCAGAGATTATTAATTGTTGTCAACTTTAATTATCCTTTATTGTTATCTTTCCAGTATTCCATGTTGGTATCAACCTGTGATTGAGAGTATCAGAACCTGGATTAAGGCTGTGATATGCTTTAATTTTAGCCCTAGAGTTAGTGGAAGATTATCCAAAACATCATTGGGCTTAAATGGGTAATGGTTTGACGTTGTATTATTCTAATTTATTTTGTCAGAGAAACTATCGAATTGGGCCGGTGGGATTCAACAACCAATAGGAGGGCTTGGGGCCCTTTCGTTTTAAAGTTTTGGAATAATTCATTGATTTAGTTCGATTTTCTATTCCATCAATATTCTATTTCTCAGTTTTCAAACGAAGCCACCTAACTGCCACTGCCCCTTAGCCTCCTTTACCCATTTCTTTGCACCCGCCTGGCGTAATCTTCCCGTTGAGGTCATTAGCTGGGAAGGGTGAAGCCAGGAGGTGGTGGATGACCTATTTTGGTTTTTCGGTCATACAGGCAAGGTCCCCATCATAACAAACAATGCCATATGCTTCATGCTGGACAGGATCTTTGACAATTGGTGCAATGAGGCCGCCTATCTGATAGACCATGCTCCGGCAAGCCAGATCGACAAAGTGGCCGAAGAGTTTGTGTTTTCAGGGCCTTTCTTCGTCCTGAATATGGCATGGGAACCCCATTATTATTGGGACCAACACCTTACAGATGCAAGAGGGGGGCACCACAAGCAGAGCCCTATCCTGGGCTCTGTTGACAGGTGGCTCACTCATCGGCCCGGCGCCAAAATAGAAGTTCCGGAGGATGTTAGGAGCATCGTTCGGGACAGGATACTGGGCATCCTCTTTTCCCAGTCCTTCGACATCATTGACAGGGGGATCGGCACAAGGGAAGACCTCAAATTCGGGTGCCAGATCGCCCTGGGATTCAAAAAAGGCCCCTTTGATGTGATGCGGCATTTGGGCGAGGCTAAGGTAGGCCGGATAATGAAAAAATTTAAAAAGGAACGCCCCGGCTCACCCGGGCAAAGGAACCCTTCTCCTA
>NBMB01000094.1 GCA_002084765.1 Candidatus Cloacimonetes bacterium 4572_55 | reverse complement strand
CGTGGCATTGGGTCAAATGATCGGTCGAATCGGTTGCTTCCTGAACGGCTGCTGCTATGGCAAACCATGCGATTTGCCATGGGGTGTCAGCTTCCCTGAAACGGACACTGCTCCAGGGAGATGAGAAAATTATCGCCCAGGCGTTGAATCGTCTCTAACTTGGAAACTTCTCATTCTGTCCTAATTTTAAAATAGAAAAGAATTCGAGTTAAGGGTGTTGCATAAGTAGCACCCTTTTTTTATTGCAGTTGGGTATGTTTGAAGAAAAAAAAATTTTGCAATAAATTTTAGCATTTTGCCGATTCGTTCGTTTTACCAATTAAAGTAGTTGATTCGGTTTCAGCTAAACAGGTAATCAATGAAGAACGCTCAGTTCCACTACTCGCCTCGCTCCATGCGCGGGCGAGTGATCTTTTTGTGACGGTGGAAGTTTTTTACATTCTGGACCTGACAAATAAACGATGATATTACAGAGCACTTATTTTATTGTTTAACTTTATCTCATAATCGAATCTATTACGATAGGAGAAAAAATGAAGCGATTCGTAATTTCCATTATCTCTTTTCTGTTATGTGTTCCTTTTGTCTGTGCACAGGACTTTAATGTGGAATTGGTCAGCCATATTGGCGGTTCGATCGAAGACGTCCAAATCGTGGGCGACTACGCTTATTGCGCCACAGGTAATGGCTTTGCCATTTTCGATATCAGCGATCCGGAAGAAAGCCATAAGATAAGCTCGTTCCAACTTGGCAGCGCTGCCGATATAAAAGTGGCTCATGGTTATGCTTATGTGGCTTCACCGGGAAGCGGCTTGCAAATTTTTGACGTCGGCGACCCCTATCAACCGGTGCATCTCAATAGTTATGACTATCATGCTACGGCTATCGACGTTCAGGGAGATTATGCTTATATGGGGTGCGCTTTTTGGGGGGTCTATATTCTCAATATTAGCGATCCGACCAATATCGAGCTGGTCGCTATTTACGATTATGATTGGGCTTTTATGGATTATGCCATCACCGTAAAAATCTCTGGCGACTACCTTTTTGTCGCGGATCTAGAACACAGTGTCCGGGTGGTCGATGTCAGCGATCCGGAAAATCCAATCCATGTAAACGCGCATCCTATGGAGTATGTTTGGGAAATCGAGTTGACAGATGGCTATGCTTATTTCGGGGGTAGGAGTTTTTGGATTTACCAAATGCCTCACCCGACCGCCATGGAGGAAATCTACTCCGATACGTTATGGGTGGATGCGATCAGGGTGATTGACAACTATGCCTATATGTTAAGGGGATCGCTTACAAGCACAAGAATTATAGATTCCCCCTATTTTCGAGTTATTGACGTCACGGATCCATCCCAACCGACTGAAGTTGTTCATCATGTATTACCTGAACATGGCAAGCCGGGAGTCGGGGCAAAGGCAAGCCTCACTGTTATCGGCGATTATGCTTACGCGGCTCTTGGTTCCGGCGGCTTGCGAATTTTTGACATAAGCGATCTGTTGCAGCCGGTTCGCCTCTTCCGCTCAGAGATGCCAGGTTCTGCAAGGGGAATAAGCGTGAGAGACCAATACGCTTACCTGGCTGATAGTATGGCTGGACTGGTGGCGTTTGATATCAGTCAGCCCGAGGCAGTGCACTATGTGAGCCATTATCAAGATATTGAATTCAGTCGAAATATTATGCTGGCAGATACCTATGCTTATTTGACTTCGTGGCCCGATGGTCTGAGTATCATCGACATAAGCGATTTAGATAACTTATATGAAGTCGGCTCTTATGACAGCTTAGAGAATGCTTTTGCTACTTTTGTGGTTGACGATTATGCTTATGTGGCTGATTATGCTTCTGGCCTGCATATCTTGGATGTCAGGGATCCGTCTCATCCGATTCGGGTTGCCCGTTTTTTGGGTCAGATAACCGATGTAGAGGTTTCCGGCGGCTATGCCTTTCTTGCTGATCAGAGCGGCGAGATTTCCGGTCTAAGAGTCCTGAATGTGCAGAACCCGAATAATCCGGTAGAAGTCGGTTTTTATCCGGCTATTGGCCATTACTGGGGATGTTTTGCCACCGGGATTACCCTTGAGGGGCAATATGGCTATCTGTCTGGCGGACCGGGCGGCTTGTATATCTATGACATCAGCGACCCGCGCCAGGTTGAATTGATCGGGGGGTATGACTGGCAAGGAGTTCTTGGACCATGGGCTGAAAAGGTAGCTGTTCACGACCGTTACGCCTATATGCCCGCGGAATCGGGACTATTCATTTTCGACATCGACGATCCCAGGAATGTGTCATTAGCCGCTGCCTATAGCTCTCCTGGGTGGACGACTCAAATCGCTGTTCACCAGGGTCATATTTATCTGCCAATCCAATCCGGCGGCTTACTTGTTCTATCGTCAGAGACATTATCTGTCGAGGAATCGGAGCTGATGCCTGCTGTCGATGATCAAGATCAGCTAAGGCAAAACTATCCCAATCCTTTTAATCCGGCGACCACGATTCGCTTTTTCCTGAGTGAAACAACGCCTGTTCAGCTCTCGATTTACAATATCAACGGTCAATTGGTTAACAGGCTGCTGGCTGGAACCATATACGAGGCAGGCTCCCACTCCGTTACATGGAATGGCGTGGATAATAAGGGCAATCCGGTAGTTAGCGGCGTCTATCTGTATCGCTTAAAAACAAACAGGGGCATTCAAACCCGACGTATGACTCTATTACGGTAAAAATGGAGAGCTGGTGCGACGTTTTTTTGTCTGTTATATTATAATTTATGTCGTTTTTTATTATTTTTTTGAGGATTAAATACGATGAAGAATCTAATGGTGTATTTTTATGTTGTTTTGTCTTTTGTATTATTTTTGATAAATCCAGGTTTATCTGTTGCCCAAATCGGCGATCGAATCGATTGGAATATTGATGTGTATCCCTCTTATGTCCGATTTGATGTAGAATTTAGAGCGGGTCAACCAGATCCGGGTGGACGAAAATTTTTTCATTTCAATATTCGCCGCGTTGGTTGGGACAATAACGTTGTGGCTGATGGCTATGAAGATCACAACTATTGTCAATCCGGTCATGATGATGATGAATTTTTCGCCCTACATAATAATACCTGGATCGACGGTCGAATCAGCGAAGGTAATTTGTCTGGAACAGTTCATCTCGTTTATGATTTTCCAGTAGCGCCTACGACAAACACAAACAGCTTGAATATTAACGATCAGATAGGAGACAACGATTTTTATCATGACCCTACTTATGACGGATTAGACGGTTATGGAGGTTTACCACCCGGTTCTTATGAAGCTGTTATTGTAAAATATTTAGGTCCTGAGGGAGGCTACTATTGTCTTTCAGAGTTAGAAGATATGAGGAACTTGCGGTCTGTGCCATTTGAGGTGATCGATAACGAGTGGCCTGGTGAGATAACAGATGTAGATATCCACTATGATTTGACCCTTCCCTCGGGTAGCAGTTTGACCATCTTAGAAGCCACCATCAATCTGGAGTACACCCATAAGATAATCGTCGAGGATGGCGCTTCACTTATCATAAATAATGCAGAGATCATAGCTCAAAACGCCACTTTTATCGACGATTCTTACCCTCCTGAACCAACGATTCCTGGGAACGTCGTCATATTGGAAGGTTCGGGACAACTGACGGCAAGCAACAGTCTATTCACCACCATTGAAGAGAATCAGCGATGGGACGGAATCCGGGTTACTGACGGTGGGACCGCGTTTTTAAACGACTGTATATTGGAAAACGCTATAACCGCTATCTATGCCGATAACGGCTCATATTTACAAATCCACCATAACGAGCTCAATAATTGCTGGACAGGCGTGGCTATAGACCAGGCCGACGCCGATATATGGGCAAATGTCATTCAAGGCGGCGAAAGTGGAATTATTTTTTCCGATGGCTTTTTTATGATCCAAGACAATGATATTTATGTGGAGAACACCGGTATCCACATCTCCCATGCCCACCGTGCTGTCCGGATCGAAAATGACATTACCGATAATGACATCGTTGGAGCTCATATCGGAGTCGCTATCTGGGACAGCCAGGTGCGTCTCGGTTATAACCGTAATCAATATGATGGCAACCGTTTGACTGATAATAATGTCGGGGTTCTCTTCTCGAACGAATCCGCTGCGTCATTTTTTAGCAATACGATTCAGGACACCCGAACGGATCCGGCAGTTACCGGGGGGCCTGAAATATTTTTTTCAGGCGATTCAGACTTTATCATTGCAAATGGCGAAAACACCGTCTCCGACGCCTTGTTACGAATGAACACACTTGACGCCAATCTGGTTCACTGTATCAGTTGGGACGGCGTGACCCAATACGACATCGACGGCAACACCTGGGATCCAGATGACTCGTGGATATTTGAACCGCCGGGCGCATTTGGATTTACTGGAGCCACACCGTCCAAAGAATTATTCGCCCTGGCCGAGGAGGCGGAAATTAACAATGACGACGCTGGATCTAAAAGTCTGTATGAAGAAATCATTGACACGTATCCGGAAAGCGACGAAGCCGGGTTGAGCGTAAAGCGGCTTTACGGTTTGGAAAAAAGCGTGACCCATAATTTTTCTCAGCTTCGATCCTATTTTGAATCCACGGTAAGCGGAGCTTATTCTGACCTTGAGGGTTCGTTGCAGCATTTCATCATCATGTGCTATATTTCGGAAGAAAATTATTCGGCGGCGATTGACCTGTTGCAAGCGATTATCGACGATTCGAATACCGAACCGGAGCAGGCTGTCTTTGCTGAAATCGACCTTGCTTATGTCAATCACCTGATGGGCGGAGGTGCTCAGCCAATGTCGGCTGGCTCTGTTCCACACTCGGAAAATCGTTTGCGGAGTTTTCAGAGCTACCGACAAAAAGCGGATGAACTCATGCAAACCTTGACTTTTTCGCAAGCCCATCCTCCCAACACACCGGCTGAAATTCCTGAGAGATACGAGGTTTCTCAAAGCTATCCCAATCCTTTTAATTCCAGTGCCACGATCGCCTACCGTCTGCCGCAGGCCGGGCAAGTCAGCCTGAAAGTGTACAACACCATGGGGCAACTCGTGCGTACCCTGGTGGATCACGAGGAGTCATCAGGCTTCAAGTCAGCGCAATGGGACGGTCGAAACGACCATGGCAAACAGGTAGCCGGCGGTATCTATTTCTATCGACTCAAGACCGAATCCGGCTTTGACCAGTCCAAGCGCATGGTATTGTTGAAATAAGCGTGCGAGCATGAAACGAAATCCCGGGGCTTTAGAGCCTACGGGATTTTTTTTTACATTATGGGCTTGACGTCTGGGGCGCGGCTGAACAACCGATCCTGTTTACCTCGGTTAACAAAAAGCAGTGGGCGCAGAGGCGCACCCCGCTATAAAAAAGTTATTGACTTTTGAGATTAAGATAAGGTATATTGTCGATGAGGGCGAAAATTATCAAGCCGAAAATTTACGATTTATGACAAATTATGAGGAGAGAATATGAGACCGAAATATGGAGCGGTGGTTTTACGATGGATCCTGATGTGGATATCTTTATTCAATTTGATCTCATCGATTTGCGACTGAGTGGCACCGAATAACTAAAAAAAATTAAATGGTTTGGAGAAAATGGTATGTATCCGCTAATACTTGACTTAGGTT
>NBMB01000093.1 GCA_002084765.1 Candidatus Cloacimonetes bacterium 4572_55 | reverse complement strand
ACAATTGTCCGGGCGTTTTTCCGCAACGATAGCCTGATCATCCTCTCTCGGTCTAACCTGGCCGGCAAGGATTCCGTTTATGTCCAGGCTGACGACGGGAATGGGGGAACCGTGACCGATTCTCTCAAAATCATTGTGTCGCCTTCTGTAGAGCAACAAATCCCAATCGCTGGCGGCAGATACTGCATGTTTTCCTTGAATAGAGTCCCGTCGAATCTCGCTGTTGACGTCGTGACACAGGGATTAGACTCTTTGAAAATAATAACGGACGATCAAGGGGATTATTATATACCGGATGTGTTAAATACGATCGGGGATTTGAACTTGAGAAAGGGGTATATAGCCTACCTCACCCGTGATGACACGTTGACCGCCGGGGGTTTGCCTATTGGCCTCGCCAGCTATCCCATTCAGCTCGATCCGCATATGCATAACATGATCCCATATCACAAACAAACCGCGTCCCCTATTGCGACGGCTTTGGCAGCCATTGCCGACACAATTTACGTGGTTCAGGACGATACTGGAGACTTTTGGGTTCCTGATGTGGACATAAATTTGATTGATGAAAACGAAGGCGCGCAACCCGGTAAAGCCTATCGAGTTTACATCAAAGGAGACGATCCGGTGACATTTGTCTATTCCGCTGGACGAAGTTTGAGTCAATTCAAGCCGCTCCCTAAAGTTCGGCGGGAGACCGAGCATTTCACCTATACTCGCACTGGACTTCCCTACAATCTAATCATCGAAGATGTGGAGTTCTCGGAAAGCGGCGCGCGCCTGCATGTTGGAGACGAGATCGCTGTATATGACGGAGATTTATGCGTCGGCGCGCTGAGCGTCTCTGAAACGGATTTGGCGCGTGGGAAGTTGGGACTGACTGCTTGGAAAGGCGATTCTGCCTATGATCTCCCCGGCTATACCGAAGGGAATGAGATGCATTTCCGCGTGTGGTTTGCCGAATATGAGATGGAGGTCGAGCCTTTAGCCCTGTACGAGACGGACGGCAACTGCTTTGGTCATGGGATGATGTCGATATTGACTCTTCAGATAACCGATGTCTTGGACGTCGAGTCCGATCCGTCGCCGACTCATTTTGCTTTAGGCCAGAATTTCCCCAATCCGTTCCTCCTATCTCGACCGGCCGGCATCGCGATGACTGTTATCCGGTACCAAGTTCCGTCTAATTGTTTTGTGGAAGTGCAAATTTTTAATGTCAACGGGCAGTTGGTAAGAAAATTAGCCCATGAAGAGAAGGATGCAGGCGTTCACACCGTTGCCTGGGACGGCTTGAACGATCAGGGCAATCTGGTTGGCAGCGGCGTGTATCTCTACCGCTTTTTTGCGAAAAAATCGAGCGTTTCGAAGCACCTTTTCAAAGAGACAAAACGGATGATCCTGATGCGGTAAAATATATCGGGTCGGGATATGAATGCAGATAGCTGATCTGCGATCTTTATTGACTCACCGGCAGAACGCTACTATGCCAAGATTTTATATCAGAGAAGTTTCCAAAATGCTGGAAATTTCTCTGATTTTTTGTATATTGTCACCTCATCGGGGTAGCGATCCGCCAAAATCGGATTCGTTTATCAAAATCATATTAAAAACGCACGAGTGACTTGGATAACTATTATATGGCATCTTCAAAAGATATAAAAAATCGGATAAATTATACGAAAGAGGCTTTCCTCTCTCAATATAATTTGATCTCATTAGCCGGATTGGGTTTATTTTCATTGATCGGCGGCGGCATACCCGCGGCCATGCTGGGCGTGGGAGCCGAACTGCTCTATTTGGTTCTTATTCCAGAAATGAAACGATTTCGTCGTATGGTGGACTCTCGGAAAGCTGTCGAGCGGCGGTCGGAAAAAAGACAGGATATGAAGGAAATGATCCGAAAATTGAAGCTGTCCGATCGCAAAAGGTTTTTTGAATTAAGGAAAATGGCGGGGGTTATTGAGACGAATTACAGCAGTTTAAGCTCGATCAGCGAGAGTATGATGGAAGGGTGGCAGAGGAAGCTGTATCAGTTGCAGGATACATACGTCCGTTTATTGAACCTGAGTAGCCAGCAGGTCAAATACATGAAAGCCACCGATCCCCAGGAGATCCAGGACGACTTGGAGAAGCTGTCGATCGAAATTCAAGACGCGTCGTCAAGAGTGAGGCAGATACAAAAACGCCGGATCGATATCCTGAAAAAACGGCAGGATCGGTTCGAGAAAGCCAAAGAGCATCGGAAGATTATCCAAGCGCAACTGTCGGCAATCGAGGATGTGATGATGTTGATCCGGGATCAATCCTTCACGATCAAGGACCCCAATGAAATTTCCGGTCAATTGGATAATTTGATGATCGACGTGGAAAGTACGGAAGATACGGTGCAGGAGATGGAAGCCCTGTTTGACCTGACAGACAGTTTTGAGAGTGCCTCTCAGCAACGTCATCGGATTCGGAGGTAATGATCGATCGGATAGAATCTACCCTGGATTATTCGTCATCACGGAAATCGATCCGCAGATTACGCAGATTATCGCAGATTAAGAATTGATAATTAAAGAATTATACCTTTTTTGCCAAATTTTCTTCAGGAAAACGGAGCTTTTGCGCGCATTTCACTATATTCGCAACAGAGTCACAGAGAGCGCAGAGTCAGCCTAAATAAGGGTTCTAAAATTTCTAAAATTTCTAAAAAAGGAAGCGAATATGGATTTTCAAATAATTCAAACCGACCGCGCTCCCGCGGCAATCGGTCCTTATAGCCAGGGTATTATCGCCAATGGTTTTCTCTTCACCGCGGGTCAGATAGCACTGGATCCAAAATCGGGCGAGATTATCGGCGACGATATTCAGACCCAGACACGCCAGGCTTTGACCAATTTGCAAGCTGTGGTTCAAGCTGCAGACATTTCATTGGAAAATGTGGTGAAAATGACACTCTTTTTGTCCGATATGAACGACTTCTCGGCGATGAACCAGGTCTACGAGCAGTTTTTCACACAGCATAAGCCGGCTCGTTCCGCAGTCGAGGTATCGCGCTTGCCGAAAGACGCTTTGGTCGAGGTGGAGGCGGTCGCTGTCTTGGAAAAATAGACGCGGAGTCTCTCGATTTGGTTGATTCGATAAAAAAAATGATCTTTTTATAATTTTGTACTTGAAATTCTGTAAAGAATCTATTAACTTCCAAAAAGACGCAATATAGAAAGCGTTTGGTCGGGGCGTGGCGCAGCCCGGTAGCGTACTTGCATGGGGGGCAAGGGGTCGCTGGTTCAAATCCAGTCGCCCCGACCATTTTTTTTGAGATTTTCGGCAGGCTTCTTTGGAACGCCTGCCTTTTTTTTAATCTCTCCCACATTTTTCCAGAAAAATATATGAAGAAAAAAATTTTATTGACAAACGACGACGGTATCGCCTCGGAGGGTCTTGCCTCGCTGAGGGACGCTCTCAAAGATCGATTTGACGTTATCACAGTGGCCCCTGATCAAGAGCAGAGCGGTTCTGGGCACTCCTTCACCTCTACAAGACCGTTGCGCGTCACTCGGCGGGACGACTGTACTTATAGCGTGGACGGCTCCCCGACTGACTGCGTTATGCTGGCAATGTATCAATTGTTGGACAAGAAGCCCGACCTGCTGATCTCCGGCATTAACAGAGGACAAAATATGGGGGACGACGTCACCTATTCCGGCACAGTGTGTGCCGCGTTTGAGGGGAAGATTTTTGGCGTCCCCTCTATCGCCACGTCTCTTTCGATTCGGGATGGGGATGCGAGATTCTATTTCGAAGACGCGGCTTCCTCAATGCGGCTTATTGCGGAACATCTTTTTATAGACGGTTTGTCAAAGCATACGCTGCTGAATATCAATTTTCCCAATTGCCCGCAGCGAGAAATTCAGGGAACCGCGATTACGCGTCTGGGCGATCGAAAATTTCATAATGTCGTTGTCAAGAGGGAAGACCCACGCGGGCAGGCGTATTACTGGATTGGGGGAACTCCAGAGTGTCAGTTTTTGCCCGGCACTGATTTGGAAGCGGTTCATCACAAGAAAATTTCGATCACTCCGCTTCATTTGGATATGACGGATTATGATCGTATACCGGAATTGGAGAAATGGAATCTTCGATTATGAGCTACGAACGCCAACGAATGGAGATGGTCAAGACCCTGATCAAACAATACGGCGTCCGTAATCCTCGCATTCTCAAGGCAATGCGCGAGACGCCTCGGCATCTGCTTGCTCCCCCCCATCTGAGAAGTGAGGCGTACCACGACCATCCCTTGAGCATCGGACGCGGTCAAACGATGTCCCAGCCCTACATGGTCGCATATATGACCGAAGTGCTCAAAATTTCCGACACGGATCGGATTCTGGAGATTGGCACAGGTTCCGGCTATCAGACAGCGATCCTTTCACAGATGGCAAAGTGGGTCTTCTCTGTTGAGAGGATCAAAGAATTATCCATGGAAGCGCAAAAAAATTTGACAGAAATGGGTTATGCGGAGAACATCTCTTTTAAAGTGGGCGACGGGACTCAAGGTTGGGTCGAGCACGCGCCGTACCATGTGATCATCGTGACTGCGGGTTCGCCACGTATTCCTGCACCGCTGGAAGAACAATTGGCGGATAACGGACGGTTGGTGATTCCGGTCGGACGTCGTTTTCACCAGGATATGACGCTTATTACGAAAAGGGGCCACGAGTTGGAGACGACCAGGAAGATCGGATGTGTTTTTGTTCCTTTGATCGGTAAGGAGGGATGGTGAACATTGTCAGACGCACGTACGACTGGGTTCTGCATTGGGCGGAAACGCCTTATGGAGTCCCCGCGCTATTTATTTTGGCTTTTGCCGAATCCTCATTTTTTCCAATTCCGCCAGATATCTTATTGATCGCGCTGGCGATCTCTATCCCGAAAAAATCGTTCCGTTATGCCTTGATTTGCGCGGTCGGATCCATATTGGGCGGGACCGTGGGATATGGGATCGGTCTATTCGCCTATGATACCGTGGGTCAGCCTATTGTTCACGCATACCACGGCGAAGCGGTGATGGAGAGAATCAAAATCTGGTATGATACATACGGATTTTGGGGAAACCTGATCGCGGCTATCACTCCTATTCCGTATAAAGTATTCACGATCGCTTCTGGCGTTTTTCATTTCAATTTCGCATCATTCCTCATCGCGTCAATAATTGGTCGCTCGGTCCGATTTTTTACCGTAGGCGCGTTGATCTTTTTCTTCGGACCCTCAATCAAGTCCTTTATCGACAAATATTTCAATCTGTTATCTATTCTCTTTATTATCTTGCTGGTCGCTGGATTCGCGGCTATAAAACTGATCGGATGATCAGAGGAAAAGAAAGGGAACAGCATAGATATAACTAAAGCTAATACGCGTAAATAACCTCCGATGCCGCTTCTTTTCGCATAAAATGTGAAAACATCCGAGGAACTCCCGACCGATTCGATCCCTGAAGATAAAAAAAATCCCGGAGACAATTGCCTCCGGGATTTTGCTTAACCATTTACGTAATCAAAAGATTCCGCGTATGATTATTTCAACAGAACCATTTTTCTCATCGCCTCATCCATACCAGCCTTGATCACATAGAAATATGTGCCACTGCCGACTTGATTTCCGCGATCGTTGCGACCGTCCCAAACAACCGAGTAATACCCAGCGTCCTGCGGCGTGTCAACCAGGGTCTTGACCTGTTGGCCAGAAATATTATAGACTCGGATCTGCACATCGCTCGCTCTGGGAATCGCATAGCGGATGGTCGTGATCGGGTTAAAGGGATTCGGATA
>NBMB01000092.1 GCA_002084765.1 Candidatus Cloacimonetes bacterium 4572_55 | reverse complement strand
CTCCTGTCCCCTATCGTTTTTTCCATCCCACGTAGCGGAATGCTCGCCAGATTCCTGAGAACCGCTTGACAATGTGCGCACCAATTGACCCGCGCTGTTGTAAATGCGCAGGCTCGCGTCCCCCTGGATCGGCAGGGCGTATCGGATCGTGGTCGTCGGATTAAATGGGTTGGGATAGTTCTGAAATAAGCCATACGCGTCCGATACCTGGGACGCGTGCTCATGATCCGGTCGTCCATCCGACGGAATCAGCGTTTGCAAAAGCTCTTGTGTCCGTAATCGGTGATCTTGAAAGCGCGACAACTGCTCGTCTTGTTGCCGATAACCATGATGCCACGTCGGACTCGCGGTTCCATCCATGAGGTAAGTCACATAATCCAGGTCTATCTCGGCAAATGTGACCTGCTCCGGCGAGGCGGCAGGATCGGCAATAATTGCCTGCAACAGGTCTATCGCTTCCGGATAATCTTCTTCCATGACATAGCATAGAATAATGAAGTGATAAAAAGAACGGTCGAGTTTAGGGAAATCGTCATTCATGCCGGATTCATAATAAGATCGCAAAAGCGCATAATTTTGATCGTTATGCTTTTCCAGTGCAAAAAGCCGTTTCACGCTCAAATTGGCTTCCCTGGTATCTGGATACAGACTAATGACCTGTTGATATAACTCTACAGCCAATGCGATATTGTCATCCACTTCCGCCGCCTCGGCACGAGCGAGTAACTCCTCTGGAGGGAGTGGAGTAAAGAATCCAAAAGCTCCCGACGGTTCGAATACCGACCCGTTATAGGGCGTCCAGGTATTGCCGGCAATGTCGTATTGCGTTATCCCATCCCAGCCCACACATTCAACCAAATGGGCGTCGATTGTGTCCGTGTTAATCCATCTATCTGTGATCACATTGGAGCCATGGGCAATGAGAAGCTGGGAATCGCCTGTGAAAAGGATCTCAGGGCCGCCATACGCGCCCTGCCGTGTGTCCTGAATAGTATTGGTATAAAACGAAACGCCGGACTCGTTAAGAGAAATCACGCCGATATCGCTGTTCGTGACACGATTTCCGGGATAATCATTCCGGTGATAACCGAGTCGAACCTGGCTGTCATAGATTGAAATCCCGATATGCGCGCCTTGGATGTCGTTATTAGTCACATCATTTGCGACACGTGCGCTATTATGAGCCCGAAATATCTCGATGCCGATACCGTCAACATGAATGTCGTTGCCTTCGATAGCGAAATAGCCGTCCGAGAATATGACGCCATTTGTTCCGCCATGAATCGTATTATCCCATATATCCACACCAGCCTGGTCACTCATAATCCCGGTCTGACAATTATTGAGCGCGCTCTGATGGAGTTGTAAATACACGTCAGACCCAGCATAAATAGCGGTGACCGCGTTGTCCAGAACGCAGTGATCCAATAACGCGGTCGCGCCGTCTAAAAGGCGGATACCGTCCCACTCCTGATTCTCTTCAATAGTGGTAAACACACTATTGCTTGCCGTCAGTTGGCCCGAACCCTCGAATATGATCGCATTGCCAGGAATCATCGGCTCTGGAGGGGAAGAATCGTCGATAAAAGTGGCGTTCTGAGCTATGATACTGGCGTCATTTAGGATGAGAAAGCCGCCGGACTCGACGATTATCTTATGGGTATATTCCAGATTGATCGTAGCTCCCTGGGCGATAGTCAGGGTCACGCCATCAGGAATAATGACGTCGGCGCAGGTATTGATCTCGCCCGCCCAAATTTCGTTCTCGCTCAGTTGGCCGCAGTGCAGTTCCGGAGCGCAACCCGAAGGCATCTCCAAAATACCTTCCAGAATAAGGCTACTGGATTCATCGGCCCATACATCCGCAAGAATCTCGGATTCAGTTTGATAGAACCACCAGTTATTTTCAGCGCGGACAAAGCTATTCTCTATAAGCTCTAACTCCAGACCCTCATTATTGAAAATGTTGCTGGAGCTTATAGTCAGATGGCCACTGTCCTCGAGAATGACCCCAGCTTCATTTTGGCTGATCTCGCTGCAGTTAATCTCAACCTCGGAATCAATCAAATATAAACCTGCGGCCTGGTTATTGCGAATGACGCATCGGTTGATCTCTAGACCCCCTAAGATACCAGAAGTGCCTATGGCCGAAATGCCATATTCCGTATTATGTTGTATGGTGCAATTATCAAGAACGCCACGACTCAAATTTGATAGCCCGGTGACAGCATATTTGATCACGGCATGATCGAAAGCCCAGGTACCGCTATCGGAATTTGGCATCAGGGCAGCCATGCCGCCCCATGAGCCCGGGGTCTGATCTGCCGAGGTGAAAACGACCGGATGCTCCTCTGTGCCATTCACTGTAAAATGTCCCTGATTAAATAAAAAACCGATCGAATTTGAAGCAAAAGAAAATTCAACGCCTTGCTCTATCGCCATATTGCAATAATCGACGGATTCGATTGCTCCGTTTGACGAAAAAGAAATGCTCGAGCTGGAACCTATTGTCACGATATTCGGGTCTCCATAAGGATTTAGCGGCCCCCATGTCCCGCCTTCTATTCGCATCAGCCCGTTTTCTCCGAACGCGATCTGCACGTGGGGGCCGATCGCCAGGTCACCGCCGCCACGGACTCTGAGCTCGCCGTAATCGTCGAATACAATATTTACATTCGGCTCGATAATCAAAGCTCCTTCGACAATCAAGGCCTCGGTGATCATCACATCCGCGCCGGATTCAATGACCATGGTCTGGTAGTCATGCACTGTGAGAAAATCGGTGTCCAAGTCCCCTGAAATGGTTGGAGTCCTTAAGGCATTATAGGCATTGATTCTTCCATAGCCATATTCCTCATGAAAGTCCTGGTCATCCATGGCTGGCACATTAAGGGCTGTATTCCGGATAGTCGCGCGCACAGACTGCCAGCCTAAGCCGGGGTGGATGGAGCGAATGAGCGCTGCCAGACCGGCCACATGCGGTGCTGCTGCTGAGGTTCCGTTAAACCAGAGATAATAATCCCCAGGATTGGAGCCGCCTGTGCCGCTGATGTCTGTGGTATAAATATGAATGCCGGGGGCCATCACATCCAGCTCCGGGCCGTAACAACTGCCCCAACCGGGCTCATTGGTGTCGTCATTTACTTCCTTGCGCACGTCATTTTCTGTCGTGGCCCCGACAGCAATGACATTGCTCAATGCAGCCGGATATCTGACGTTCGTCGGGCCACCCTCGCGATAATTCCCGACCGCAGCTACACAAACTACATTATAATCATCGACAGCGATATCAATGGCCGATTTTATAGCCGAATTTTCCTGGGGACTACTAAAACTCATATTGATCACATCCGCTCCCCAAACGGCCGCCGCGTCGATCGAGGCCGCGGTTGCTGTGGAACGAAGGCTTTCATGCCAATCGCCGTCCGCATCCTGCTCGCGATACCCTGCGTCGAAGTGCATTAAGCGCACGCCGTCCGAGCCGTTCCAGCCGCCGGCCACTCCGGCAATGCCGGTGTTATTATTGGTAACCGCGCCGACTACCCCGGCGACTTTGGTGCCATGGCGGGCATCATCATCTGGAAAAGGGTCGCTGTCATTATCCTCAAAATCATAACCAATGTCCGGCCACAGGTTGCCGGCCAGATCATCATGATTGTAGTCGCCGCCTACATCGATGACGGCAACAATGACATTGGATGTATTGGTATGATGATCCCAGGCATCGTCGGTGCTAATTTTTTCCAGCCCCCATTGGGAAAAAAAATAGGGATCGTCCGGCACATCCTCTACATCGATAAAGTAAGTGAATGACACTTCGTCAAATTCACCGCTCTGTTCCAGTTTTTCGGCAGTTACAAATGGGTCGAGTCCGGGCGGGATTTCCAGTTCGTAAAATCCGTCGGCAATGCGACCGCGGGTGTCTGTTAGATCAGGCAGCCCGACTGTCGAAAATTCAAAATCCGAGATCGGACTTTTCGTTATCAACCGCACCGTCAGATGCTCCATATCGATTTGGTTGCTTTTCTGACCCTGATGAATAATATACCATTCACCATCTTCATATTGACCGTAAACGACTTGATCGATCGATTTGGTTTGGACCTGGCCCAGTGCCATTAATGGGGTGCTGAAAATGGCCAATAATCCAATAATAACCAGTGACGTTATATTTTTCAAGACCTTATCCTCCATAAATAAATAAATAAAGTTCATCCAACCCAACATTGAATTAATATTCATAAGCAATTTTTACAAGATAGATGCCGGCTGTGGTACCAATGATCACCTCCCGCTGACTTTTGTCAAACAACATGGTCATTACATAGCCTGTATCGATCTCTGTTAATGTGTAAATATCCCGGGCGCCATTATTTGAGTAATATAAGCGATTAGAGCCACAAAAATAGGTGATACCCGGATGTAAAGGGTCTCCCAGAACATTATAAGCAGCACCATCGGGAAACTCGAATCCGCCGACCTGCCAATCATATCCGCCATCGGTTGCCTTGATCAGGCCCATGCTGGTCAGCGCATAGATAATATCCGGATCCCCGCTATCAAAACCGACGTCATACACAGCACTGTCAGAGGGGAAGCCAATATCCTCAAACCAGGGGACGCTGCCGCCGTGCTGATCCCCATAATTTCTTCGTGAAAACAGATACGCAGCAAAGAGAGCGTCATCACCAAAAAACCAGGCTTCACCCTCCCGGTAAGGATGCCATTCCAGATAACCCTGTCCTAACAGAATTCCTTGCTCTCCACGAATCATAGACCAATTATTACCCCCGTTTGTGGACTTATATATATTGCCTTCAAGGCAACTAAATACAATTGCCGGGTTATGCGGAGAGCGTCCGATTCCCTCGATAATGCTAAATCCATCTTCAATTGTCTCCGGGATACCGCTATCCGAACGAAACCAGTTGCTTCCGGCAGTCGTGCTGCGCCAAATTCCGATTGTGCTGTCCGGGTCCACACCCAGATTGTTCTTTACAAATGCCACTAATATATCCTGACCAAAAACATCCAGATCGGTAGCTCCAACTTTCAAGTAATGTCCGAGTATCGAATCGGCCAGTCCCAGGTATTCCCAATCGGTCAAGCTGCGGATATCGCGTCGCCAGATGCCGGCACTACCGGCGGCAACATATAAGTATGGATCTTCCAGGTCCATGGCCACGGCCAGCTTATCCTCAAACCCGATCTGCTGCTGCTCCACCACGGTAACAGTAGGCAGTGGCGGCGGCTTAACCGGGTCATCTTTATCACATGCCGCTACGATTGCAATAATCAGCAACAGAGGCAAAAACCATTGAGCGTGATTTTGTAAATACGTCATTAAAATTTCTCCTTATCCTTTATTTTTGTTTGACAGACTGTCCGTTATTTATTCATATTAATATAGCCTGTCATTGCCAGGTCGGGGCATGTTCATCTCCACAGCCGTAATCCGCGCATAATCATCACCTCCTTTCAGAATTTCCTTTTCTCCGAATTATAGACAAAAAAATCCCCATACACGTAAATTACGCGCACAGGGATTTCATATATTTAATATCATCTCTAATAAGGGGGGGGGGCGTTTAACTGCCTATCTAAATTCTTATTATAGATATTTATTATCTTATTTATTATTTCATTTAAGAGCATTAGAATAATCCAGTATAGCTTAAATATCGCTTATAGATAATAGATATTTTTTATATTCAACGAATATATATAAAATATAATTCCATCGGCTATTTGTCAAGAAAAAATGTAAAAAACGTCCACCGCCACAAAAGAATCACTCGCCCCGCGCATGGAGCGAGCTGAAACCAAATCA
>NBMB01000063.1 GCA_002084765.1 Candidatus Cloacimonetes bacterium 4572_55 | reverse complement strand
TTCAGGAAAACGGAGCTTTTGCGCGCATTTCACTATATTCGCAACAGAGTCACAGAGAGTCGCAGAGTCAGCCCAAATAAGGGTTCTGAAATTCTCATAAAAACGGAATTCTCTTGGAAATGTCATTAAAAATCGAATCTAACCCATTAAATATCAAACATCTAAGACCTCCGGTTCCCCGAGGATTATGAATAATGCAGGTTAGTATCGCTTAGTTTAGAATTAAAAACTTATTGGAAAATGGCTGTCTCGACCGCATGGCAGATCACATGCCCGATCATAATGTGGCATTCTTGGATTCGGGGCGTGTCCGAGGAAGGGACGCAGATCGTATAGTCGCACATCGATTTCATTTCCCCCCCGCTTTTTCCTGTCAACCCAACGGAGATAATTTTTTTTTCTCGACAAATCGAGAGTGCTCGCAGGATGTTGGGCGATTTTCCGCTGGTAGAGATCGCGATAAACATATCCCCCGGCGCGGCATAAGCGACTATCTGCCTGGCAAACACCTCCTCAAATCCGTAATCGTTGCAGACAGAAGTGACGATAGAACTATCGACTGTGAGCGCGAGCGCGGGTAGAGGCGGTCGGTCGCGATAGAATCTCCCGACCAATTCCGAGGCAATGTGTTGCGCGTCAGCCGCGCTTCCTCCGTTTCCTGCGATCAAAAGTTTGCCGCTTCGACGGTATACATTGATTGCGCTCTGGCAGATGCGCTCCATAGTCCCGATGATCTCAACGTCTTGATAAAGGGCGTGTTTGACCTGATATGAGGATTTGATCTGTTCGGATATCTGTTTTTTCATAATTCCGCATTCCTTAGAGCCTTACCTTTTTCCGTATCGACAAAGTAAAGTAGGATCAATCCAATAATGAAAAAGATGATAAGCGAGATGATGGCGGTCCGGCTTGTGCCGGTTATATGGCTGATCAAGCCGAATGCCAGGGGTCCCCAGATTGCTGAGAATTTGCTGAATATGGAGTAGAACCCGTAGAACTGGGCAGAAGAGTGAACTGGAATCATGGATCCGTAAAGTGAGCGGCTTAAGGCTTGCGATCCTCCGAGTACCATACCCACTACGACTCCGAGCGCGTAATATTCGGCTGGAGAAGTCATAAAGTAGGCGTAGACCACGACGCCTGACCATAGAACCAACGTCGTCATCAACGCTTTTTTCGCCGTGATTTTTTCCGCCAATTTTCCAAAGATAAGCGCGCCGAAAAATGCAATGATCTGTATGATCAGTAGCGTGGTCATCAGCGTGGCGGAGGAGAAATTCAGCTCGCTCGATCCATACATGGTCGCGACGCTGATCACAGTCTGGATTCCGTCGTTGTAGATCATAAACGCAATCAGAAACAGCACCACGCTCTTAAATTTTCGCACCTGCTTTGTTGTTTCCCATGTACGTTCTACGCCGATGCGCGCATACGCCCACCATGAAAGGCTCTTTTGACTTTTGTATCCGTCGGAAATCTGCCCGACCAATTGCGGTTCCTTCAGATATCTAAAGGAGACGGTAGCGAATCCAGCCCACCAAATTCCCGCGGTCAAAATCGCGATTCTGATGGCCAATTCCTGGCTGATGCCAAGGGTGTTGTGACCGACTATCAAACCCAGGGAGAGACCAAACTGGATCCCTCCGCCGATGTAGCCAAAGGCAAATCCCTTTCCAGATACCCAATCCAACTTATCTTCCGACGCGATTTGCGGTAAAAACGCATCGTAAAAGACGTTTCCGCCGACAAAAGCGGCTTGCGCTATCACGAAAAAAATTATTGTTCGCCAGACGTCGCCGCTTCCGGAGAAAAAGAGAAGCACCGCGAATAGGCTACCTGTGTAGCAAAATGCCATCAAAAACTTTTTCTTAGAAGAGGAGAAGTCGGATATCGCTCCCAGCACGGGCGCAAAGGCAAATGCCAAAAATGCGGATAGGCTGATCATAAAAGCCCATAAACTATCCGCGCTATACACGTATCCGAATATGCGAAATCCAGACTCTGGAACAATCACCTTGTTAAAATAGATGGGCAACGCCGCGACCGTGACAGTCGTGATATAGGCAGAGTTTGCCCAGTCGTACATTGCCCATCCAAATATTTGTCTCTTGTCATTCATTTGAAAAAGAGATGACATGTTTTCCATTTCCATGATAGCGAAGCGTCAATCGATTATCTATAACTTCCCATAAAAGCTATTTTTGAATCCGATTGGATTTTAGGCAGGTGGTACAGACCTTGAGGCGTTTCCTCTTGCCCTCCACCATTGCTCGCACCGGGTGCAACGCGGGTAAAAAACGACGCTTTGTGTGGTTGTTGGCGTGACTTACCCGATTACCAGCAACCGGTCCCTTACCGCAAATATCGCATCTCCGTGACATAATTTACCTCCAAATTTTCTATAGACTTCAATTTCCATCTCGTTTGGCAAGACCTGCCTGAACAGGTATCAAATTACAAGGAATTCAGAAAAATGCAATACAATTTTTCATTCAAGCAGAGCTCTCGCGGCGAGAGATACTTATTAAATTCTTGACAACTCTGTCAATCCTGTTAAATTATTCAACAGAGCCTAAAATCTGTGTAATCTGCGTAATCTGCGGACATCTGCGGACTATTATCAACCCACAAAATAAAATGCCAAAAAATACCCTTGCGGCTTTTATAGTCGCCATCATATTTTTCCATATTGCGCCTGTTTTGGGACAAGAGAGTGACTCGCTTTTAGTCCAACATGCGCTTCCGGATTTTGACTCTCCCGCGGACTCCCTCCGATACTGGATCGAGCGAGCGCAACGGGAATTGCCAGGGCCCGACTCGACAAAGGGGATCGGAATAGCTGAGGATTCACTGGAAATCGTCAGCTATCAAGCGGACAGCATCCGATATTTTGTCGATGGGAAGACCCTCCAGCTACGCGGCAAGGTCGATATTCTCTACGACGATATCCGGTTGACATCCGGGAATGTGGTATATCACCTCGATTCAAGGACCATATCGGCTGAGGAAGAGCCGGTATTATACGAGGGCGACGATCAGGTGGTCGGGGAACGAATGCGCTATAATCTGAAGAGTCGTCAGGGAGAAGTGGAACAGGGCAGGTCCCAATATGAGGACGGCTATTACGCGGGTCAACGGATTCGCAAACCTGACCGAGAGACCCTGCTCATCAGCGATGGTTTTTATACCACCTGCGATATGACCGAGCCGCATTACTGCTTCCGAAGCAAGCGGATGAAGTTGCTGATTAAGGACAAAGTGATCGCGCAACCGGTTATCCTTTATATAGGAGACGTCCCTCTCTTTGCATTGCCTTTTTTTATTTTTCCTATCCGAACCGGTCGGGTATCCGGATTTTTGACGCCACGGGTCGGCAACAACAATGTGGATGGCAGATATATCAAAAATTTGGGCTATTATTGGGCGACAAACGACTATATGGACCTCACGGCACGGGTATCGATTCGTGAACGGACCGGCTTGGAGATGGGCGCGGATTATGTCTATATCTGGCGACATCATCTGAGCGGAAAGATCAGCGCAGACTACGACTGGGAAGTCGGCGGAGAGGAAAGCTCCTCGACTCGTTGGCGGTTGACCGGGTCTCATCGTCAGACTTTCCGAGAAAAATTCACCCTGACCGCGTCCGCGAATTTTGTCAGCAGCAAGGATTATTATCGGCAGACAAGCGACTTGGAGGATCAGCGGACTGAGGGGTTGTTGCGATCCAGCTTTACCTTAGACAAAAGCTGGGGTCAGGCGCGGATCAAATTGGCTGGGGACTATACACACAACTTGATCACCGACGTCAAAACCGGAAAAATTCCGGATATCTCCGTCAGCTATTCCCGATCCAATCTGCTGAATCCACGAAGAGGTTCCGGGATCGCAGAATGGTCGCCGGTTATCTCCTTCAGCAGCCGATCTACATTTTATCATAAGCTGACAAAAGAGCCGTGCGATTCTCCAGAGGCTGACGCGGATTCTCTGGCTGAGACCCAAAGCAGATTCGTCACCGCGTACGATTGGACAGCGCAACATCAGTTCAGCCTCTCATTTTCCGTAGCACCTCGCATTGTGCATTGGCTTAACCTCACCCTTCGATCCTCCTTGACCGATTCCTGGCGCAAAGATCATGAGGAGACTATTGTCCAGGAATGCGCAACCGAAACCGAGGAGCCGAGAGATGACAATAGCCAACGATTGACCCCCGGAAATCTCTCATTGACCGGAAATAGTGCCATATACGGAATATTTCGTGCCAAAATCGGAAAAATGCAGGCTATACGGCATACGATTCGCCCCTCAATATTTATGAACTATGATCCAGGATTTTACTTCGAGGACAGGAACTATGGCTTTGATCTGAAAAAAATCGAATCCAATCCCGCATCGAAATTCTCCGTGTCGAGCATCCGGCTTAGCAACCTGTTCGAGGCCAAGATGAAAGAAGGTGGAGACAAAAGCCGAAATGTGCAACTCTTTACTATGGATTTCGCAAGCTCTTATAAAAAACAGGATCAGGAGTGGCGGTTTTCCAATATCAGCGGAAATCTCTCCACCAGAATCAACGCCTTGTCCGTGACTGCGAATAGCTCGTACCACCTGTATGAAAAAAAATTCGGTACCGGAACCATGAATGCTAATACAACGATCAGCCTGAATCAAACAAAAGTGCGATCATGGGTGGACAGGATCCTGAAAAAATTTCATCCATCTCCCGATATCTCTGTTTCAGACTCGCTTTCTCTCGAAGATAAGAACCCGACTCCGGATTCGCTTGCACAGGAAAATCCAGCGCAATTGCCAGGAAAGCCGGACGATTTTAATCAAGACAATCCATTTTATCAGGATCAGACCCTGTCACAAAAGCCAAAAAAAAGCGCGGGCATCAGCCGTTGGGATATTTCTATGACACATTCCTATCGACGCACGTTTGAACTGTCAGACCGGGAAGGAGCAGTCCATTCTGAACCGCAATCCAATTTGATCGCCAAGTTTAAGCTGCAATTGACCAAAAATTGGGACGTCAGCTATCAGAATCGTTATAATCTCACGGATAAAAAAACAGTGTCTCAGAGGCTGGATATCTATCGAGACCTGCATTGTTGGCAAGCTCGGTTTTCCTGGACGTCCTACGCCAGCGGGACGTGGAACAGCTACTTTATTGTCAATATCAAAAAATTATCGGATATTAAAGTGGAGCATAGAGAGAGCAGGAGGTCAAATTGATCCACGGATTGGTCCGCAGATTTCGCGGATTTTTATAGACAAACCCGCGAAATCTGCGAGTTCTTCTCCAAACACCTTCGGGATTTTCTCTCCATTTTTTATATAAATTTGCAACATATCTAATATGGAATAGGTAACGTAAAAGATTCGTCCGAGTTTTTGTATCTATGATCGAGGATGAGATGAATCGACAAATCGAAAGTCGGCGGCAATGACGCTGCTTTTTTTTTAATCACAACCATTTGAACCATTTAAGTAGGAGGTATATTTATATGGCGTCAGGATATTATCGTTTTCCAACTATCCATGGGGAGACGATTGTTTTTGTATGTGAGGATGATTTATGGACTGTCCCTCTTTCCGGGGGCATTGCCAGACGTTTAACCGCAAATCGGTCGGTCGTGAGCCGACCCTCTCTCTCCCCGGACGGCGGCAAGATCGCGTTTACTGGCAGAGAGGATGGCGGCGGCTCCGAGGTCTATTTGATGGACGCGGCTGGCGGTAATGAGCGGCGTCTTACCTATCAAGGCGGTCAATTTGGCGGTCTAGTGGTCGGCTGGACTCCAGACGGCGACCATATTGTCTATTCCGCCAGTGCTGGTCAGCCGTTTCTCCGAGTTCAGGCTCTTTGGAAAGTGAAGGCAGATGGCGGTTTCCCAGAGCCGCTGCCATACGGACCGGCTCGAAGCATCGCATTTGGACCCGGAGGCGGTGTGGTGATCGGTAGAAATACGCACGACTCCGCATATTGGAAGCGCTATCGAGGCGGCACCGCGGGCGAGCTGTGGATCGATCCGAACGGTAAAGGAGAATTCAATAAACTGGTACAGCTAAAAGGCAACTTAGGGAAAGCCTTGTGGATCGGCGAACGTATTTACTTCCGATCCGACCATGAAGGTATCGCCAATATCTATTCCTGTCTACCCACAGGCGAAGATATTCGTCGTCACACCTCGCAGGAAGAGTATTATGTTCGTTTCCCTTCCACGGACAACAGACGCATCGTCTATCATGCCGGATCTGACATTTTTGTCCTGGATTTGGAGACCGGAGAAGATAGGAAACTGGATATAAAATTCCATAGTTCTCAAACCTTGCGTAAGCGGAAATTTGTCACCGCGGCAGAAAATTTAGAGGATTACGCGTTGCATCCGGAAGGGCATTCCGTAGCGATTACCGGAAGGGGCAAGCCTTTTTATATGGCACTTTGGGAAGGCGCGGCGACTCAATACGGCGAACGGCACGGCACTCGATACCGATTGGCGCGCTGGACAAGCGACGGCAAGGAATTGATCACAGTGAGCGACGCGGATGGTGAAGAGGCGATCGAGTTGCATCCTATCGACAAAAAAATTCCCATGAAGCGATTCGGAGATATGGACATTGGTCGTCCGCTTAGCATGGTTGTCTCTCCTCACAAAAAACGGCGTCACATCGCATTTTCCAATCATCGCTATGAGCTGGTGTTCGTTGATCTGGATAGAGGCGAAATGAAAGTGATGGATCGCAGCGACTCTCAGCGGTTGACCGGCGTGGCATGGTCTCCGGACGGCGAATGGATCGCTTACGGATTTCCTACATCGATCTACACTGCCTGTATCAAGCTGGTGAATATCTCTACAGGGAAAACTTATGAAGCCACCAAGCCAAATTTTGTCGATGTGTCGCCATCGTTTGATCCAGATGGGAAATTTCTCTATTTTCTCTCAAGCCGTATTTTTAATCCGGTTTATGACGGCATCTATTTTGATCTCAGCTTTCCGAGAGGGATGAAGCCCTATCTGATCACATTGCAGAAAGATCAAGAATCGCCTTTTATCCCCGAGCCAAAAGCACCTGGAAACAAGCCGGATGAAGACGCGAAGCAGGAGGCTGAATCGACTGAAGATAAAAAGAAGGAAGATAAAAAGAAAGAAGATGTGGTCAAACCGATCGAGATTGATCTGGAGAATATTCAAGACCGAGTGGTGGAGTTTCCGGTCTCAGAAGGGATTTATCATCAAATTCGAGGCGTTAAAGATAAAGCGGTCTATACGGTTTTTCCGATAAAAGGCTCGTTTGACGACAATCCAATCGACCTCGACGATGAATCGGGAGCAGACGGCTGCCTGATGATGTATGACTTTGAAGAGCAGAAGGAATCCACTATCGTGGAAGGCGTCGCTAATTTCAAATTTTCCCGTCACAGCAAGACCTTAATCTATCGCGCTGGAAATCAGCTGCGGGTCTGGAAATCTGGCGTCAAGATCGATACCGATAAAGGTGGCGAAAATCGGGAGAGCGGCTGGCTGAATCTGTCCCGAATTCGGGTATCGGTCAAGCCGCCCGCGGAATGGAAACAGATGTATCGGGAAGCGTGGCGCTTACAGCGGCAGCATTTCTGGTCCCCGAATATGTCTGGCATCGATTGGCTAAAAATTTACCATCGCTACCTGCCGTTGATCGACCGTGTTTGCACCCGATCCGAGCTTTCCGACTTGATGTGGGAAATGCAAGGCGAGCTCGGCACGTCCCATTGCTACGAAGGCGGCGGGGATCATCGGCGATCTCCCTCCTATTGTACCGGGCTGCTCGGAGCGGACATCCGCTTTGACGCGGAAGGTAACCATTGGAAAATTGATCATATTGTGCGCGGCGATTCTTGGAACAGCGGGTGGTATTCGCCGCTTGCCCAGCCGGGGTTGAACGTGCAAAAGGGCGATATTATTCTCAGAGTCTCGGGTTACCCGGTTGATGAGGAGACGTCGCCGCATGAACTTTTGGTCAACCTTGCCGGACAGGAGGTCGATATCACGTTGAAAGCCGATAATGACGAGGGCGAGCGGACTATCACGGTCAAGACATTACATAGCGAAGAAAAGGCTCGCTATCGGGAATGGGTGGAAAAAAATCGGCAATATGTGCATCAGGAAACCCACGGTCGGGTGGGCTATGTGCATATCCCGGATATGGCTCCCAGAGGATACGCTGAGTTTTATCGGTATTTTTTAGCGGAATTGCAATATCAGGGCTTGATTGTGGACGTGCGCTTCAACGGTGGGGGGCATGTCTCGGAGTTAATTCTGGAAAAGCTGGCGCAGAAGCGGGTCGGATATGATATTTCCCGTTGGGGCAAGCCCATGCCCTATCCGGGTTATGCTCTGTTAGGTCCCATTGTGGCTCTGACAAATGAACATGCAGGATCGGACGGCGATATCTTCAGCCATTCCTTTAAACTGATGAAGATCGGTACTCTGGTCGGCAAACGGACATGGGGCGGCGTGGTCGGAATCTGGCCCAGGCACGCTCTGGTGGACGGAACCGTGACAACTCAGCCGGAATTTTCTTTCTGGTTCAACGACGTGCAATGGAACGTGGAGAATTATGGCACGGATCCGGACATCGAGGTGGATATCAGTCCCAAAGATTATGCGATGGGAAAGGATACGCAATTAGATAAAACAATTGAGGTCATCCTGAAACAGATGGAAGAAAATCCGCCTTGTATACCAAAATTCGACAATCGTCCAAATTTAGAATTGCCGAAATTGCCGAAATAGACAGATCAACTTGTTGACCTGCGGAAGTTGCATAGACAGGGTCTGGGATTCCCAAGCCCTGTCTATTTCTTTAGTTATCCTGGATTATTCGTCATCACGGAAATCGATCCGCAGATTACGCAGATTATCGCAGATTAAAAATTGATAATTAAAGAATTATATCTTTTTTGCCAAATTTTCTTCAGGAAAATTGAGCTTTTGCGCGCATTTCACTATATTCGCAACAGAGTCACAGAGAGCGCAGAGTCAGCCTAAATAAGGGTTCTGAAATTCTCATAGAAGCTGGGTTCTCTTGGAAATGTCGTTAAAAATAGACTTTAACCCATTAAATATCAAACATCTGATATCTCTGGTTCTCCGAGGCTTATGAATAATGCAGGTTATATAACGCAGATAGCCGAACTTTTCACTTTCTCTTGAAAACTACAGACGTGGTGTCGTCGTATTGCGCGCTACCTTGCCCGTACCCAACCAAGGTCTCAAATAATCTATCAATAATTTCCTGGGGAGATCTATGCACATTTGCCTGAAAAAATTTTTTGAGATTTTCTAAACCAAACATCTCGCCGTTCGGGTCATGAAATTCTGTCACGCCGTCCGTATAAAGCAGGATGGCGTCGCCGGTCTCAAACGTCAGTTTTTTCTCCTGCAGATACTCCTGCACATCATCGAACACGCCCAGCCACAACCCTCCAGACCGGATCATCTCGATCTGTTTCGTTTTTGCCCGATAGAACATAATATATTCGTGTCCCGCGCCCGTATATCTCAACTCGCCCTTTTTGATATCCCAATTCATCATAAGCATGGTCGCCATCATGGGCGTTTCCATCTCATAAGTGTCTGCAAAAATATGAGAATTGGCGATTGCCACGATCTCTTTTGTCGATAAATTCTGTTCTGCAAGCGACGGTAAGTGAGAAGTCAAAGTCTGCAAAACCGAACGGGTGGAGACCATCAAAAGGCTGGCTGGCGCGCCTTTTCCAGACACGTCGGCAATCACAATAGTCAGATTCTTGCCATTTGGCGACAGGATAAAATCATAATAATCGCCACCGACCAATTTCGCTGTCTGCATCCGCGCGGCAATCTCCAGATTTTCTATTTCCGGAAGTTTTTCTGGGATCATAGAAAGCTGAATGTTTCGAGCCGCCTCCAATTCTTGCTTCTGACTCTTCTGTTCCAATTCGCTAAGTTCTTGATTTTTCTTATACTCAGCCCGTTTATTTTGGAGAATAAATCCGACGATAATCAACCCAATTCCAAAGAACGCGATCAAACTATGAAACCATCGAGTCTCCCAAAAAGGGGGAATAATGATAATATCAATTGCAATCCCAGCATGGTTCCAGACGCCGTCGTTATTGGACGCCTTGACCAAAAATCGATATGAGCCGCCGCTTAGATCGGTATATTTTG
Organism: Candidatus Cloacimonetes bacterium 4572_55; assembly: GCA_002084765.1. Lineage (GTDB taxonomy): Bacteria > 4572-55 > 4572-55 > 4572-55 > 4572-55 > 4572-55. Next base: position 6,020 of record NBMB01000063.1, on the reverse strand, counting down.
CATACCGACGTTGGCTCGATTCCTCTACCCAATCCGAGTCCAATCCCTCTAACTTGTATGCGTACCGGTTGTTGCTTGGCTGTGTGTAATCCAATCCCGCAAACTCGAATGAGAAAAAATTTTCGTCATAAGAAAGTTCGATCCGAGGCAGACCAGGCAAACTTGTGTCAAGGCTTCTCTCCTTGCCCAATACTTTAAAAGAGATCAGACAGACCGGCGGTGGAAAGGGATTGTCCTCCACCTGTTTCGGCCAAAACGCGTTGAACCCAGAAGCACCGCCAAAATACATCTTACCGCTCGGACCCTTATGATACGCCCCGACATGAAACGTATTACTTTGGAGTCCGTCGTTAATGCTGTAATTACGGAAGCACTCCGTCTGAGGCTGAAAATTTGACAGCCCTTTGTTCGTACTGAGCCAAATCGTTCCTTCCTCATCCTCTAACATGCCGAAAATCGTGTTGTTAGGCAGACCGCTTTTCGCTGTGTAGCTCTGAAAAATAGCTGCCTGCAGATCGGCTTTCTTCCATTCCTCCAGCACCAACTTGTTCAATCCACCAAAAGTAGCGACCCACAACACACCGGTTTTATCCTGCAAAATCGACAAAATACTGTTATGGCTGAGGCTGGATTTTTTATCGTTATGCTGATAGCAAACAAATTCGGCAATCTTCGGATCTGGGATTTTTCCTTCCGACAGTTTAAGCCGATTCAGCCCTCCCCCGTCGGTTCCGATCCATAAATCTCCAGCCCGATCCTCAAAAATCGCCTGGATTCGGTTATTACTCAAACAGTTCTCTCGGTTCGGATCGTGAGAAAAATTGACAAATTGACCCTTTTCCGGATCAAAAAGATTTAAGCCATGATCATAAGTCCCGACCCATAAACGATGAGAGCGATCCTCAAGAATTTTCGTCACTTGACTGCCTTTCAGACCGTGGCTCTTCTCGTCATACCTATCGAACTTCATCCACAGCCGATTTTGTAGCTTATAAAGACCATTCTCCGTGCCGACCCAGATTTTCCCCTTATGATCCTCACAGATCGTTTGAACCCGTTCGCTTCTATCCGAGTTGAAATAGTAATGATCAAAACGGATTCCGGAGGAGCCTTTATCTTGACTGATTAAGATCGAAGCAAAGCCCTGTGTCATTTTGTTCAACGCCTGATCCGTGCCGACCCAGACAGCCCCCTTTGTATCCTCGTACAAAGCGTAGACCTGATTATCGCTCATGGCGCGGGTCTCGGCAGGATCCGACTTGCTATGCAGAAATTTTCTCGGCTTCAGATCGCACTTATTCAAACCGCCGCCGTTCGTGCCGATCCACAACACGCGAGAACGATCGCAAAAAACCATCCGGGTGTCATTGTGACTAAGGCTCTCATAATTGCTCGGATCATGCGGATAATCATAAAACTTGTTCTTTTTCGGGTCGTATCGGGTCAATCCGCCATAACTTCCGATCCAAATTTGACCGTTATGATCCTGGGTGATCGTATTGATAATGTGTCGCCGACCAGATCCGCCGCTTTCGGTCAAATAGTGCTGAAATTGACCGGTCTCCCGATCCATTCGATTCAAGCCGTTAGCCGTGCCGACCCAGATCACGCTGTCCGAATCGCAGAAAACCGCCCGCACCTCATTGTGACTGAGCGACGTCCGATTCCCGGATTCGGATTGATACCGGGTAAATTCGTCCGTCTGCGGATCAAAACGATTGAGTCCATTCCGAGTTCCTGCCCATATCGCGCCTGTCAAATCTTCGCATACGAAGAATACGCAGTTATCGCTGAGGCTGGCAGAATTTTTTTGATTATTCGAATCATGTTGAAAATGGGTAAATTTCCCAGTCACCGGATCAAACCGATCCAGCCCCCCCTCTCTTGTGCCGATCCATACCATACCGTTTTTATCGATGTGCAACGCTTGCACCCAATTATCGTTGATTTTATTTTGATTTCCCTGGGTATGGATAAATTGCAAAAATTCGTTTGTCTTTAGATCATATTTAACCAGCCCTCCGCCCCATGTCCCCATCCAGAGCGAGCCGTCCTTATCCTCTGAGATCGCCCGGATATCGCTCACCGGAATAGAGGTCAAGTCCAGCGGGTCATGTTGAAATACCTTGAACTCATATCCGTCATAGCGGTTCAGCCCGTCTTGCGTCCCGATCCACATAAAGCCGAGATGATCCTGAATCACGCTGTGAACAATATCATGGGAGAGTCCCTGACGGGGAGAAATACGCTCAAATTTTAAACCGGACTCGTTTCCATATCCATGACTTAAGGGCAAGAATAGAATAAAAAGAAATATCCATAACGACCAACTCGATTTTTTCATATTGAATACCGTTTATTATCTATTTGCAATCTATCAATCGCAATACCAAACGTAACGCACAAAACTTTGAACAGGTAACAAGGTAAGGAGTTGTAAAGCGTATCGCAAGCATTTTTCAGGTCGGGACATTTGTTTTAAAAAAACCGTCCGTTTCGATCCCACTGCCGTCTCATGGATTCTATGACCCGCAAGTTCTGCAAAAGGATATTGACACTCCTCCAAAAATAGTATATATTTTAGCAACGGAGCAACATGAAGAAGAAAAAAATTTACTTTTTACAAAATTTAAAATTTGTCACATTTTGTGGTTAGTTCATCAAATAATCTCAAAAATATGGCGCAGCGCGATATGATAATAATTTAAAACCTAATTATATATGAATATAAATGAACTGTAAAAACTATATCTAATTATATTAATATATTTTAATAATTCACGATATGGAATAACACAGAAAATATAGGAAAGTAAATATGACGGATAAAGAATTGAAAGAGTTGGTAGCTGGATTGTCGGTATCATGCGACAGAATCACAGGTATATTAGAAGAGACGAGCCTTGAAATAAAAAAAGTCGCTCAATTGCAAAAAGAGACGGATCTTGAAATAAAGGAAGTCGCTCGACTGCAAAAAGAAACGGATCTCCAAATGAGGAAAACGGATAAGAAAATAAACAAGTTAGGCGGTCTGGGCGATAATATCGGCGAGTCCACCGAGATTTTCTTTTATCAAAGCTTCAAAGAAAATCCCTCGCTCAATGGCGTCTCCTTTGAGGAGGCGGTGCATAATATTCAGGTCAGGAAAGGTCAATATGATATTGTGCTTTATAGCCAGAAATATGTCGCTGCTGTTGAGGTAAAGCATAAATTTCATCCCAAAGACGCTCAGCTTTTTGTCGATAAAAAATTGCCAAAATTCAAGAAGTTGTTTCCTGAATATAAAGGTCATAAGCTGTATGGAGCAATTGCCGGGTTTATTATTCCTCAGGATTCGATCGATATTGCAGTAAAAGCCGGCTTGTTTGTCTTTTGCCAATCAGGAAATAATATGAAAAGTCTGAATGATGCCTCGTTTATACCGAGTATTTATTGAGTATGTTGAAATATACCTATAACTGCATAAGTCTGTCTGAGAGTTAAAACCCATGGAAAAAATAATATTTCCGATAATGGTAACCTTTCTTCTGCTTCCGACAGTCGCTGGGATCAAGTTCGGCGGGCGCCGTATGTCATTTTTGCTCTATTGGATATTTTTTTTCCCCCTTTTATTCATCTCTACCGATGTGATTTATCGTATTGTTTTACAAGCTGATATGGGGTTGATCGGCACATCGATTAGAATTCTGACTTTTCTCACTCTGATTATTATCTTCTTAATAGTGTGGAAATTTTGGCTAAAAATGATCAACATATTCTTCCCGGACCATCAGAGACGAGCCGGAGGCGCGTTCGCCGGCATGTTGATAGGTACGAACATAGCCGCCTGGATATTGATTTTGTTTGTCATGTTGCATCCGAGTAAAAATACTGTGTTTAAATTACCGATTGTCCCCACTGTAATGGAGGTGACAATCGATCTAGAATCGATAGTGTTTGGATATTTTCACGGTCAGTTAGCTGATTTTGGAGACTCAATTTTGGGCAATAATAGCCCTGGCGCATCGTCTGGATCCGGGGTGTACTCCTCCGATTATGAGAGTCCCATGGATACGATCGGGATCAAAGAGCCTGCCGATGGAGAAGATATACCGATCTGGGCGCGCCCTCCTCCAGACTATGACGGTTGGGAATATCCGGAGCCTTCCTGGGAAAACTCTAATCCGAACGATTCTTCCCCAGACTCGACGTTTTCCCAACCATTCATAGAGCGTGAGTTGATAGATTCCCATTCACAGATCGAAAGCGGACCCCTGTTTGAATCCTCGACCATCTTTGAAGACGTCGGCACTGAGAACGATTCGCTTGACCCCGCTGAATACGTTCCGAGAGAAAAAACGGAATAGGACGTGGATATTTAGCAATAAAAATAAATCATAAATTGTTGGAAAATATGAGAAAAAGAAAAATATTGGTTGTGGACGACGATCGAGAAATCTGAAAGGAGGTGATGACCATGCGCAGATTTCCGCGCTGTAAATAGAACTCTGCAGGCACAGCGGACACGCCCTTACCGCTGTTTTGTCGAGCAAAAACGATCGGGGTTGATAATATTTTAGTCACTGTTTGTCAATGGATTTTAAAATAAAGGAAATGTTCGTTTAATTATGTTAAAAAATTAATTTTTATAATCGGCTTATTCGTTTCACAAATTATCGTGCCATCTTTGTCGGCTTTTGAATGGACAAATACCGGTCCCGAAGGTGGATACATTATTTCTATGGACATTGCTCCGGGTGACACCAGCATAATTTATGCAGGCAGCTATGGCTATGGTATTTTTAAAAGCGATGACGGCGGCTTGACCTGGGCCCAGAAAAGCAATGGCTTGCCAGAATGGCCTGAGCCTGTAATTAACATTTTCACACTGCCTGATTGGTGGTTCGGCGATTATTATCCGACAACAACGATCCAGGTTCACCCACTTGATTCTGATCGGGTATGGGTTGGCACTAATGGCGGTGGGGTTGCTTACAGCTCTGATGGCGGCCAAACCTGGAATTTGCGTAATATTGGCTTGCTGGATTCTGCCTTTGTGAATGAAATGCTCATGTCTCCTACCAATCCTTCCTTTTTCATGGCTGCGGTCGTGGGTTCGGTTTATTAAAAAGTGTGGATTGGGGTGAGACCTGGCACTTAGTCAACGACGATTTCGATGTGTATAACTTGACAATCAATTCTGCTGATCCGCAACAGATGTGGGCAATCTTTTACACCGGCTATATGGATTGGATCTGGGGCTATTCCCAAAATGGCGGACAGGAATGGGCATATGGCGGGTTTATCGAGAATAATTGGGTAGTGAATCTGACCGTAGACCAGATTTCGCAACCGATCCGTCTATATGCCTTTACCGATCATCATTTCGGGCTTTATAAAAGCGTGGACCTGGGACAGGACAGGACCGCAATTGGGGAAGGACTTTACCGGAATCAATTTGTTTTTCGCGATAGACCCTTAGTGATCAATTCTCATGATCCGACCATACTCTATGTCGGGACCAGCTATGGCACTTTTCGCTCAAACGATGAAGGGAGCCATTTTGACTTGCATGTCCAGGGCATGTTAAATACCTATATCTTTGATATAGCGGTTCATCCTAATGATCCGATAACAGCCTATGTCGGCAGTTGGGCTGGTTTTTTCAAAACAATCGATGCCGGTAACACCTGGCATCGGTTATTGAATCGGGGAGTAAAAAAGTTAGCGATCGATCCCCAGTTCCCTGACACGATTTATGCAACTTCGAGTTCTGGGTAGTCACCCTTTTATGTGTTGTAAATTATTTTTTGAGGAATGGTGCGGGGCACTCAATCATTCTTGAGTTACCGGGCATAACCGTTACCGATGTTGTCATCGAAGATAATGCCTATCATGTGCATTGTACATCGATTTTTGAAGACGCCTATTTGTCCCAACGCTCAAACGCAAATCGAACTCTGGGTGGAGAAAGCCAAGAAATTAGATAATCGCTACACCAACACTTTTCTAAACACCTTGAAAAACTGGAAACAATATGT
>NBMB01000062.1 GCA_002084765.1 Candidatus Cloacimonetes bacterium 4572_55 | reverse complement strand
TTCCCGTTTCTAATATGAGCAATTGGATCAGCCCGCTATTGGGCATTCGTTTTCGGGTTGTTTCCAAAAATCTGAACCTTTATTATCCAAACGGTCGCTCTTTTTTATCATTTCCAGAATTGGATCGACGCTTCATAGATGCCGAACATCGAGCGGACCTGGCGGAAAATCGAGTGGTGGAAGAGAAATATCGGGCGAATGAAGAGAAATATCGAGCGGATCAAGCGGAGCGTTTAATGGTGGAAGAGAAATACCGAGCCGATCATTTGGAAACGCGCCTGGCGGAAATGCGGAAAAAATTGAAAGAACTTGGCATAGAAATGTAATATGCCTTATTTTCAACTTTACATATTGGATTACACTTATGAGGCTAATAACATATATTTTCTTGTTTGTGATTGTGTGCGCAGAAATTGTTGGAAGTCAACCTTTTACCGACGTAACTGACCAGGTAAATTTAGGCGATTTAGGAGGGGGCAATAGCGCGGCGTGGGGAGATTTTAATCGAGACGGCTATCTTGATCTGTTTATCGCTCGATTCGGTGGAAACCGACTTCTTCAGAATATAGACGGCTCTTTTCTTGATGTGAGTGCCCAATACGGCGTCGAGACAGCACAATATGCCACGAAAAGTGCTATGTGGACGGATTTTGATAGCGACGGGGATTTGGATATCTTGCTGGTAAACAATTCTGGTCAAACCCGGATATTGTCAAACCGTAGAAACGCTCCCTTTATCGACGTCACGGATATCACATCCATCTCCCACACGGGTTTTGGTGGAAAAGCAGTTACCGACGTGGACGCAGACGGCGATCCAGATATATTTTTGACTGCTGCCGACGGTTGTCAATTCTACCGAAACAACGGCAATTTCTCTTTTACGGATGTATCCCTTGACACCGGAATCGAAAATATAACTCTCGGATTAAGCGCGAGCTTTGCAGATTTTGACCAGGATCGTTTGCCCGACCTCTTCGTCGGCACGCTTCTTCCGGACAGAGCTTATTTTTATAAGAATCAAGGGGGTCTCAATTTTTCCGACATCACCGACGCGGCGGATATTCATAGCAACTCCTCCGATTGGGCGTGCGTCTGGGCAGATGCGGACAATGACGGCTATCTTGTGGCTTATGTCTCGAGAGAGGGAGCGAACAGCCTCTATCATAATACGGAAAATAATCTCTTTGTCGATATCGCAGAAAGCGCAGGGATCGCGCATCCGGCAAATACGCAAGCGGCAACATGGGGAGATTTCGATCGGGACGGATTGATCGATCTTTATATCGTCAATAGCGACGCGACCAACGCGTTGTATCGCAACAATGGCGACAATACCTTTACGGATGTGACACAACAGTATCAAGCCGAGGGGGACGGAATTTCCAGAGACGCTACATGGGCTGATTATGATAACGACGGAGATTTAGACCTATTCCTTATCCGAGAAGACGGGTATCAACTCTTAAAAAATAACATGGCCCAAAACAACTGGTTTCACGTCAAACTCACCGGCACATTGTCCAGTTCAGACGGCGTCGGCGCGCGAATTCGGATCACAAGCAATCTTGGGATTCAAGCGCGGGAACTGGGCAGCGACTGTGGACCCTTTGGACAAAATTCTTTCGTAGCTGAGTTTGGACTTGGAGACGATACGACCATCTACTCAGCGCAAGTCCAGTGGCTAAACGGCGAAACCCAGATGATCAGCAACGTGACAGCGAATCAAATTTTTCATTTTGTCCAGCCCCACCCGAACTTATGGGTTGATCAGGAAATAATCGATTTTGGGGATCAACCTGTGGAAATATCGACGGAAATGGAAGTACTCGTGCAAAACCCTGGCGGAAATATCGGCGGTGCCGCTTTATCGATAAACAACATTATTCCCACCTCGCCACAGTTTTCTGTCTCTCCAGAAAACTTCACGCTACAACCAAACGAAGGGGAACCGATCCTATTAACCTTCACTCCTGCAGACACGGGTCTGGTTCAAGCAGATTTGATTATCCAAAGCAACGATCCACAGGGCAATTTTCTTCTGACTCTCAATGGATACGGAACCGCCGCGTATATCGATCTGCCCCAGACCACCCTTGATTTCGGCGGTAGCCCAATCAATGAACCAAAGCGCGGATCCCTCATCATCTCCAATCAAGGCAATTCCACTCTTACCGTGACAGGACTCAGTTCCGATCAGCCACTTTTCGTAAGCGGTGAGACCTTACCGCTGGAGATCGAAAGAAATTCCTCCGAAGCCGTAGATTTGATATTCACCCCCACGGATATTGAACCTGTCACTGCGACTCTGACAATTACCAGCGATGATCATAATGGAAACGCCCCGACCGTAGAATTGACCGGGTATGGTGAAGCACCCTTGTTGCAAGCCACTTCGGAAATCGATTTCGGATTTGTGCCAATATACTCGGACTCCACTCGATTTATTTCTCTGACAAACATCGGCGAAGTCGAGCTGATTGTCTATGACATCGATGTCGATCATCCCGCATTTATCGACGATTTCTCCTCTGTATTGCTCATATCTCCCGGAGGAAATGAACGGATTCCGATCACGTTTCAGCCCGATCAAATCGGTGCTTTCACCGCGTCTGCGACGATCCAAAGCTCCGACTTTTTCGGCGATGAGACGACAAACCTCATCGGAAATGGAGTCGCGGCTGTCATATCTGCTACCGATAGCGTCCTTTTTGTTCCGACCGCGCTGGGTTACGGGAGTTCTGCGGAACTGACCATCGCCAATAATGGACAACTCGACCTTTTTGTTGAATCGTTCCTTATCGATCACTCTGCGTTTTCCACAGAATCGACGTTGCCGTTGATACTTTTGCCTCAAAGCCAAATGACTGTAATGCTTTTTTTCAATCCCCTGTATCAAGGGGAAATTAACGGGAATCTCTATATCTTTTCAAACGATCCCGATCAAAATTCGACGACGGTTAGGCTCAAAGGGATTGGACTTGCCGCGCAGATCGCCGCGTCAGATCATCTGCTAAACTTCGGCTCGGTTCGCGTGGGTCAAACCAGAGAATTGTCTTTGACCATCTCGAATAACGGACAGGCGGATTTAGAGATGGAGGGGCTCTCTTTTGACAACGATCAATTTCAGTTGACATCGCCCGGTTTCCCATTGCCGAACGTCGCCCCCAACGAAGAACTGACGCTTTCCGTCGTTTTTCAGCCCACTGAAATCGGAGATCAAACCGGCGTCATGAGCCTCTCTTGTAATGATCCGAACCAAACAAATTTTGATCTATCTCTAATCGGCGTTGGTGCTCGGGCGCAACTCACAACAATACCAGAAGCGGTCGATTTCGGACAAGTTTATATTGGCAGAGACTCCACCATTTCCATTCGGTCAAGGAACAGCGGGTCTGCCTCCCTGACAATTGTGGAGCTCTCGATAAGCGACAATGTCCAGTATCATACTCGGATCGACTCCAGCCCGTCCGATTTGCCGATCACTCTCCTGCCGAATGCGGAAATAGAGATCGAGCTGACTTTCCAACCAACAATCGCTGATGTAAATCCAGCGGATCTATCGATATTTCTTGATGACGAAGTTGGGTCCGAGGAGATCGTGACTTCTGTCGTGGGTCAAGGAATTCTGGATGTGACGCCCCCCCAATTTTTATCCGCCGCGCAGTTTCCATACCCAATCGCCGGGAACGAGTTGCCGGTGCAGATCAGGATTCAAGACGATATCGCTATGGACAATGCGACGCTATCTTACCGATTGGGAGGAAATTTGGATTACGTCGAGGTCGCCTCGCTTCCGGTGGATTCGCAAAACAGCGAACTCTATCAAGCCACGATTCCCGCGGAATCCGTGACTGACAGAGGGCTGGAATTTTACATATCAGCCGTGGATCACGCGGGCAACAGTGCAATTTTTCCAAGTAATGAAAACTATCCGGAAATCGTCCGAGTTCAGGTATTGAATCTGCAGAGCACCGAGACCTTTCCGGTCGAATCTTATCAGCTATTCTCTATTCCTCTGGAATTGGATAACCGTAGCCCGGGCTTTGTGTTATCAAACGAATTCGGACAGTACGACCCCACAAAATGGCGCTTGTGGGAGTGGGAAACCGATCTGTTTCTATATGAAGAGTATGAGCCGAATGATCCGTCAGAAAACCGCGATAGTTTTTTCTTGGAACAGGGACAGGGCTACTGGCTGGTTGCCCGAGAGCCGCAGCCATTGGATACGCAACCAGCGACAGCTCTTTCCGTCTCGACCGGCGAACCCTACGAACTGACGTTAGAAAGAGGCTGGAACATCATCGGATCGCCCTTCAGCTTCCCGGTTGGTTGGTCGTCTATCGATTTGCCGGACAATGTGGAAAACGCGGCTTGGGAGTGGGACGGGTCCGCTTATGAGCAAACTGCCTTGCTGGTGCCTTGGAAAGGATATTTTCTGAGAAATAATAACGACAACAGGGTTGTGATACGCATTCCACCGATTGCGGAGACCTCTCCCGCGTCTACCGCGGCTATTCTGGATGGTGAATCCTATTTAGACGGGTATGACTGGGGAATTCAGCTCTCGGTCAGGTCGGAAAAATTTGAGGATTGTGATAATTACGCCCTGTTTTCTTCTCAGCAAAGTTTTAGGCTAAGCGAGCCGCCGATCCCTCCCGATAATGCGGTGCAGCTCTACTTTATCGAAGACGATCAAAAGTCCGCGGTCGATTGTCGACAAATATCGAATGAAGGACATCGCTTTAGCTTTGAAATTTGCCTTAAGTCTGACGATCCAATATTTGTCACATTATCCCAACAAGCCGCAACCTCTTCGGATTACGAATTCTGCATAACAGACCAGACTCTTCAATATCCCGTTGAGGGAGAATACGGTTTCTGGGCTATACCAAATCAGCCGCATCGTTTTTTGCTTGTGGCGGGTGCGCCCTATTTTGTTGAGGAACACTGCCTCCAGCCGCAACTTCCGCAAAACGTAGCACTCTATCCGAACTACCCAAACCCTTTTACAGAATACACGACAATGAATCTGTTCCTGCCGGATGCGTCTCGGGTTACGGCAAAAATCTACTCAGTCACGGGCCAGCTTGTGCGGACGCTCTGCGACCAGGAAATGTCACCATCCGGATTCCGCCGGCTTCATTGGGACGGCACACTTTCTTCCGGAGAAAATGCCTCTTCCGGCGTCTATTTTCTTGATCTGCAAACGAACGACTTTCGTCAATGCCGCTCCATGTTGTTAATCCGTTGATCCGCGGTTGCCCCAAATTTTATGCAACAAATAATCGGCTGCAAACCCACTAGCATTGGAAAATTTCACTCGAACCAACAAAGGCTTATGAAAAAAATAGAAATCTATCTGGGCGACCCGCCAAAATGTGTTGATTTTTTTTTCGATATATTGTAATATCTTGAGATAGAAATTTGCGATAAAATAGAGAATAGGCCGTCGGGGTATTTTGAGCGATAATAAATTGACGTTTCCTACGACACAAGCGGACTCTTAGGGGTTTGCTTAGTAATTAATATAAATTTGAATACTTTAAATTTTCAGAACAAAGATGCCGGACGATGAAAGAACTAACGAATAATTTTTTGAAAAATGTGTCATACGAACTGAAGAGACAGCTGAGCCGAGTTCATACCGCGGCTTCATCCTTGATTGACCGCGTCGAGGACGCTGATGACAAGCGGCTTGCTCCCGATTTACGAGATATTTTGTCAACCGGCAAAAAAATGTCGGAATTAATCGATAACTTATTGGACGCTGGTCAATTACAATCAAAAGAGATTCGCTTATCGATCGGATCGGTATCGATTGATAGCTGCGCGGCAGTGGTCGTTGACCATTTCAAACATATCTCGAAAAAAAAACCGCTCCATTTGATCAATAAGATCAATCCCAACTTATCGCACGTCCAAGCAGATCAAAAACGTCTGCGGCAAATTTTGTTGAATTTGGCAAAGGTATTGATCGAGTGCACCAAGACGGGGTTTATTGAGGTTTCCGCGAAAACCGAAAGTGAAAACCTTGTGCTGATCATCTCCTCGACAGGGAATATAAAAAATGAGAAATTGCGCTATCTTTCCAAAACTGGTCAGCAAATCGAGGATTTAGAAATTGATAAAGATTCGGAAATAGCCTTTAATTTTGCCATTGCCAAGCAGTTGATTGAGCTTCACGGAGACAAAATTCATATCAATTCAATACCGGAAAAGGCTCTGAAATTCTCATTCAAATTGCCGCTCGCCAAAAATAAATTCTTTGAGAATAATCCCCCAGAAAAAAACAAACCCGACGAGCCTTTTTCCATAGATACCGCGGTTTCTCAGGATAAAAGCCATGAGTCGCGATTCACGCCGGACGCTCATGGTGAAAAGCCATTTAAAATATTGGTAGTGGATGACGAACCGACAGTCTGCCATTTTTTATCCCAATATCTGAGAATGTTGGATTTTTCTGTTATCGAAGCAAATAGCGGCGTCCAGGCTCTGGAGATGGTGGAAACAGAAAAAGAAAAACCCAACCTGATTCTGTTGGATGTGATGATGCCAAAAATGAACGGCTTTGAGGTCTGCCGACAAATTCGTCGAACCTATCCCTCGAGCGAATTGCCCATTATTCTACTGACCGCGCGAGGTCAGATGAACGATGTTGTTGAAGGGTTTAAAGCCGGAGCCAACGATTATGTGACCAAGCCTTTTTCTAACAGCGAGTTGGTCGCTCGGATAAAAACCCATCTGCAGTTGGCTCATATCAATGCCGCGTATAGTCGATTTGTCCCAAAGGAATTCCTGAAGCTCCTGGGACATGAGAGTATCGTCCATGTCAAATTAGGCGAGCAGGTGCATCGAGAGATGACGATCTTTTTTGCCGATATCCGTTCTTTTACCGCATTATCAGAAAATATGACTCCCCGCGAAAATTTTGAATTTCTCAATTCTTACTTGAAGCGAGTCAGCCCAGTGATCTGGGAAAACGGCGGATTTATTGACAAATACATCGGCGACGCTATGATGGCACTCTTCCCGAACAAAGCGGACGACGCTTTGGCAGCATCTATCGATATTATGAATAAAATCGAAATCTACAATCGACATCGCCACAAAAGTGGATACGAGCCAATTCGGATCGGGATGGGGATGCACACAGGACCGGTTGTCTTAGGCACAATCGGCTATAGCAAATATATGCAAGGCACGGTCATATCCGACGCGGTCAATCTGGCTTCCCGCATTGAAAATCTCACCAAATTATACGGATCGACTGTCCTGGTGAGCGAGCAAACGCTCTTTCATTTGAAATACCCGGAAAAGCATAATTATCGATTTCTTGACCTTATTCGAGTAAAAGGTAAAAAGCACTCTATATCAGTTTTTGAAATATTCGATGTAGATGATCCAAAAGTGGTTAAGATCAAACAGAATACAAGAGCCGATTTTGAACAAGGCGTCTATCTTTATCATAGCAAAAAGTTCAAAGGCGCGTTTCAACTGTTCAAAGATGTGGCGAACGCCAATAAAAAAGATTCCGCTGCACATCTTTATGTCCGACGGTGCGAAAAATTTATCTATGACGGGATGCCAAAGGGGTGGGACGGCGTCGAGACTCTGCAAGAAAAATTCTGACAGAGAACAGGCTGCCTTACTTTAAATAAATAAAATATGTTTAAAAAATAGGATGTGATCGTTGGATTTTCAATATAGCTATAAACCAGAAGTTACTGCCGCCAAAAGCTTAAGCCCATCTGATTCGAAGCAAGAGCCGGAGCCAATTGATTCTGATTTGGCTCGTATCATCTTTTCCTGCCAAGAGCTTACCTTTGATTTTATCCACAAAGAAAAAGTGATAACAAGAATTGTGACAACGCCGGAGTACGCCAAAAAGTTGTGCCAAAACCTCTTAGAAGAAATTGCGGGCTATGAGGCAATCCACGGATCAATCCTGCTGCCGAAACAGAAAAGAGAGTCCCTGACTTCGGAAATCAAGCGGAATCTCTATCGGAATCGGAAGGTAGGGAAAAATCTGCGAATTATCAATTCTAGTCGTATGAAAAGTGAAGTGAAAAAGAAAAATAAATAATCGATTTTCTCGAAATCATACGCGTATATTTCTATAAATCCTTCCAACAGGAGAGCGACTAAAATTATGGAGAAGGATATCCGGCACGCGGCGCATATCAAACTGAATCCGGAATTGTTGACGGAAAAGCCGCTGAAACAACTGAAAACCCAGCTTGAGGCACATAGCGGAGAACAGCCTGTTTTTTTTCATATTCTCGTATCGGGAGAAATGATAATCATAAAAGTGGGAAATACGCGTATTCGGGTGGACAAATCCGCGCTGAACGATATTCAGAGCATGCCCGCAGTTATTGACGCGGCAACCGCTGATGAAAAACTCTCGCAATATGATCAATTAAAACATTTATTTGATCAAAAACAAACCCCGCCAAATTTGAAAAAGATCGACCCAGAACAACTCAACCGCATTTATATGGAGTCGGTCAAAAAAAGCCGTTTCAATTTCTCCCAAAAAAATATATTGAAAAGCAGTTCAAAAATCGTCGGTATAGAAAACGAAACCGTGATCCTCGCTTTTCCCAATCAAGAGATTATGGATCATTCAAAGGCGGAACAGGTTCCCGTGTTTTTAGAGCGGGAGTTTTCCAATCGATTTGGTCGATCGATTCGAGTCCGCTCGGTCATTGATGAATCGATTCACGCTTGTGTGAAAACAGAGCCGGTTTCTAAGCCGCGGTCTCCATCGAAGACATCAGAGAGTGAGAAAATTTCGTCCGTGGCTCCGCCTCTAAAAAAGAAAAAAAAGGCTTCTCAAAAGCGGAAGAAAAAAATCGTCGAGCCTTCTGATCCTGATGAAATTCTTGAGAAAACATTGGAAATATTTAACGGAAAAATGGACGCGTCGCTTATTCCGAAGAGCGCATAATTAGATATGGAGTCGCCTGATATGGTCAATTTTTTGCGCACGACCGAAGAGGTCGAAGCTATTGTCCCCAATCTTGAGAAGAAAAAAATTTTAGGGGTTGATACCGAAACCACAGGTTTAGACCCCTTTGTCGATAAAGTGCTTTTGTTGCAGATTGGCGATCTCGAAGATCAATATGTCATTGATACGCAAAGCGCGAAGATCGAACCATTGCGCCCGATTCTGGAGGGGATCAAGATTCCCAAAGTCTTGCATAACGCCAACTTTGATTATAAATTTATACGCAGCAATTTTGGTATCTGTATGGAAAATATGATCGACACCATGCTCATCGAGATGGTGATCCGCAACGGCGTCAAAAGGTCCGGATTTGGATTGAAGCATTTGATGAAGGACTATTTTGAGCAGGAAATCAGCAAAGAAGAGCAAACTTCATTTATCGGTCATAAAGGAGATTTCACTGAAAAGCAGCTGGAATATGCTCGGAACGATGTGATCTATCCGCTCCGAATATTGGAACAGCAGATTCCGATTGCGATTAAAGAAGAGCTGGAGTTCACGATCAAGCTGGAATGTCAGGCTGTCGCCGCGTTTGCCGATATGGAGTATAACGGCATTTTGCTCGACACCGCGCGGTGGAAAAAGTTGATTCGTGAAGCGGACAAGGGAAAAAGCGCGGCAAAGAAAAAGTTGGACAAAATTTTCCAACGATTTGCGCCGGGCGATCTCTTCGGCTTTGTATCAATCAATTACGACAGCGATCAACAGTTGCGCGACGCGCTCAGGCGGCTACTCAAATCTGAAAGAAATTTTTCGGAAAAGCAATTGGAAGAGCGGCTTCCAGACACAAGTCGAGAGACCATTGTCGCGATAGACCATCCGGTAAAAGACCTCATCTTGGAATATCGAACTCATCAGAAGGTGGTCTCCACCTATGGCAGGGGTTTCCTGAAACATGTCCATAAGAAAACCGGACGCATCCATCCCAATTTTCGACAATTGGGCGCGGAGAGCGGGCGCGTTTCCTGCACCAGGCCGAATCTACAGAATATCAAAGCCGGATCCGATTTCCGAAATTCCTTTATCGCGGGCAAGGGCAGGAAGATGATTACCGCAGATTATAGCGGTTGTGAACTGCGTATCATCGCGGAGTGCAGTCAGGATCCGGTCTTTCTCCGCACATTTAACGACGGCGGCGATTTGCACTCCATTGTGGCGTCAACTATGTTTAAAAAGGAAGTCACAAAAGATAAAAACAAACACTTGCGAAAAGCCGCGAAAGGCATTAACTTCGGGTTGGCTTACGGAATGGGCGCGCAGGGTCTGTCGGTTATTATTGGAAATGATTCTAAAAGCGATGAGGAAAATCTGCGCGAAGCCGAAAAAATGCTCGATCAATATTTCAAAAGCTATCCCACAATTAAAGATTTTCTGGACGGAAGTGCTGAAGAAGGCGTCAAGATGGGCTATTCTCGCACAATGGGTGGACGTAAGAGATATTACAGCCTGCCTCCTGTGCCAAAACGAGATGAGCACGAATCGGATGATACATTTTTTGAGGCTCGAAAAAACCGTCGTCGCCAGTTAGGGGCTATTCAGCGTAAAGCTAAAAATACGCCGATCCAAGGCACCAGCGCGGATATGACCAAATTGGCGATGGTCTGGATTCGAGAAGAGATCAAAAATCAAAATTTAGATGCCAAGTTGATCAATACTGTGCATGACGAGATTGTGGTTGAGTGCGGCGAGGAAATCGCGGAAAAAACGTGTGAAATGGTCAAAGAGATGATGACGAAATCTGGAGAAGTGTTTATTAAATCGATTCCCGCGGATGTGGATGCGTCGATTGAGGATCACTGGACTAAATAACGACTAAATAATGACAGGAGTTTTTTTGTATGAAGTCCATGGAAATTTTATTTGAATATAACCGAAAATTTTACCCCGCGGAGATTCGACAAGACGCGGGGGATTCGCCGCAAGAGCAAATGTATCATATACAAATGGATGAAAAGAGCCGTCATGTTGCGGCGCGCGCCTGCCGAGATCATGTTTTTTTGATGAAGGTCGGAGACAAAAGCTACCGGGTTCACTTCGCTAGCAAGGGAGAAGAACGGTTTCTCTCAATCAACGGGCGGAACTATGTCCTGAAACGAAGCGTCGAGAGTGATCACGAGCCGGGCACCAGTCCTGCGGATGCAGCTCAAGACCTCACCGCGCCCATGCCCGGTAAAGCGTTGAAAATTTTTGTGAAAAATGGAGATATGGTGGAAAAAGGCGACCCTCTCTTAATTTTGGAGGCAATGAAAATGGAGTATACTATCAAGGCGCATTGCCCCGGAAAAGTGATCGATCTGGAATTAAATCCCAATGATCAAGTGGAAATGGGACAGATCTTGCTGGATATTGCGCCTGTGGAAGAGATCATTTAGCTCGCGCCTTTCTGAAGATATGAAAAATCTATTTTTTTTGTAAGATGTTTTCATCTTAATTCTTGAAATAAAAAAAATTTGTATTATATTTACCCGCGATTATCCTGTCATGGTGAGCATAGAGAAGACGACATTGATCGCTAATAATTTTTAATATGTTTGATATTTATAGGAAAAATGAATAGTTATACCTCAAATAAATTTTAAGGGAAAATATGGGTCTGCTATCACTGATTGTCTTTTTACCGTTGTTGGGAGCAATCCTTTTGCTCTTCTTTCCGAAGGACGCCCATAAAGCGATTCGGATATTTGCAATAATTATTTTTTCCGCCATTTTTTTGCTTTCGCTACCGCTCTATTTTCAATTTGACAGCTCGCAATCGGGTTTACAATTCGAGGAGCAAATCAATTGGATAGGGAGCATTGGCGCGAGTTATCATATCGGCGTTGACGGCATCAGCGTATTGTTGGTTCTTCTGACCGCGTTTTTGGGACCAATCGTCTGCCTCAGTACATGGAAAAACATCACCATACGCATCAGAGGGTTTTACATCTCGCTCCTTTTGCTGCAAACTGGAATGTTGGGAGCGTTTGTCTCCTTTGATCTCCTGCTCTTCTATATTTTCTGGGAAGTGATGCTGATCCCCATGTTTTTCTTGATCGGAATATGGGGATCGGAAAATCGCATATACGCCACCGTCAAATTTTTTCTCTATACCATGGTTGGCAGTCTCCTGATGTTCTTAGCCGGTCTCTATTTATACAACGTCGCTGGGACATTTGAGCTATCGATTTTGTATGAAACCATACGGGCAAACAGCATCCCAGAAAGCGTGCAGTTATGGCTTTTCGCCGCATTCGCGCTCTCATTTGCCATAAAAGTTCCGCTGTTTCCATTCCATACATGGCTCCCGGACGCGCATGTGCAAGCTCCAACCGCGGGCAGCGTAATCCTGGCGGGAGTTCTGCTGAAAATGGGAACGTACGGATTTATCCGATTTGCGATTCCGCTTTTTCCAGACGCGACGCTCGTTTTTGCCCCTTACCTATCCACACTGGCGGCAGTCGGCATCATCTACGGCGCGCTCATGGCACTGGCTCAAACCGATATGAAGAAGTTGATCGCGTACTCCTCGGTCAGTCATTTGGGCTATGTAGTTTTGGGATTATTCGCTTTCAATTCCGCGGGTCAACTCAGTCTTCAAGGCGTTGAAGGCGGTATATATCAAATGCTTAGCCACGGATTAAGCACAGGATCGCTGTTCCTTTTGGTCGGAGTTATTTATGAGCGCCGTCATACCAAAACAATCGCTGAGTTCGGAGGATTGGCAAAAGTCATGCCGATTTATGCCGTGATTTTTATGATCACCATGCTCTCTTCTATCGGACTGCCCGGATTGAATGGCTTTATCGGCGAGTTTTTGATTTTAATGGGAGCTTTTAGTGCCAACTACGTATTCGGTATTATGGGCGCACTGGGCGTGATCCTTGGAGCGGTTTACATGCTTATTCTTTATCAAAGGACGTTCTTCGGGGAGATCACAAATAAAAAAAATCTGCCGTTGAACGATCTCACCGCTCGGGAGATTGTGGTTTTTGCCCCATTGATCATTATGATGGTGATTATGGGAATTTTTCCCAACCTCTTTTTGGAAAAAATGCACGCCACGTTACAAGCGTTGCCTAATATTGAAATGTTCACTCGTTAGAATATGAACCCATTTATTTAACCGTAAAGAGAAAAATATGCAATTTCAAGCAATTTATCCGGGATCGCTTCTCGTCGCCGCGGCCATTCTTGTCTTGATGGCGCAGAGTTTTGTCAAGGGTGAAAAAAAGCTCACTATCTCTCTGATAATTTCTCTAATTGGCGTGATCTTGGCAATTTTTTTCACATTCAAATTGTTCGGCGTCAATGAATCTTTCTATGAAAACGCCTTGAGAGTGGACGATTTTGGCGTTTTCCTCTCTCTGGTCGCATTAATCGGAACCGCTTTGACGATTCTTATCTCCGCCGGATATCTGAAAAAAGTCAAATCCTACTATACAGAATATTACGCGCTAATTTTATTAGCCGCTTGCGGAATGGTTTTCTTGACAATCAGCGGCGATCTGATCACTTTCCTGATCGGATTGGAGATCATGTCGATTTCGATCTATATTCTTGCCGGCTTTAATCGAGAAAGCAAAAAATCAAACGAAGCCGCAATGAAATATTTCATCTTAGGCGCGTTTTCCACCGGCTTCCTCTTGTTCGGCATGTCTATGGTGTATGGCGCAACCGGCGAGATTGTAATAAGCGAGATAGGCAAAGCCGAAAAAAGCGCGGGAATGCTAATCGGATTGGGTTTGATGCTCGTCGGATTCCTCTTCAAAATCGGCGCGGTTCCATTCCAAAACTGGGTGCCGGACGTTTATGAAGGCGCGCCCACGCCGATCACCGCTTTCATGGCGGCAGGAGTCAAAACAGCCGGTTTCGCCGCATTTGTCCGTATTATACTGATCGCGTTCCAAAACTGCGGTGAAGAATGGCACACCATATTGCAGGTGATCGCTGTGCTGAGCATGATCGTCGGAAATGTCGTGGCGATCAGTCAGCGGAATATCAAGCGGCTACTCGCTTATTCCAGCATAGCGCATACTGGGTACATGCTTTTGGCATTTGCCGCGGCAAAGTCGGATCCGAATATGGCAAGTTCCAGCATCCTTTTTTATCTCTTTACCTACACCTTTACCGTGATCGGCGCATTCGGTATTTTGATCTATTCTGGAAGAGAAAATCTCGACGATTTTGCCGGATTTGCTCATCAAAAACGATTTATGGGCATTGCAATGACCGTGTTTTTCTTCTCATTAGCGGGCATCCCATCTACAGCCGGGTTTATGGGCAAACTTTTTATCTTTATGACCGCTATCGACCAAAAACTTTATTGGGCAAGCGTGATCGGCATCATAACCAGCATGATCAGCGTGTTCTACTATCTGAGGGTCGTTGTCTACCTTTATATGAAGCCGGAAGTAACCCGCGCCGCGCCGCTCACTGATTGGAATGTTGCCATCGCTTCTGCGGTCTCCGTGATAGGGGTCTTTGTACTCGGACTTATCCCGCAAAGCGTCATCCAACTGATTCTGACAACGTATCAATCCATGCTGCAGTAAATTCGGCTTTTTTTAAACGGCTTATGACTGTGCGGCGGTTAAAAGCCGTTATATTTCGGTAAAATAACAAAAACCTCCCCAGTGGAGGTTTTTTTGTATCAGAGCAAGATTACAAGGAGCTTATAAAATATGAAAATTCATGCCATTTTCTTGATCCTATTTTTTCATGGATCGTTGGTTTTTTCGGCGGACAGCGACATCGTTCTTAATGAGGTGATGTTCAATCCCGTCCTATCCGAGAACAGCGGCGAGTTTTTGGAGATTTACAATACCGGCGACGATCCGGTTGATCTGACTGGCTGGTCTATTGGAGATCAGAACGATTCAGATACAATTATTGAGCGGGAAGGAGGGATGATCCTGCAAACCGGTCAATACGGCGTAATCTTAGACCCAAATTATGACGATACGGTCTATGAGATACCGGAAAATGCGCTGATCCTGCAGATTGACGGCTCAACTTTTGGCAGCGGAGGACTGAGCAACAGTACGCCCGAGACCATCATTCTGGAAAATACGGCTGGCGATAGCATTGCGCTTTATACCTATAGCATCGACAACGCTGACGGCTATTCCGACGAGAAGCGCGATCCAATAGGAGGAGACGATGCCGAAAATTGGGGCAACAGCGAAATCCTACACGGCACGCCCGGATTCCGAAACAGCGTTGCGCTCAGTCAGCACGATCTCAGCATAACCGCTGAGGATATTCGTTTTTTTCCGAGTCAACCTCAAGCCTCAGAACCTGTTACAATCTCTATGACCATCCAAAATCAAGGGAGCGAGGCGAGCCAAAGTTTTAATATTTTAATCGGTTACGACATAAATTTTGACGGCGAGATGCAGGAAAATGAGCGGCTGACTGAACCGATTGAGATAACCGAATCGATTTTGCCTGCGGATTCTACCGAGGCTCAGTGGGTGTTTGAAACCCCTCTGCTCGGTCTGTATCGCCTGATAATCGAGCTCGATTATCAGTTAGATGAGGATATTGGGGATAACAGAGCGAGCATCCTGATGCCGGTGGGAGAGCTCCCAATTGCTGTCAATGAAATCTATTATCTTCCTTTGACAGGCGAGGGCGAGACAGAATGGATCGAGCTATTTTGCCGCAGTCAGTTGCCTCTCAATCTGCAAGACTGGAGCATTGAGGACAGCAACGCAAGTCCGAGACTGATCACGGAAAATGTGTTCGTGATCCAACCGGATCAATACGTTATTCTGACAGCCGACTCGCTCGCGTTTATAGATCGGTATCCGGATCAATTTTCGGAGCTGATTCAGGTGGAAGAGTGGCTCAGCCTGAACAATGGGGGCGATCAGGTGGTTGTACGACCAAATCAAAGCATGTATGCCGACAGTATCGCATACGATAGCGAATGGGGTGCAAGTTCGGGCGTATCGCTGGAGAGAATATCGGTTGACGACGCATCCAACGTCCCAAATAATTGGGGACTTTCCATTGACGCTGATGGAGCTACTCCGTGGACCAAGCGACCAATGATTCTACGAACTGGAATTCCTGCCTCGATCCGGACGGTGCTACTCCCGGGGAACGCAACTCGATTTCGCTGAAAGATTTTGATCTCGGATTTCATCCGGGCAGCCTCCGCTTCGACCCACCTCGACCCCAGCCCGGTCAGACTGTTGAGATGGAGGCTGTGGTCTATAATGACGGCAGACAACAGATGGAAGGATTTAGCCTGACCTTTTTCATTGACGCCAATTTTGA
>NBMB01000061.1 GCA_002084765.1 Candidatus Cloacimonetes bacterium 4572_55 | reverse complement strand
ATATCCAGCGAATTATCCGCAGAATAATAGAGCTTAAAGCTGTTGGCTACAATGTCGCCGACCGCATAAGTACCCCCAGTCGTGACGGTCAGACCGGTAAATTCAGCGTTGGCAACAGTGACGGCAAGATTGAGCTGGTACATGATATGATTTGTCGCGCCTTGCTCCACATTGCCGGCTGTGGGTCCGGATGAGCTTATTGCAATATTAGGAGTTAAAGAACAAATGGATGAACCATCTATCAATGTGCCAGGTGAAAAAAGTGCCCCACCTGATCCGGTTGCCGTAGAATGCGGAGAAAAAGAGCCGGTTATATCAGGATTCCGAGTGAGGGATTGATTGTTCCCGCCTTCACTGCCATAGGTATATACTGATTGGACTGTTCCACCATTGCTAAGAGTAACGGTATCGCCCCCATTATTAAAACCCAATGAATTTGTGCTAGCAGTTTGCACAGTCGCATTACCAAAAACGCCGGTTGGGGTCCCGCCTCCGAAAATAACGATAGCGCATTGGTCTGTTATTGTCGTTCCTCCCGGAAATGTGTGACGTGTCTGAGCGACGTCTGATAATGTCCAACCGGAGATATCCACATCGCCGCCGGTGTTGTTTATTATCTCAACAAATTCATCTTGCGTTGTACTAGAAGAACCGTCGCCATTGGCGTCGCCATTTGTTGCATCAGGATCGGCAAGGATTTCATTGATGATCCAGCTATAAAATTTCCACTTGATATTATTTCCAGAATCCACAAAGCCAGATCCGGTGGCATCAATATCAGTAGCATTCGTATTTTTAGAATCCTGCACATCCAAGAACCCGATGGTGCGCGTACCCTGGGGGTTGATATCCCATTGAGTGCCGGGTGTCGAGCTGCGCAGGGAAAGCAGTTGCCCGGACGCGCCCTGCAATGTGAGTGCGTTCGCAATGGTTTGCGTCGCGCTTGCTGGAAAGGTCAATGTCGCGGCGGCAGCGACGGTTTTGGTCAGATCATAAAAGGTAAAAGAGCCTGTTATAGTCTGATCTGTCCCGTTCAAAATAATGCTGCCGTCATTGTGCGTAAATGTGCCGGTATTGGTCAGATCGCCGGCAATACTCAGGGTATTACCGGTTCCCGGTGCAGTTAGAACACCATCAATTGTTAATGACCCACTGGCAACACGATTCGCGGCCCCAAACAGGATAGTGGTTCCGGAATTCACCTGAACATTTTGGGGCACACCCTGACCCGATGCTGCGGCAAACCACTCAGCGCCGACCGTAAAAGAAGTGCCGGTGTTATAAATCAACGTGGAAGATGCGCCATAGGTTGGGGCATTGGTTGTCACAGAGCTACCGGCGTTCAGGGTTAGCGTCCCGTTGACTGTCGAACTGGCACCATAGTTGACGCCGCCGGCACTGGCCTGGGACACATTATTGAAGATCACTGTGCCGGAGACAGTTTGCGCGCTGGTTCCGGTGAAGGTGACCGTGCCGTTATTGTGCGTGAACCCGTTGGTATTTGTGAAATTGTTTTGCACACCTATTATACCGGCAGGGGCAGTCACGCCATTGGCGTTATTGAAGGTAACATAGCCAAACGTAGTATCCCCCGTCCCACCGATTGCCTGAGCCGTTGTGCCGACAAAATTCACGGATCGGCTGTTGTGGGTGAATGTTGCGCCGGTATTAAATGTCCAATCGCCGCTGAGATTAAGATCGCCGCCTGCAGCGTCGCCGAGAGTCAGAGTGCCGTTAAGAAGTACATTTCCGCCGACAGTGAGCGGGTTGCTTAAGCTGGGGGTGCCATAATTCATGTGTAATGCAGAATTGGCGTCGATGGTCAGATTTCCTGTCATGGTCCGGGCAGCCGTGGAGCCGTTCGGATAGTTGAGGGTGGTAGTGTTCGAGAGCTGCACATGATGGGGATCGTTTGCGTCCCATTCGTTGCTGCGACCATAAATCCCGCCAGTGTTATAGTGCAGAAGCGATGCAGCACCATAAGTCGGAGCACTATCCAGCGAACCCCCGCTATTCAATCTCAATGTGCCATTTGCCGTGAGATTATTGGCTGTGGTCACGGTGGAACTGGTTTCAAATATACCCGCAACGGTTCTTGCTGCGTTCATAGTCAGTCCGCTGCCGGATACATTGACATTCTGGGGAGCAGTAGCACCCGAGGGCCAATATGCATCTGCGTTATTGAATCCATAGGAACCGCTCGTATTGGCAAACTCCAATGTCCCGGTTGCGTTGTAATCAAACGTGCCGTTACTGGCCCAACCGCCTTGATCGATCCGGAAAGTTCCGTTCACAGTTAATGAATTCCCTTGTAAATCTCTGCTAGCACCGCCGGTAGCCAGAGTGCCGCCGGCGTCAACAGTGACTGTGCCAAGTCCGGTAATAGGATCGCCGTTAAATGTAACAGTATGACCGGTTTGAATCTGAACATTGTCGCCGGCTTGGGGAAATGTGCCGCCGCAAGTGGCCCATGTCCCGGCGGTGTTCCAATCTCCTGTGCCGGCGGATTGACAGGTACTGCTGGCTACAAAATCGGTTATGTTAAAGTCATCAATGAGCAACCTCTCAGCATCTGCAATGGAAATGACCTGAACCAAAATATCGTCACCGCTAAGGTCAACATTTTCAGAAAACTGGGCATAAGTTGTACTTGTAACAGTCACAACACTCCCTACGTTAGTCCAACCGCCTCCACTCTGATTATATTGAACTTGAAACTGAACAGAACTACCATCAGCATCCCAATGGCAATAGTAGAAAGAAATAGTTCCGATGCCGCTATCTTTACCATTTCCATCTAAGCCTTGATAACGCAGGTATTCATTTTGACCGCTGTCATCATTAAATCTGATTGCATTCCCGGAGCGAGCATTTTGCGAGTTACACATTGAATTGTACGTTTGCCACTGCCCAACACCCGTATGATCATAATCAGTTGTCGTGCCATAGGAGCCATCTGCCCAAGAATCAAAATTTTCACTAAAAGCTCCCCAACTCACCCCACTACTAAAAAGCAGGAACAAAAAAGCAAAAAGCACTCCATTCAGCGCGCGACGTGTGAACGAAAAAAAACGTGTACCCATTAAACTCACCATAGCCAACCTCCCATTTTCGTAGATATTTACAGAACAGACGATAAAACATTTATAGCAACTACATCGCAACATAAGCAATCGATAGCCGATTGTCAACTGGATATTGACAAGTATGGACATTTCTATTATAGTTGTATGGCGTTTCTATGAGATTTTTGTATGAGGTATAGAAAAGCGCAGAGTTTTGCGCTATATATGACACACATGAACATTCGCTATCTATGCGGGTCTTATGTCTGTTTCGCATTGATGACCCACACCAAATACACAAGGACTTAGGATTATGAAAGTCTGCTATAGGCGAAGAATTGGCAACATTATCTTTCTGCCCTATTACTTTTATCTGAAGCCGTTCACGCTGCACGACAAGGTAACCAAGCGGAAGCAGATCACCGATTACGACGTAGCGATATCCGCATTATTTTGGGGATTTATCACGGGTTTAGCGATTTATATGACTACCAAGGATATCACCAACTCCTTTGCTTTTGGATTTGCCGTGGCATTTTCATTTTCCTTTGCTGGGTCTGGGGCAGTCGCGGTCTCACTCACATTTTTGATCACATTTTTGGTATCCCATACTTTTGGATTATCAAAAGAATTTTCCTCGGCAGTCGCAGTTGCAGGCGCGGGCGCGGGCGCAGGCGCGTTCGTAGGCGCGGGCGCGTTTGCCGGCGCGGGCTCGATATTCGGTCCTTATCTACCTCCAGGCGCGGGCGCGGCCGCGTTATCGCTATCGCTTATCACAGGTATTGTGAATATCGGTATTATTTTTCCCCAAACGCCGCCTACTTGGGCGATAATTCTCATTGCATTTTTCTGGGGGATCATTCCCCTACTCACAAAAATAAAGCACTTTAACGGGAACATGATTGCCACGCTATCAATGATTTGGGTCAGCCTCTCCTTACTTTTATTTCCCTATCTTGCCGGAGGGATTATCGGCGATAAAAGTGGGGGAAACACCTATTCCTGGATTTATGTCATTTCCAACCTCATTGGTTTTTTGGGCGGCGGCGCCACGGGATTTGTCGAAATGTTTCGGAAAAACGGCTCCTCCATAGATATCGAGCCGCCTCGGGACAACTATTTTCCCATAGACATCGAGACATTTGGGAGAAAGCGCCATTTTCTTTGGCTATGGTTTGGGGTGGCGTTCGTACTATTTTTTGGAGAATCCTTTTTGATATCGGAAAACGGGCAGAATGTGCGCATTTTATCTTATGCCTTTCTTTTGATCCCGATTTTCTTCAACAATTTGCCACTTTATCCATTTGAAAGTCTTTATATGATTTTTTCATACGATTTATTAAAAAAACGAAAACAAGAACAAACTTTGCAACATGAAATTCCTTGGTATGGTCAAGACACACCGATGACTTTTAACCAGATGACGATTTTCCCTCTTCCAAAATTGTCAGATTATTTGGTCGAGCTGTGTGCCACGTATGACAATATTGAAAATGGGTTGGAAAATATTGATTTTGTGATCAACCGCACATTCCAATATGGACGAGGGCACCGCGCTGCGGAGTTGATCATTGATAATCCGGAAACCAGCCACAAATACGCCCATTATCTGCTGGTCAAAGACGACGAAGAGACGCTTGAGAGTCTGGCAATCCGCAGTGAAGTGGCATGGGCATACTATCTTATGGCCAACGGGGAGGACGTCAATATGGTCTGGAAAAAAAGGCGTCGTATGATCCGAAAAAAGGGCAACCGCTTAATCTCTCTCTCTGATTTCCTCGATTCCGCGACGGAAAGAGGACGCCGAGACTTCTCTACAGAGACAGACTTTTATCGTATGTCATGGATTGATAAAATTAATGCCGCAGTTCAAATATTTAACAAATGCCAAACATATACCCATCATGAAGAGGTTCGCTTCATTTTTGTCACGATGCGCCAATATCTGATCTACAACAGCATTGAAGAATTTTATCGATATTATAACCTCAATATGGAGCGCACCATGAACTCTTTTCAGAATCAGAAGCCCGTTTTTCAGGAGATTTTTCCCATCTTACTATTCTTTTATCAGGTTCAGGTTGATATCAACAGTTTGTTGCGAGAGAATCTGAAACTCACTTCCAAGCGAGATTTTTTGTATCAAATCCGGAACCGAATCACCAAAAATTGGACATTCTCTTATCCGATTTTTTCAGAAATCTTTCAGGCAATCAATGAAAATTGGCTCAAGATTATTGATCAGGCAATCAGCCGCATCATCAACGTTGCTCACTTAACGGTGATCGACTACACGCCAAAAACCGTAACCGACATCAAGCTCCTGACCATCACCGTGATCATAGAAAACAGCGGCGAGGGAATTGCCCGCAATGTCCATTTGGAGCCAATATCCGCAGAAGGAGACAATTTCCAGGTGGTGGACATCAGCCGGTCTGAAGCCTTTATCGAGTCGGGCGACCAAAAGACCATGACCGTCACGATTGTGCCAAAACATGTGGGCGATATCTCCCTGCATTCATACGTGGTCTATGACGATAATGAAAAAATAAATCGCAAGGTTTTGATGGAAAAAATCATTCAATTTGTCGGAAGAAAAAAATGGGAAAAGGAGATTTCAAATCCCTACATTGCCGGAAAGCCGGTCAGCTCCGACAGTCTGTTTGTGGGGCGAAAGGATGTGATCAAATTTATCAAGGACAAGCTCCGCGGCGATGGGCAGGAAAATGTGCTGATCTTATACGGCGAGCGTCGTATGGGCAAAACGTCCGCGCTGTATCGGGTCATGCAGGAGGTATTTCCCGATGAGTTGTGCTGGATTTTCATCGACATTCAGGGGATTGCCAACGGAAAAGGTGCGACAGTCGATGTTTTATTTTATCGATTCGCCCGAAAGATACGTCTCTCTCTAAAAAGGCAGGGAAAGGAAAAACCACATCTGCCGACAAAATCTAATTTTTCCGAAGATTGGAGAATGACCTTTGAAGAATATCTGACAGACGTGAAAGTGCTTATAAATCAACCTGTGATTATTATATTAGATGAATTTGATTTATTAGGAAAATTTGAATCAAGTTATTATGAAATTATGGACTATATGCGCAGTCTAATTCAACATTCAGGGATTGGATTCATTATTGCCGGGACTTATAAACTCAGAGAACAGGCGCAGACGTATCAAAGCACGTTCTTTAATATTGGGCTTTTCCAGAAAATCGGTCTGCTCAGTCGGGAAAATTCAGATAGGCTCGTGACGTATCCAGTCAAAAAAGATGTGCTATACAGCGAAAATTCTCTCGAAGAGATGTGGCGGGTTACCGCGGGTCATCCTTATTTTATTCAGAAGATCTGCCGAGAGATTGTCTCGCGCCTCAACGACTATCAGAGAGCCACGGTCGCTTATGACGACGTAAAAGAGATCGCCGAGCAGATTATCAAAGACGACGACGAGGGGATTCTGCGCTATTGGTATGAGACCGCTTCTCAGGGAGAACGGGCGGTCATCCGAACGATTTACGAAAGCATTGACGAGACCACCGGAGAATATCCAAATTTTGAGATAGTAAAGTCCAAAAATGTCCTGGACTTGTCCGACGCTAAGCTTAGAGGAGTGATTGAAAAATTGGAAAAACGAGATTTAATTCGGATCGATAAACGCAAGGGGACTTATAGATTTAGAGCCTCCTTGATGCAAATTTGGCTGAAACATCACCTGCCAAAAATGAATGGCGGAGGCGCAATTCCGATCCCGTCGCAGCTCGACGCGTTTCGTTATACGACGGTACAAAACGAATTATAAAATCTGCGGACAAATCTGCGTAATCTGCGGACAAATCTGCGTAATCTGCGGACAAATCTGCGTAATCTGCGGACAAATCTGCGTAATCTGCGGACAAATATAAGAAAGAGGGGGAAATATGTTAAATATAGCTTTTAGACGAAAAGAATTAAATAGCCTTGAAAGCAATTATGAATATATCAGCGAACGAATTCGTCGGATTCGCAATGCACACGCGATCGAAACAGATCCTTCTATCCGTTTTAAGTTCGAGAAACAGTTGCAGGATGTCGAGGAGGAGCGTGACCATGCGGAACGGGATATCGAGCGTTTGGAGCAGGAAATAGAGTTGTTGGAGAGCGGGATTATCCAGCCGAATCAGCCCCTGCACGAAAGGAACCCCTACCGGGTCGGCGGGGGTCTGATTGGAAACTATGTGATCCGAAAAAAAGAGCTGAGGAAAATACGGAACCTGGTCGATACGGGACAGCATGTGGCGATCCGTGGGGATCGAGCAATTGGTAAGACGACTCTGTTGAACCAATTCTGTCAGGAGAAGTCGGAGGAAGACCGGATTTTGGTCAAACTTGATGGGCAACGTATCAGAGACATAAAGGATTTTGTCAAAAGGGTGACCCGTAAGATCGACAAACAGGTGCGGATTGGTCGGATGGACAATTTCGATGAGGACGATATCGAGGAGCTGTTATACGACATAACCGCGTCCCGAAAGTTGATTATCGTTATTGATGAATTTGACCAATTGACCAAAAAGGATTTTGACAAATATTTCTTTGATTTGCTTCGTTCTTATGGAAATGATCCCGCGATGAATATCGTCTATATTGTCGCTTCCCGAACAAAACTGATCGATCTGCCCACTCTGAGAAAAGATCAGGACATCAGCTCGCCTTTTTTCAATATTTTCAATACGATCCGTATGTATCCCTTCACGGATCCGGAAATCGACGAGCTGTTGGCATTGGCTGGCGATAGGATCGATCTTTTTCCGTATCGCCAGGAGCTGATCGATCTGGGCGGGCATTTCCCCCATTTTCTCCAAATGGCATGTTGGGAATATTTTGATCAGCTCTCCCATTACGGTAAGGTGGACAGGGATCGGGTGCGCTCCACATTCCAAGACAGAACTTCGGATCATTTCCGTTACATCACCGAGCGGGGGTTCAGCGCTGAGGAGAGGGAGATGCTTTATCAGTTGATCAAAGACGGCTCGATTCAGCAGAACTACACCTCGGATCAAATGATCAAACGGGGTTATCTGATCAACGGCAAACTCTTTTCCGTCGAGTTCGACCCATACCTCCGTCAAGCATGGGATTTGTCCAGTCCCCAACCATAGCAATTCGCATTTATTATGGTCATGACGCATGCGTAAGTCACATAGAATGAGTTTTTAAATTAGTTATCTACGTTATATAAGTTATTAAAATAATCGCTCTTTCAACTCCTCCAGAATTTTCTGAGCCGCATCTGGGATCACGGTTCCAGGTCCAAACACAGCGGAGGCTCCGTGACTCGTAAGAAAATCATAATCTTGCGCGGGAATCACGCCTCCGACAACGACCATGATATCTTCCCGACCCTGTTTTCTCAGCTCCTCGATCAACTGTGGCAGCAGGGTCTTATGTCCTGCCGCGAGCGAACTCATGCCCACGACATGCACATCATTTTCGACAGCCTGACGCGCGGTCTCCTCAGGAGTTTGGAACAGGGGTCCGATATCCACGTCAAAGCCGAGGTCCGCGAAAGCAGTGGCGATCACCTTTGCCCCTCGGTCATGTCCATCCTGTCCCATCTTGGCGACCAGGATACGGGGGCGACGTCCCTCAAATTCCTCGAACTCATCCACAAGTCGACGCGTATGTATCACATTTTCCTCCTCGCCGAATTCTCGGGTGTACACGCCGGATATCGAACGGATCACCGCCTCGTGCCGACCAAATATTTTCTCCATTGCATCCGAGATTTCGCCCAGAGAAGCCCGAACGCGAGCCGCGTTGAGACTCAGTGCCAACAGATTTCCCTCTCCACTTTCAGCGGATCGGGTGATCGCGTGCAACGCGGCTTGTACCCTGGTCTCGTCTCGATCAGCTTTTAGGCGCGCCAGCCGACTCAGTTGCGCCTCACGCGCGGCGGTATTGTCCACATCGAGGATTTCGATCGGCTCTTCATAAGGTAGCCGGTATTTATTCACGCCGATGATCGACTCTTTTCCCGAATCAATCTGCGCCTGACGTCTGGCAGCCGCCTCTTCGATACGCATTTTTGGCAAACCCGTCTCAATCGCCTTTGCCATCCCGCCGAGGTCGTTGATCTCTTGGATATGAGTCCAAGCTCGCTGCATCAGCTCATGGGTCAATGTCTCCATATAATAGGAGCCGCCCCAGGGATCGACTGTCCGACATATTCCAGTCTCGCTTTGGAGATAGAGCTGGGTGTTGCGAGCGATACGGGCGGAGAAATCCGTGGGCAGCGCGATTGCCTCGTCCAATGAGTTGGTATGCAGGGACTGTGTGTGACCCAACGCGGCAGCCATTGCCTCTACGCAGGTGCGGGCAACATTATTAAACGGGTCTTGTTCCGTCAGACTCCATCCGGAATTTTGGGAATGCGTGCGCAATGCCAACGATTTCAGATTCTTTGGATTGAATTGCTTGATGATCTTGGACCACAACATGCGTCCCGCTCGCATTTTGGCGATCTCCATAAAATAATTCAATCCGATTCCCCAGAAAAAGGAGAGGCGCGGGGCAAAGTTATCAATGTCGATACCAGCGTTCAAACCAGTGCGAACATACTCCAATCCGTTGGCAAGCGTGTACGCGAGCTCCAGATCCGCAGACGCGCCCGCTTCCTGCATATGGTAGCCGGAGATGCTGATACTGTTGAACTTAGGCATGTGCTGAGAGGTGAAGGAAAAAATGTCGCCGATAATGCGCATCGAGTGTTTCGGCGGATAGATATAGGTATTGCGCACCATATATTCTTTGAGAATATCGTTCTGGATCGTGCCGATCAACTGCTCCGGCTTGACGCCCTGCTCCTCGGCTGCCAGAATGTAGAACGCCATCACCGGCAAGACCGCGCCGTTCATGGTCATAGACACCGACATCTTGTCTAACGGGATCCCGTCGAACAAAATGTTCATGTCCAGAATGGAATCGACAGCCACGCCCGCCTTGCCTACATCGCCGGCAACTCGTGGGTGATCGGAATCATAGCCGCGATGCGTCGCCAGATCAAAGGCAATGGAGAGTCCGCGCTGTCCAGCGGATAGGTTGCGACGATAAAACGCGTTGCTCTCTTCCGCTGTAGAAAATCCAGCGTATTGGCGCACTGTCCAGGGGCGCATCGCATACATGGTGGCATAAGGACCGCGTAAGAAGGGCGCAATGCCGGAGACAAAATCCAGATGCTCCATCCCTTCTAAATCTGCTTTTGTATAGAGTGGTTTAACCGGAATTTTCTCCATTGTTTTCCAGATCATCGCTTCTGGATCCCGTCCATTTTCCTTTGTGACCGACTGCCGCCACGCCTCTTTGGTCACAGCGGAAACCGTCGGTGAAAAATCCATGTTTGTAAAATCAGGTAGGCGACTCATATTTATATTCTCCTCAGTGATAATTCAAAAATGACAATTCAAATTTGGCAAAATCAGGTCAATCGCTTAATTTTACGCCGATTTTTTTCATAAAACAGACGAGCGACTCATAGACATTTGCTCCGAGATAGACGAATCCATCTACGCCAGCTTCCTTCAGCGCGCCGGTCTGATCCTTAGGGCGACCCGCAACGACAATCGCGGTCCCAGGACGAGCGGCTTTGACCTTCTCGGCGATATCAGGCACTATGTCTAAATAGGTGGAATCCGTGGAGCAGATCGCCACGATAACCGCTTTGGAGCGAATCGCCGCGGTCGCCGCGTGATCCGGGGTCTCAAAACCGACATTGTCAATAATATCAAATCCTGCAATTCGGAAGAATCCTGCGGAGAAATCAGCTCGCGCACGATGTTGGGAAGCGGGACCCATTGTTGCAAGAAAAACTGTGGGTCGATATCCGATCTCATCCGAGTATTCGTCCATAGCTTGGCGCAGAGACTCGAACATTTCCGAGGCGTGTCCCTGTGTGACAGGCGTTATTGTTGGTTGATTTTTGTCATGGCCTGGAAACAAGCGGGCGATCTCGCCGAGAGTGACGCCTTGTCCAGCCGCGTGGACGATTTTATCAAAAGAATCGGGAAATTCTCGTAACGTTTCCACCTGATCCGCATAGCCGTCTGAGGCGCGAAGTCTTTTCAGGTGTTCTGATCGCTCTCGATAGATCGCGTCATAATCCGGCTTGCGGGATTCCAACGGTTTTTCCTCAATATTCGGATACATGTTGGAGCCGACCATAATATCCTTGCGTTTCGCCAAATTTTTGAGACGTTCTTCCTGTATTTGCGCGGTCTCCTGTTGAGGAAATCCCTGTTGCAACGCCTGAAACATGCCGCCTTCTTGCTCGATTCGCTGAAAAAGACGCCACGCTGCATTGGAAAGCTGATCCGTCAATTTTTCCACATACCACGAGCCCCCGGCTGGATCGATTATAAAGGAAAAGTGGGACTCCTCCTTCAGGATACTCTGCGTGTTGAGCGCAATGCGCCGGGAAAATTCGTCTGGCTGGCGAATCGTCTCGTCAAATGGGGAGACATGCAGGCTATCGCAACCGCCAAAAATCCCTGACAGCGCTTCTGTAGTCGAGCGGAGCATATTGACGTAAGGGTCTAATTTGCTCTTATTCCACTTTGAAGTCCTGCCGTGAATCGCCATCTTTTGCGCGTGATCCGACCCGCCAAAGGCTTTGACGATCTGCGCCCATATCATGCGAGCCGCTCGCAGTTTCGCTATCTCCATAAAAAAATTGGATCCCAAAGAAAAAGTGAAGCGTACGCTGTTCGCCGCAGAATCGATAGGCACATTCCGTTTGATCATCTCTCGCAGATATTCCGTTCCTGTTGCAACGGCAAAAGCCAGTTCCTGCGTTGCGCTTCCGCCGCCATTATGATAAATCTGTCCGTCAACGCCGATGGCTCGGATTTGGGGGCAGCGGTCCGCGAACCATAGGACCAACGACGCCATCTTTTGATATTCCGAATCAAGAGAGATGCGCGGCGATCCGTCAGCCGCCAGAACTCCCAGGGGATCAAAAGCGATTGCGCCTCGCAATTTTTTCAGGTCTAAACCTCGCCTTTTCGCCAATGCGACGAGCATAGCCGCTATGGGCAACGCAGACAAACCAGGGTGAATATAGATCGGAAATTTTTCGAGATCAATATGGGCAAACGCTTTGGACAGATCGGCAATAGACGCAATCGATACGCCTTCCGCGCCCACTTGTCCGACCTGCGCGTGATCCGGGTCCAGCCCGTAACTCCCAGCTTGATCAAGGATTAGGTTGATCGCTGTCTGCCCCCGTTCCAGATGGCGCAATAGGGATGTGTTGAACTCGTCGCATGTCGGATCGGAAATCTCCTGCGCCACTTCCCATGAATGGATGGTGTATCCTGACTTGTGAACGGATCGCGTATAAGGAAAAAACCCAGGCATATCTTCCGGATTTCCCTCAATAGCCTGCCGCCGATACATGGGCTGCAACTGGATACCTTCGTAAGTGCGGGTCAACATGATCCGATCATAAGACTTGCCTTTCAACAGCTTATCCACAGCCTCCCGCCACTCCGCATCGGTGGGCGGCGTGAACTCGGTCAATAATGCGCGGCTCTTTTTCTTCTCCATAAGAAACGACTCCCCATTTTTCGGTGACACGCCGAGCGATTCAGATTTACGGCGTGATAAATTTACGTAACGGTTATACAGACTTGATCGCTGGAAAAATATCTTTTTTGAAATGGGTTGCAAGTTTTTTTTTAAAAAAAAATAGACCCGGAGCCTAAGTGTTTTAAAAATTCTTAGGCTCTTGTGAGAAGCATCGTCCGCTAAAGTTGACCCCGCTACCATATCACGGGAGTTCGATCCGCAGATTACGCGGATTATCGCAGATTAAGAATTGATAATTAAAGAGTCGTAATGACGCACATAAATTGAGTCTTATATCTTAATCACTCCCATTTCCCTGTTTCCAAGTAAAAAATATGTTGCGAAAGTCTGTAGAAACTTTATTTTTATTCTTGTGTAGATCGTGACTCCCAACCGCTTCTCACAAATCTTCAATAGCCGCGTATTTTTACGCCTATTTTCCATTTCTGTAATCTTAAATTTAATGCGTTAATTATTTTTAACGGAGGATCAATGAAGCTAATGAAACTAAAATATTTTATTTTAATAACTATGATTTCTCTCTTCTCGTATTCTTTTTCCGAAGCGAATTCAGGAACAGCCACCGTAACATTTATGAAAATCGGGTCTGGTGCTCGACCAGTCGCTTTAGGCGAGGCTTTTGTGGCGGTTCCCGACGGCGGCGCGATCGGTTTATATTGGAACCCAGCATCCGCGAGTTTTGGTCAAGGTACCCAGGCGGCTTTCAATTATACCGACTGGATTATGGATACCAGCCATAACTACTTCGGCGGTGTAACTCGATATGGGGAATTCGGATTCGGCGTCAATGTCATCTATTTTGACGGCGGTGAATTTGAGAGCAGAGGCGACAACCCGACTCAGGAACCGGACGGCTTTTTTTCAGCTAACGAACTGGCTTTGGGTTTCACCATATCCCGACGTCTCGCTGACGATCTGTCGCTCGGAGTAACGGGAAAGTATCTGTACTCAAAAATCGAAACAGAAGAGGCAAGGGGCGTTGCCATGGATTTCGGCATTATCTATCAACCTCGAGTTATCGAAAACCTGACGCTCGGTTTTTCGATTTCCAATATTGGTCAAAAAATGAAGTATGTTGAAGAAAAGTTCAACATGCCGACGATCACGCGTGCAGGATTCAGCTATCCACTGAATCATTTTGCCCGGATCGCCATCGATATGAATAAGGCGTCGGACAGCGATCTTCGTCTCCAGACTGGAGTGGAGCTGAATATAAAAGATATTCTGTCGTTGCGCACAGGATATAAATTCAACTATGATACGGATGATTTTGCAGCCGGCATGGGAGTTTCAATTCGGAACTATCAAGTAGATTACGCCTTCTTGCCCCGCTCGGACGAGTTGGATGACGCGCACTATATCACTGTGGGACTGAACTTTTAGTCTGAAAAAGCGAATGCCAAAAGGTTTTGCGGATGTACCAGAGGATAACTCGAAACATCCGCGATAACTCAAAATCATATCCACTCAAAAAGCTCGGCATGCTCGCATGTTTTGATCCAGCTGGCAATCCGCGTTACCTTTCCAATGCGCTACGAAAATTGCATCACAGCGCGCAACGCATCCCGTCAAACGCCAACCCCGCTACGTTACACCGCTTTTTTATTTACCTACCAAACGACCAAAAACAGAATCTATGGCAAGGTGATTTTTCAGGTTGCGGCATAAGGGGGCAGGATTTCCCTACCGCAACCTGTTCTTCTTTATTTTACAGAATCTCATAAAACGAAATAAAACGAAATAAAACGAATTTCCACCCAATCCGATCCGAATTGATCCGAAAAATTCCCATCGAAATATATTCGGACGAATATATTTTTCAGCATATTGTAGGATCGTAACGTCAGAATATCATTAGGGACGATTTCCTATTTATTTTCAAAAAAAAGGAACGGTGAGATTTTTGCCAGCCTGAGTTATCCATCACCTCTACCTCTGGTATCCTGTTAAAAAAAAATCGTTTTATTATCTGTTATAACTACCGAATCAAGTAGGCGCTGAATGAAAAAAAAAGCTTATAAATTTTTTGAGAAGCTCACCCATAAAATTTATATATCATACTCGCTCTATTTGCAGAATGAGCTACAAAATCATGCGGGCGCAACCGCTTATTTCTTTCTGTTGTCGATTATTCCGATTTTGATTTTGTTCGTCTATATTTTTGATTCCTATCTCAACGCCTATCCCCAAGTTTCCGAGAAATTCTTTGAACTTTTGTCTGACTTTAGCGAAGGTCTAAACAAAGACTTTCTGAATAGGATCGAGATCGACAACGTGTCCAACGGCACATTCGGAATATTTAGTATTATTAACCTTATATGGATTTCCCGTTTGATTATGAACTCGATCCAGCGAGCGTTTGGCGTCATTTTTCCATCCAGCCAATCCCGCAGTTGGTTGATGACCAGCATTATCTCATTTATCATTATCCCGTTGCTTTTTTCATTGGCGGTAATGTCGGTCGCGGCAAATATTACGATCCAATTCATACTGACGATGAGCGATCAACTCAATTTGCAAGATTATGTCAAAACCCTCATCCAATTTCTCAGTCGCCTAACGCCTTTTGTGATCGCGTTTCTCAGCATCTACACCAGCTATCGTTATTTGCCGGTCACCCGCCCCACATCGGGCTCAGCACTGCAAAGTAGCCTCATGTGCACATTTTCCATATATTTGCTTAAAATATCCTTTGCAGGATTGTTCGACGTGACAAAGATCAACCTTTTTTACGGCGTGATCGGAACCCTGATTCTCTCGCTGATCTGGGTCTATTTTGTTTTTGTGCTCTATTTTATTTTTGCCCAATTTGCGTACGTTTCTGATCGGATCGACATGTTGGTTATCAGCCAGATGTTTATGGTAACCAACAAACAGATGAAGAATCACCATAAAATCGAGTTTTTCTTGTTCAAGACCCCTTCTCGTATTTGGGAAAAATACGCGCGCGATTTTGAACCCGGGGAAGTAATTTTTTATGAAGACGACGATTCCGAAGATATTTTTTATGTATATAAGGGGAAGTTGGGGGTTTACAAAATGATAAACGGGCAAAATACCCGTCTCTCCACGATCGACAACGGGGAGGTGCTTGGAGAGA
Organism: Candidatus Cloacimonetes bacterium 4572_55; assembly: GCA_002084765.1. Taxonomy (GTDB): domain Bacteria; phylum 4572-55; class 4572-55; order 4572-55; family 4572-55; genus 4572-55. The sequence goes on along the minus strand of NBMB01000061.1, from coordinate 15,182 downwards.
TGGCGTATTTGTTGAAGGAAAAGCGCACCGCCACAGTAGTCGCAGAATGTCCGACCGTGCTTTTCATCTTTCAGCCGGATATGTTCGAGGACTTACTGGAATCCAACCGGGCTTTATCTCGAGGAACGATTCGAGTCCTGTGCGACCGGTTGAATCGGATGAATCCCAAATCCGATCCCGACGAGAAGACAAAAGAAGAGCCTCCAGAATCCCAGCAGACGGCTTAGAGCAAAATTCGTCGGAACAACATTAGGGGCGACCGATCGATCGCCCCTTATCTGTAATCTGCTTAATTCTCCAGCCGTCTCAATTCTTCTTGGGTGTCTGTCGCGGCTTTTTCCAGAGCTGATTTTGGATCGGACAGTCCCTTCAACGCGGCTTGAATCGCGTTTTCTTCCAGATATTTACGCCCGGAGTACCAAACCGGCGAAACCGGCTCGAAATGCGCGTAATTTAACTGGTCATGCCTGGGATTTTCTCAAACCGTTTTTTCATAGTCTCGGTCTCAAAAGCGGATTGACGCACCGGCACATAACCGGTCTCCGCGGCCCAACGCGCCGTGGTCTCCGTGCTTGTGAACCATTTGATAAATCGCCAGGCAGCTTCCTGTTGTTTTTGGCTCGACTTAGAAAAAATCACAATATTTGTCCCAGACACGATGCACGCCTTCTGTTTGTGGCTGGGAATCGGGGCAATGCCCAACCCAAAGTCATATCGCCCCTCAATAAAGGCAGTCGTCACAGTTGATCCTTCGATGATCCCCACTTTCCCGGCGAGAAATTCGTTCTGATACTCAAAGCCGCTGGTGATATGACCCACTTTGCTTTCTTTCCCCAAGAGTTTTGTCTGGAACTCAAGTGCCTCGACGCCCTCTGGGCTCTGATACGTCACCTCGGTGCGAGCCTCGTTCATCAGACTCCCGAGGTTCTGGAGAAGCAGATTCTCAAACATCCACGCACTGATCTGAGAAGCGGTTCCGTGAATATCTATCCTTCCGTCGCCGTCTGTGTCTTTTGCGATCTTTTCAGAAAAGTCATAATATTCATCCCATGTACCAGGCGGCTTTTCTGGATCAAGACCGGATTGCAGGAACAAATCCTTATTGTAATATAAAGCGCGGACGCTTTTATTAAAAGGAAACGACCACATCCGATCACCCCATGTGTTACCCTCGATAAAAACCGGCAAAATATCCTTTAGGCTCTCCTCGTCATAGCCGTTTGGTCCCTCGATAAAATCGGTCATTGAAGTCAGCGCGCCGCTCTTATGAAATTCGACAGTCCACGCCTCATAGGCCTGAGCAAGAGTCGGGGGCTGACCCGCAGCCAAAGCCGCCATCAATTTCTGGTTAAGGGCTTGATAACGACCCATGCCCACTGCTGTGATATGAATATCCGGGTTATCACGGTTAAACTCCTCCACCAATTTGTCCAACACCTTGCCCAGAGGACCTCCCATGGCATGCCAAAAGTTCACACGGGTTAGAGAGCTCTCGTTTTCTTGTGGCTCATCTCTCTTGGAGTCGTTACTTTTTCCATCGTCCCCGCTGCAACTGGTCAGTAAAAAAATCAAAATCAAAATCGAAAAAAACCGTCGCATAGCCCTTCTTCTCCTTACTTTGAAAAGGGTAAAAAAAATTCAAAACGCGCTTATTTTATATCTCAATTTCACTTATTTTTGATAACTTAGCTATTAATCGTTGATTCCAACAGCACAATATTATATAATAGCAAAATTATTTCTGAGAACTGTTAAATCGAAATTTGGGAGTTTTTAATGCGATGCAAATTGGAAAGTGATTCGTAGCGAACGATACACAGCCTGCTTTTTTAAAAGCTCAGGGCTGATTAGCATGATCGGAAAAATATTCCCCTATTTTCTATTACCGGAAAAAATATCCATGTTTGCCCGCTTATCTTTTTTGCAGCATGTGCTTACGATCGCCGAGCCGCCAGAGGACGAATAATTCCTACCTGGACTATCCACATAAAGCTCGTGGGAGCCAATTTCGTTTTGCAGAAAAACTCCTCCGGCTAAAACAGAATATCAACAAAATACCACATTTTATTCGAATTCAAAGAACTATATGATTCGTTAGCGGAAGATAAGAGATAAATTTCTCTTTCTTATTACATTTTTCTGTAGCTCCGCAATAAAAACGTGGTGGATGATTTCATTATCTCCAAAAAAAAAATGAGCGGACAATAATCCGCTCATCTTTAGATACTTTTGTATCATTGTATCAATCCGGCGACTTCTGTATTCTGTAAATGGGGGAGTCGTTAGATTACAGAAAGTCACGTTCAGATGGTGAGGTTTTTAATCTCACACTTTTGTTTTTGCAGGCACCACCTCGCTTTCCATAACACGCCGTCCCTCTGAATCGAAATTGGGACGGGAAAAAATTAATGGGGGGAGTGGCTTTTATATCCGCAATATTGATTCCAATCCGCAGACGATCCGCAGATTACGTGAATTGGCGATTACTTTGATAATATTGACTCGACAGCGGTTCTCACTCGTGGATGTTCCTGCGACAGGTCTATATCCTCCAATATATCTTTTGCCTTTTCATGTTTGATATACCCCAGTGCTTCGACTGCCGCGGCTCGACTTTCCCACACATCGCTTTGTAGAAATTTTTTAATCTCCCCCAAATTTTTTGGATTTTGACAGTCATCCGCTCGACCCAACATCCGGATCAGATGTTGACGATTCGGGAAGTCCGCGTTTTTTAACGCATTGTGAATACGTTTTCGCAATATTTTTGAATCTTTATCTTGAGGATCCAGCCCGCTATGCAGAGAAGCCAGACTGTTTTCCGCGGAATGACGGACAATCTGCCTGGAATCTTTCAATGCCTGTAATAAAGGAGAGAAGGACTTTTCCGTCCCAAAGCGTCCCAATGCCCAGGCCGCGCGCTGTCTGACATCCGCCTCGGAGTCGGCTAATAGGGAAATTAATGCGGACTCATACGCGGGATGTTTCGAGCGTCCAAGAGCTTCGGCGCAATGAACCCGTATGGATCGTTTTTCATGGGTCAGAAATTTTTCGAGATGTGGCGCGGCGGAACTGTCCCCCACCAAGCCCATAAACCAAATAGAGTTGGAGACTGTGCGCGGATTTTCAGAGGATAAAGAATCGGAAAGGATTGAGATCGTCTCTTTTCCTATCTTAGGGATGATGGCGCGCAACGCGTGATATTCTCTGGGATGTTCGGTATCCAACTTATCCAATAAATAGCCTAACGAGTCTATGCCCATTTCAATGAGACGTTCTCTTGCCGGCTGCACTATGGGCTGGTAGCTCGCCACCGCGGCGGATGCTTGCAAAAACAGAGTTGGGACGTCCTCTCCGAGCGGCTCAGGGAAATCTGGCTCGTTTTTTTCCTCAGACAATTCGGCTTGTGGTTTTTTGGATTTATTTTGATCCAACCCGACTCCATAGGTTGAATGTGTCCAAAATGCGTCATTTTCACCGTATGGAGATCCATAAAAATCTTTTCCACCAAGGTCGAGGAAGATGCCAGCCATGCCGTAAGTGCGTCTCGTATCGGAATATCCCAGGGTTCTTCCACCTTTGGCGATGTGACCGTCATTGCCCGATAGATCGACAAAGAGACTAAAGCCGTTCGCATTTCCTCCGCCCTGGGACAGGTCCTGACAGACGTAATTGTCATCTCCGGAGATATCGACCAACGTGCCAAACGCCAGATCATGCCCTGAACCCTGGGATATTCCCCACGCCCGATAATTGTCATTTCCAGAGCGATCCAGACAGACGCCGAATGAGAGATGGACTCCCGACCCCTGGCAATAATCGAAACCGCTATAGATATCGCTTCCATGATCGTCGATCAACGCTCCAAATCCGAACCAATAAGAGCTTCCCTGACCAAACACATCCGCGAAATAGAGATCATTTCCCGTTTGATCATACAAGATTCCGATCCCTCCCGATCCGTAAGGGCGCATACCGTATCCAAAGCCTTGGGACAATGTTTCCGTATGGTCGGCATTGCGCAGGATATCGCTATAAGTGCTTTGTGTCACGTACCGGTCATAGCCTTTCCGGTCAAATAAAAATCCAAAACCTTGACAATATCCCACGCCTTGTGAGAGAAATTGAGCCTGTCTCAGATCGCTGCCATCCAGGTCCACGAGCATGCCGAATCCGAACGCGCCGAATCCTTGCGCTCCAGTCTCCGCGTGATACGCGTCGTCTCCGGCTTCGTCGATCAGCATTCCGACTCCAAACAGGCCCGCGCCCTGACAGAATTGTCTCGCTGAATACACATCGTCGCCTCCCTTGTCGATCAACAATCCAACGCCGTTTACGCCAGCTCCTTGACAATAGTCCTGTCCGCGATAGACATCGTTGCCTCCCGCGTCGTAAATCACGCGGATAAAGCCGTTTCCAAATAGTAAAGAGTCGGGCTGGACGCTTATTCCGCCGGTATACAAATCGTCCCCGCACGGATCGATAATGAGCAGATAGTCTTTATCATAATGATCGCTCAGTTGGGTTCCGATAGCGATTTCTCCCAGCCGAGTGGGAAAGTAAATCGCTTCCTCAAGAGAGGCTGCCTCGGCCGCGAGTTGTTCGAGCAGATTTTTTGTGTGTTGTGAATAGATCAGATAAGCAGCTTTGATCAGACTCAGCCGGTCATATTTAGAGACAATCTGGACAAATTCCTTCTGTTTTCGGATGGTCTCCAGCTCGTTTTCCCGCAATTTCGCCAGATTCATCTGGATTGACTCGATATCCCCCGGATTTCCTTCCGACTCTCTTGACAAATTAGAATGCGCAAACTCCCCCACAAAAACCCGCTCCTTTAGAGAAAAAACGTCGCTCGCCTGTTTGATCAATCTATGAGCCTCCGTTGCTGCGACAAGCCAAGGAGCAAGCAGAAGCGCGATCTTGTCGGGAATTTTCCGGAGTCTTTCCTGTTCCGATCGGGTCAGAAATGAGTCGGATCCAGCCTCTTTTTTCAGCATGATCAGAGCGTTTTGCAAGTCCGCCGGCATGGCGCGACTCTCTATACGCGGCGGCTCCCACGGTATATCCTGAATCTCGGCTATTGCGGAAAAAAGCGAGTCCGGGTCGGAATAGTGCTTGGAAATAGCCTGAGCCAGGCTATCCGCAATATTGACAGAATCAAGGGGGCGGGGGAAAAGATTTTCAACGATCGTCAGCCGGAACGGGTCCCTGGCAACATAATCCCGAGACAGAACTATGTCTGATCGATCCATCCGGATGGCGGAAAGCGCGCTGTCCAGAGCTGAAAAATAGCTGCTGTTTTCGAGAACCCGATTCGTCGCGTCTTGCGCTGAGCAATGTGAGATGATTATAAAGATGTAAAGACCACTAAATAATCCCATTTTATTTAATTTTCTCATGTATCCATCCTATAAACAAATTAAATTGATTATATCGAAAAAGAGTTTGATTTTCATCCGAACAGATCGACAGTTTTTGTTGTCAATATCGAAAGAAAAGTATCCGGTCATTAAGAATTCGCAGATAGTCGCTAAAAGCCAATTATCCTCGTTTTTTGAGCGGCTACGAAAAAAGAACCAAATATTGGTAAATCTTTTTAACGGTATCGCACTAAAACCGATCTTACTTATGTTGATACAACTTATTTTATTTAATATAAATAGATTTTAATAGAATTAACATCTTTTAAAAAAGGAAGGCGACTCATGAAAATAAGTTTCAGTTTGTCATTTTTATCGGCTTTACTCTTTATTGTCCTTTATTATAACGGATATGAGTATGAAGAGATTCCCCTCCAAGTTACCCTTTTCAGTGTGACAATAGTCATACCATCGATACAATCCATCATTATTTATCTTCAACAGGGAAAAAACAAAAAAACTTTGGGTTATTTTGACTTGCAGGCGACTATAACAGAAACGAGGGAAACAGAAACGAGGGAAATTCTGTCAATAACATCTCCGACAAAACATTTTGAGGAGGCTCGCATCGGCAGCTATTCAAAAAGTAGGCATTTCATGTCGTCTTCAATTCTAATTCCTATTTTTGCCTTGGTCCCGTGGGTAATTTTGATGATAATTTGGGCTGATTCTCCTAAAATGGATTCTATATCTTTAATATGGTAAGAAAATGTATATTGTAAATGAAAACATACTTCACCTTATTCAGTTATCGCCAATTCTATTGGTTGTTCTCTTGGTTTTGATAATAATATCATTCGCGTTCTTTTCTGAAAAACCAATTAATCAATATTAATTAATATTTATATATATTCTTTTTAAGATTTTAATAAATTTTAATAGAGTTAACACATTTCAAAAAGGAAGGTGACTCATGCAAGTAAGTCTCAGTTTGTCATTTTTATCGGCTTTACTCTTTATTGTCCTTTATTATAACGGATATGAATACGAAGGAATTCCCCTCCAAGTTACCCTTTTCAGTGTGACAATAGTCATACCATCAATACAATCCATTATTATTTATATCGAGCAGAAAAAAAACAAAACACCTTCAAAAACTACTCATAAAAGAGAATTAGATTACTTACTAAACCGCCTTAACTTGGAAAAGAAAGAATTTGATAAAAAAAGGAGTGATCTTGAGAAATTAATAAATACACCGTGTAGTAGAGATAAGTATCAGTACAAGTACACGGAGAAAGTTGAAATCTATAGCGATGCGATCACTCACTTAGATCATATAATTTCTATCATAAATAGGTTTTAATAAAAAAGGTAAAAGATGATCGTAACAATATCCGTATTCACCTTGCCACATTAACCGACTTTCCAATTATTGTCAAATGAAAAAAGCAGCACCATTGAAAAAAACTTGCCTCTTCTTCTCTTCCTCTCTGCAAAATCTGTAAAATCCGCGGATTCATAGCTGTCAGCGATAGAAATCCTCCTGTTGCCCAGGATTCATATTTTCCCGAGATCGGCTTGGTATTATTTTACTTGACAATCTCTTTTTTTTCGTGCTAATTGCATAAACGGGCGCGTGATCTCGCGCCTTAATATCATGTAAAAGCATGACAAAAGGGGGATTTTAAATGCATTCTATCGTTGATTTAAGCGGTTGTTGGAAGATCAAGCCGGTCGATCAATTTGTCAAAGAACACCGCAGCGCAACTTTTGACGATTCTGACTGGGAGGAACAGGATGTTCCCGGCCAGTGGCAGTGCCAGACCAATTTCAAGAATTATCAAGGAAAAATGGTTTATCGCAAATCGTTCACATTCACGCGTCATGCTGATAAAACAAATTTCTATGAGATTAATTTTACTGGTATTTTCTATTTTGCGATCATCTACCTCAACGGCAGGAGATTGGGCCATTATGAAGGCTACTTCTCGCCTATCAGTTTTTTTGTGACAAAGACCCTACAGGAAAATAATCTCCTTGTGGTCGAGGTCAATTGCCCTCCAGCTCCTCCGGATCATATCGAGAATTTAATTTTAGGTATTTTTCGGCACACTCGCTACTTCCCAAAAACCTTTAATCCGGGCGGGATTTGGGGTCGGGTCTATATTTCCTCGATCAACCGATACGCGATCCGCCATCTTCGTTTCAAAACAACCACTATTGACGATCAGCAGGCAACCGTCGAGGTCAAGCTCGTAGTTGACTCGACAAATACGGAAGAGGCGACGGTGCAGTATAGCCTCAAACCGGCGAATTTCGCAGGCACGATCTATCAATGGCGAGAGCGAAGCAAGATCAATAGGGGGCGGACGATTCTGACCGGCAAGCAGGCGTTGAGCGATATTGAACTGTGGTGGACGTATGATCTCGGCTTTCCCTCAGCCTATAACCTGACCGTGCAGTTGATCTGGCAGAGCGAGGTCCGGTCTGAGTATACTGCCTTGGTGGGAATCCGTATGATTCAATTGGAGAACCGTCGGGTTTATCTGAACGGAAAATCTCTCTTTTTGCGGGGGGCAAACTATCTGCCGACGCATCCCTATATTTCTCAGGTCAACCCGGATACCTGCTTGACAGACGTTAAGTTAGCGATCGATTCTCATATCAATTGTTTGCGGGTGAGGTCTCATGTCGCCTATTCTGAGCTGTATCAGGCTTGCGACTTACAGGGCATGCTTGTTTGGCAGGATTTCCCTCTGTTCGGAATGTATCCTCGGGAGATTTTGCCAGTAGCGAAGCGTCAACTATCGACTATGGTGGATATGTTGGGGAGCCATCCTTGCATCGGTGTGATATGCTGTCATGACGAGCCGTTTCCAAAATATGGGAGATCAAAAAATCTGAGAGAAAAGGCGCGGAAATTTATAGGTCGTTATGTGGGGAACTGGAATCAAAACCGGTTGGATGTTTTTCTGCGTAAATCGTTGAAAAAAGAGGACAGCGGGCATATCGTAATCCAATCCTCCGGCTTGTGGGGGATGCTGGGCAGCTTGTCCGACGTGCATTTCCATTGGTATCATATCGATAAATTGATCACACGGTTTTCATTGCTCAGCTATTTTTTGGGTTTTAACAACCGTATCGTCTCGGATTTTGGCTCTTTCAGCTCGCCAGTTCTGGAGACTCTGGTGGAGCATCAAGGCGAGCCGGATAAAGAGGGCATGATCGATCTGCATATTTCCCAAAATCGACAGGCAGAGATACTCAAATTCTTCATTGAGAAATTGCGGCTGATGAAATACAAGCCGATTATCGGAATCTTTTTCTCCGATTTGCATGACATGTTTATGACAGGCGGCACGGGCATCGTAGATGCTCGGCGGTGCTCGAAACCAGCTCATAAGGTGGTTAAAGACGCGTTGCGCCCCCGTTGTTTGATCGCTTCTGAAATCACAGACAAAAAGTATCATTTGGGCGATGTGCTGCTGATTCCGGTGCATTTGATAAACGATTGTCAGGAAGAGAGCGATACCGGAGGAGAGATTAATATAAAAATCAAGCTGGGACGCCGTCTTTTTCTTGAGACTACTCTGATGGTCAAACTGGTCTCGGATTCTCGTCCCGTGCAGATGGACGTGGTCTTCTTTCGCCCCCAAGAACCTGGAACACATCATCTCCGACTCAGCATGAGGACAGAAAAAGAGAAACAATTCCAAACGGATCATACGGAAATAGTCACTCAGTATGAACTGCCGATAATTTGACTCATTTGAATCGTTACAATCGGGAAAGGAGCCCGCAAATGAAGCTGTCTTACCATCAGTATGGTTCTGGATATCCTTTGGTGATCCTGCACGCGCTTTTTGACGCAGGGGATAATTGGCGAGGTATAGGGCACCGGTTGGGAGAGAACTATCAGGTCTGGACTCCGGACTTGCGGAACCACGGGAGATCGCCGCACAGCCATATCTTCAATTATAAAATTCTGGCTCAAGATGTGCTTGAGTTTACGATCCGGCATCAGTTGAAAAGTATTTTTCTATTGGGTCATTCTATGGGTGGAAAAATCGCCATGCAACTGACCCAAACCCATCCGAGCTTGATAAAAAAACTGATGGTGGTCGATATCGCGCCCCGAGCCTATCAGCAGACATATCAAACGGTTCTATTCGATGCGATGTTCGCTGTCGCTTCTCGGTCGATCACGGAATTGGGCGAGGCTGATCGGTTATTGAAGGAAAAACGTATCCCCAAAAGATTGCGGGGCTTTTTGCTGAAAAATTTGAGAGCAGACCACAGCGGGTTCTATAAGTGGCGCATCTATCTTGACGCCTTACACCAAAATTTTGATCGGATCACAGCCAATATCGAGATGGATCAAAAATTTGACAACCCGGCTCTTTTTATTAAAGGCGAAAAGTCCGATTATATATCGGAAGAGGATCCGATCGAGATTAAGAAGACCTTCCAAAAAGCAACATGTACCACTATCAACGGCGTAGGACATTGGATTCATGCAGAAGCACCTGCAGAATTTACTCAAATTGCGCTGACATTTTTCGGTGAAATCTAAATGTCGCGCAATTTTTATAACCCGCATAGTGCTTGGGATCATCCGTCACGCAGATTCCCAATCTGTACTGCATGAATCGTAAAGTTCTTTAATCAATCAAACATGACGAGAGAGAACATGTTGATAATCCTCATCCTCGAAAATAAAAAAACCAAAACAGGAAAGTTTGGAGAATTACATACACGCAGAAAGTGATCCAAATCGGCGTGAAACTCGCCTTGACAGGCGGTTTTTTCAATCGGCGAATAATCCGTTCATCTGGGTTGGTTTTGGAAAATAAAATTTTCTTACTTTTCGAATCATTTTTTTCAGGAAATTTTGGCAAAAAGCCAGTCAGGATTGATACTTTTTTAAAGCTCATTCGGAAGTTCTCCCTTCCCCCAATTTTCAACAAAAGAAAGGCAAAGCCGGCGATCAGATTACGCAGATTATCGGTCCGCAGATTACGCAGATTATCGCAGATTAAGAATTGATAATTAAAGAATTATATCTTTTTTGCCAAATTTTTTTCAGGAAAACTGGCGCATTTCACTATATTCGCAACAGAGTCACAGAGAGTGCAGAGTCAGCCCAAATAAGGGTTCTGAAATTCTCATAGAAGCTGAGTTCTCTTGGAAATGTCGTTAAAAATAGACTTTAACCCATTAAATATCAAACATCTGGGATCTCTGGTTCTCCGAGGCTTATGAATAATGCAGGATAAAAAGGCTAACGTGAATTTTGTTGTTTATAAAATCCCTGGTCTCGTGAGTAGCCGAATGTTAAGCTGTATTAAAAATTGACACTGGAAAAAATTTATAAAAAAGAAACATAAAAAAATTGTTGGGTATAGTTAATGTTTTAAATGGCACGAATTATTCGCAGTGCCTGTCGATTTTTTTCTAAAATTTGTAAAAAAAATTTGTAAAAAATGATATAAATAAAGTGAGGTTGTATGATGGGACAGTCAATTCGAGAAATGGCATTGGAAATGGCTGACTTAATTCATGAGATTGCTCTTTGTTGCCAAAACAAAGACGTCAATCACGCGTCGAGGTTCAATGTGTCCACATCCGAGTGTCGCACTTTGCGAGTTTTTCAGAAAGAAGACAATCTGACTATGAAAAATTTGTCCAAAAAGATGAATTTGGCAATGAGTCGGATGACCCGTATAGTCGATGGACTCGTGAGAAAGGATTATGTAAAACGAGGCACAGATCAGCGAGATCGCAGGATATGCCTTGTCAGCTTGACAGAGAGCGGTTCCGGGCTGGTCAAGGAGATGCAGGAGAATTATCTCGCTATGAATATAAATGTTCTGGAAAGCGTCGAGCCCAGCGCGCGCACCGAAGTGATAAAAGCCCTGAAAATATTGAAATCAGCGATGAAAGAGTCTGGAATTCAATAACCTGATTTTTACATAATTTAGGATGAAAATAAGATAAAGGATGAAAATAAGATGAAAAATAAAGATAGGATGGTTTCTATGGAAACAAAGATAAAGGCGAAAGTAACGCTGACAGGCGGTATGCAATTTGTCGGTCAGGCAGGCTCGGATCACGCGATTGTATTGGACACTGTCCCCGCTTTTGGCGGTCATAATTCCGGCTTAAAGCCTTATGACCTTTTTTTGGTTGGTCTGGTTGGCTGCACCGCAATGGACGCCATCTCTATTTTGCGGAAAAAGCGCCAGCATGTGACCCGTTTTCAAGTTGAAGCGGAAGCCGAGCAGGCGAAAACATTCCCCAAAGTATTCACTCGGATTCACGTAACGTATCGAATTGAGGGATATAATATTAACCCGAATGCGGTCAAGCGAGCTATCGAGTTATCTGAATCTGTTTATTGTCCCGCATACGCCACATTGTCAAAAACTGCGACCATTACGAATGATTTTAAGATCGTCGAGTTGGCGCAAGAATCAGAAAAATATCCAAGCGAAAAGGAGAAACCGGTATGACAAGATCAATTCGATACCTGATATTAACGTCGCTTGTCGGCGTATTTTTGATGATCAGCGTCACGATGATCGGGTGCGCCAAAGATGGAAATAAAAACGAGACCGCTCATACGAGTGTGGGTATGGAAAAGGTGAAAGAAGAGAGAATAAAGTCGCCTCAACCCATAGCAAGTTCTCATTATAACACCAAATATGACTTTACCTTAAAAGATCTTGAGGGAAACGACGTTAAACTTTCCGACTTTGCCGGCAAAGTGGTGATCCTCGATTTTTGGGACACATGGTGTCCGCCCTGCAAAGCTGAGATCCCGCATTTTGTGGAGTTGCAAAAAGAGTATGGAGATCAAGGTTTCCAAATGATTGGCGCAGCTTTTGGGCAAAAGGGTCTTTCCGACGTCAAGAAATTCGTAGAAAAAAATAACGTGGATTATGTGAATTTAATGGCGACTCCGGAAGTGATCAAGCAATATGGCGAAGGGCATGATGGTGAGCCGATTCAGGGTATTCCGACTACTTTTGTCATAGATAAAAAAGGCAATATTTATAAAAAATATGTCGGTTTTATTGAGAAATCGATATTTGAAAAAGACATCAAAAATTTACTTGCAGAAAAGTAATCGGGAGTGCTAAAATGATCACAAAAGATATAGAAATTGAGGATATTGTTGAGAATTATCCCTATTTGGTCCCGGAATTGGCGTATCACGGCATTATATGCGTAGCTTGCGGCGAGCCCATTTGGGGAACCCTGAAAGAGCAGGCTGATAGAAAGGATATCACGGAAGAAAAATTCGGTCGAATTATCAACGAAATGAATCGGATTATTGCTGAAAAATCCGCAGATTGCGCGGATAGGGTTTTGAAAGGAGACCGTGGATTATGTTGAAATTTATCATGGGATTAGCAGTAGGCGCGCTATTTGGATACGCGTACTATTTTTTTATTGGTTGCACCACCGGCGGCGGGTGAGCGATAAACCGCAATCCGTGGATTGCGATTATTTATGGAGTCGCTATCGGAGGTATCCTGACGTGGCCGCCAAAGACAAAAAAATCCGATACCCAGGGTCAGAACCGACTGCCCTGATTCAGCTATAAAATAGCCCCACCCTTAGAAAGGATGGGGCTATTCTGTTGTCCTCATTAATAACGAGGGTTAGAGGCTCGGTATATTATCTAATAAGCGTCATAGTTTGCACATCCGAGAAACTACTGGCTTCTATGTGGTAGAAATATACGCCGGCGTTGACGTCGGACCCTCTATCATTTTTCCCATCCCATGCCACAACATGGCTTCCAGAGGCTTTCTCGCCGTGTACCATGGTCCGCACTTTTTGCCCGGTCACGTTATAGACCGTTAATTCGACATGCGTGGTTCGGGGGAGGTCAAATCGAATTTGTGTGGAGGGCGCAAACGGATTCGGATAATTTTGATACAGAGCAAAGCCTACTGGAATAAGATAATCGCTAAAAAAGCCATCATCTTCAATTGCCACGATATCCCGATCCCACCATGAGCCGTTGGGTCCATAGTAGTCTGTCAAATATTCTGCCAGGGCGATATCAGAAGCCTCAGTCCAGTCGGGTAAAACGTCATTGCTAAAATCGATTCCAAAAGTCAACCCATCTTTCATGTGGCAACTTACGGCACACGCGTTAAGCATACCATTTTCTTGATAAAATGTCGTGGCTTGAGGCGGTGCCACGTCAAATGTATGCGAATGAATGTCGTACGGAATTGCCGATTTTGTGGTTTTCGCATTATGACATTTGGTGCAGCGACCCTCGCCGTTACCGGTAGGATCATAAGCGTGGTGCGTATGCTCGGACACAATAGAGCCAATTGCGTCAATATTATTGTCATAATCCGCGACCATTTGGACGGTAATGTCCTCAAACGCGCCATGAGTTGCATGACAGGAAAGACAGAGCGTGTTATTATCATTCTCAGTCGATATTGTGATACCGGATTCAATGATTTCTTCCCGAATATGATGCTTCACCTCATTATGCACATCATGGCACTCATAGCAACGCACCTGATGGAACTCAAAGCCCGGCTTGTTGCTTTTATAAAAATCGGAGAACTGCTGATGGTGCTTCTGAGAGTGGGTTCCGTCGGGCCAATAGCCCCCGCCATCTGTATAATGGGAAGCGACCATATCTCCAACAACCCAATTTTCAAGATTTTCGTCATCAAAGGCAAACCCAAACGTATTATTCGGCAGGCTCTTCCCACGTGAGTGGCACATGCCGCAGAGATTGTTCGCCTGGTCTGCGCTCAGGTCGCCCTCATCAGAAGGATTAATAATGTTGTTCGACGACGGGGACGAGGCATGATCTCCACCCGGTCCATGACATTGCTCACACCCTGTATTCATCTGGTCCAGATGGCCGTCTCCATCCAAGTCTACGATATTGCTGAGACCGTCATAAGAGCCTTCATTCGATACGCCAGCACCGTGCATAATCCACTCGCCATGGTCGCTTTGGGTCAATTCAAGACCCGTTAAATGGCATCCCGAACATCCCTTTGCCATACTTCGATTATTGGTCGCGGCGTCCAAAAGAGTCGAGTAATCTATCGGAGCGTTGGTCTCAGTATACCAGGCGTCCGCATGATAGATCACATACGCATGGGTTTTTTCATTATACTGAATCGGGGATATATAATAATCCTCTGATTCGCCTTCATCCGTATTGATCTTGACCGCATAGCGCTGTTTATACAAACCGCTTCCGCCATAAGTCAAATAAACTCGGTGTGTTTCGCCTCCAATCGTGATCGTATAACCGCCAGAGTTGGAATATCCCAAAATCGGAGCGTTCGGGATATACGCGTCAAACACGCTGCTGATATCGTTAAAATTCAGACCGTCATGGAAGTCATCGATGCCGTTTTGATCATAGTCATTAATTATCCCATAGTTGTCAACCATGGTATAAGAATCATCCAACACGGAAGAAAATCCATTCGCGTGCATGGAGGTCCGCCATCCAGACATGCCCGAGTGACACATAAGGCATCTTTCCGGTCCCACATACTCTTGGGAAAAAGCCGCGCTCGTCCATAAGAGGGAAATCCCAATAAGCGCAATCAGTAACACTTTTGTAACTTTCATCATTATTCTCCTTCTCCATAAATCAAAAAAAAAAATAGGAATTCAGAAACTTTCTGAAATCCGTGTCCAACATAACTTCTATCCTGGATTATTCGTCATCACGGAAATCGATCCGCAGATTACGCAGATTATCGCAGAGAGCGCAGAGTCATCAAATCGATCCGCAGATTACGCAGATTATCGCAG
>NBMB01000003.1 GCA_002084765.1 Candidatus Cloacimonetes bacterium 4572_55 | reverse complement strand
GAAGCGGATGGTCTTGCTGCGGTGAGAGGAGAAATACCCTTAGTTCGATCCGCTGATTACGCTGATTATCGCAGATTAAGAGTTGATAATTAAAGAGTTATATGCAAAAACCCTAAGGGTCTTCGAAGACCCTTAGGGTTTTTGCATAAAAAGTTCCTAAAATATAGAACAGTTTCCGTCTAAACAAACAACTCGGCCTGTCCCTCGCCATCTGTTCGATTCTGTTCTTGTCGGTTCTGTTCCGGCAAAGGGGAAACCACCGTTACGTTTATCACTTTATGGCGACTGATCCGATTGCCCATAGCCCTCCATCCCTTGACGTTAATAAATTCCTGCAGATTTATCCGCTCCTGCAACCTCTGTCGCGCCTTCCCCTTTTCCACGGTCACATCGATAATCGAAGATGGGGTCGTGGTAGCAAAGAAAAGATGAGATTCCGAGCTTTCGCTGATAAATGTGAACCGCTTACCTGTCGCACGTTTTTCGATTTGAAATCGCTTCACATAATACCGACCGCTTTCCCCATCATAATACACCGCGGAGACCACAGTCTGGGGATCGAATTTTTCTATAATCAAAATATCCTCTCGTTTATAATGGTTTGTCAATTTATAATCTGTCAACTCAAAGCCGCCCTTTTTATAAATGATCATTATCAGATCGCCCGTATCAAAACTACCGAGACAGGTTCCACGACCATCCTTATTCAACCTTCCCGAAGCCCGATCAAACCAAATATCTCGCCCTCCGATAGTCGATAGCCCGGCTAACTGCTGCGTAATCTTCCTCACCGAATATTTGGTCAGGATATTGCCTTTTGCGTCCCGTCCCTTGACCGCGAGTTGCGAAAAATCAAAATCGAACCTCTTTGTCCGAGCGTTGCAAGAAGAGCGCAGATGAACAGCGATCACCTCTCCTTCGCTGTTTGGATTTGCAGTGAAATAGACCACCTTGGAGTTTTTTGTTCCCATCGTGAGATCATAGAGTCGGTCACGGGTGATCGCTGTCACATGAAATCTCTTGACATAAGAGACCTTTGTCTTTCCGTCCATATAGGCGAAATTATAGACCAAACGCTCATCGCTCCTACTCCAGACATTGACATGAATAATATTTTTTCCTACAAAGGATTTTTCAGAAATTCGGGTGACAAGGAAACTGCCGTTTTCAAAAAAGACAATCACATCGTCGATATCGGAACAATAGCGCACAAATTCTGCTTTTTTCAGTCCATAACCGATAAATCCTTCCTGACGATCCACATACAGCTTTTCATTTGCCACTGCCACCTGCGTGGCTTCGATAGCGTCAAAGCTCTGAATTTTTGTGCGCCGTTTCTCGTCTTTACCATATTTTTTTTTGATTTCTTGGAAATAATCGACTGCATAATCGGTCAAATGATTCAAATAATGATCGACCTGACTCAGCTCCTTCTCTAATTTTTTGATCTCCTCATCAGCCTGAAAGCTGTTATATTTGGAAATCCGCTTGATCCTGATCTCTGTCAACCGGACCAGATTTTCTCTTTTGATAGCCCGAACGAATCTTTTTTTGTACCGATCCAACCCTCCCTCTATGGTCTCCAAAACCGACTGCCAGGTCTCACATTTTTCAATCCGGCGGTAGATTTTTTTCTCGATAAATATTTTTTCTAACGAGGCGAAATGTTGTTTCTCGCTCAATTCCGCCTGTTTTGCTTCCAACTCTCGTCTCAGCAGATACAGAGTATGCTCAGTTGACCGCTTCAGGATTTCGTTTGTGCCCAAAAATCGAGGCTTATCTTCGATAATCAGGCAATTATTTGGAGATATAGAGACCTCGCAACTGGTGAAAGCGTACAGCGCGTCGATAGTGATATTCGGAGAGACGCCAGGCGGAAGCTCGATGAGAATCTCGATCTCTTTGGCAGTATTATCGACCACCCGTTTGATCTTTATCTTGTTGTTATCCGTGGCTTTGACAATAGAATTGATCACCCCGGTCGTAGTCGTGCCAAAAGGAATTTCCTTAATCAGCAAGGTTCTCTTATTGGGTGCTTCGATTCGCGCCCTAACCCGAATCTTACCACCCTTTTTGCCATCGTTATAAGCACTGAAATCCGCCGCGCCGCGGCTTGGAAAATCCGGCAAGAGCTTAGCCTGTTTTCCGCGCAGCATGTCTATCGAGGCTTGAATCAATTCGTTAAAATTATGAGGCATGATCCGAGTTGCCAACCCGACCGCGATCCCCTCTGCGCCTTGCGCCAACAACAACGGAAATTTGACTGGTAGCAGAATCGGTTCCTTTTTTCTCCCATCGTAAGAAAGCTGATATTCGGTAATCACAGGATGAAAAGCCACCTCCAGCGCAAATTTAGAAAGCCGAGCTTCGATATAACGGGAAGCCGCGGCAGGATCCCCAGTGCGTGAATCGCCCCAATTCCCCTGGGTGTCGATCAGCAACTCCTTTTGACCGAGGTTCACCAGCGCGTCGCCGATTGAAGTGTCGCCATGTGGATGATATTGCATGGTTTGACCGATAATATTTGCGACTTTATGAAATCGCCCGTCATGCATCTCGTTCATGGAATGAAGGATACGACGCTGCACCGGTTTTAATCCGTCCTCAAGAGCCGGCACAGCCCGTTCCAGAATCACATACGATGCATATTCCAAAAACCAATCTCGATACATCCCGCTGACATGTTGTATAGCGCGCACGCTCTGCCCGGATTGACCGTTCTCTAAGACATGATCAGTTTGATTCTTTATTGTCGATAGATTCTCGCTCATTTTATCCCTAATCTTATGATAAATCCTATAATAAACTCTATAATACGATTATATTAAACCGCTGACATCAAAAAAAACTTAAAGTAATCCAATAATTTTCAACTATTTATGCTATCTATCTCTCCATGATGGCAAATAATACAAGCCAAAAATATATAAAATAATTGACTATGCAAATAAATCAACTATTTTGATAAAAATTTAGCGACTGCTCAATCGGAAATTTGAAAACAGGGGAAATTTTATTTTATTTGCGCGTGCATAATAAATTACGGGCGCAATCCAATCCTATTGATTAAGTTACAGGCTCATATTTCGGAAACGTTTTTCAAATTATGAGAAAAAAATGAGAAAAAAATGAGAAAAAAATGAGAAAAAAATTTGTATTTGGTCCTGTCGCTTCCCGCCGGCTTGGCAGATCGCTTGGGGTTGACCCCATTCCGCACAAAACATGCAATCTGAACTGCGTTTATTGCCAGTTGGGTCGTTCTCAGCCCGTAGTGAATGAACGGAAATCCTATTTTCCGCCGGAGGAGATCGTAGCCGAGACCCTGGACGCGATCAGGCAATATAAGGGCAAGATCGACTGGATATCCTTTGTCGGTTCCGGCGAGCCCACGCTGCATTCCGATATCGGAAAAATTATCAGGGAAGTGCAATCTTCGGTCGATCTGCCTGTGTGCGTGATCACAAACGGCGCGCTGCTCTATCGACCCGAGGTACGATCCGATTTGCTCGTTGCGGATGCTGTGTTACCCTCTCTGGATGCGGGTTCTCCAGAACTTTATCGCCGTATCAACCGTCCGCATCACTCTTTCAATTTCAATAATAATAACGATTTTGACCGATTGATTCGCGGAGCGATCGAATTTCGTCGTGAATATAAGGGCGCGCTCTGGGTTGAAACCATGCTGATACGAGGAATGAACGATACAGAGTCCGCACTGCGCGATATTGCGGAAAAATTGGAGCAAATCCGACCGGATCAGTCGCACATCCTCCTGCCAATTCGTTCTCCGTCCGAGACATGGGCACTCCCATCGAATGATGAGGGCGTGATGCGCGCCAGGGCGATTTTTGGCTCTGTCTGCAAGGTGATTTATCCCCATTCAGTCGATTTTGATCTGAATGGATTTGACAATCTCGCGGACGCGGTGAGTCGTATCGTTTCCCGTCATCCGATTGAGCAAACTGAGTTGGAACGGGCATTGGCTCGGTGTCTTCCGGTCGGATCCGATCTCTCCAGAGAAATGGAAAAGCTACAAGCAGATAGCCGCGTAAGGCTGATCGAGCGGCATGGCGTCCGATTCTGGACTGGAACTTCTTCTGACTATCCAGCGACCGGCGAATTTGAGAAAATATCTGAAAAGTAGAGGAATCCTTATTTATGATAAAAACAAAATGCAATAGGCTGCGGGATAAATTGATCGGTCTGTGCGACCCGATCTTAGAAGATAAAGGCTTCGAATTGGTGCAGCTGGAAGTCATTCCGGGGAAAAGACGAACCATATTGCGATTTTTTTTAGATCGGCTGAGTGAAGTGAGCGGCATCACGGTCGATGAGTGCGCGCGTATGAACCGAGAATTGGGAGACATTCTTGAGTTTGAAGCGGAATTTGACCAGCCTTATGTGCTGGAGGTCTCATCTCCCGGATTAGATCGCCCATTGGTCAAAGAAACGCATTTTCAACGTTTTGCCGGAAACAAAGCCCATATCCATACATTTGGCTCCGCGGGCAGAACCGCTCTCACTGTCGGAATTTTGCGCGGCGTTGAGAACCATCTCATAATTCTTGAAGATGAAAAGGGCGAGGAACTGCGCGTTCCTTTTTCCGCTATCAAAAAAGCCCGCATAAAATACGAATGGAATCGGTAAACTCCCCCTGAATTGTTTGGTGATTCATGGCAACGTATCTAAAACCGCTTCATATCAAAGAATGGGTCACAATCCTCTATTTTTTATGGATTGTGGGGATATCGATTCTGTTTCGAGACCGCCTGGCATACTGGTATCTCTTTGTTGGAGGGCACACACTCGCTGTGCCCGCGATTATATGGATGGCAAATAAGCTTGGTTTTTCCGTTGGTAAATGGAAAATTGTCCGAAGCTTCTATCCTTATATAATAGCTTTATTGGGTTATAAGGAATCCGCCTATTTTGTGCAAATCATTTTTCCCCGTTGGTTTGACGACGCGCTGGTCGCGATCGACTATAGCATATTTGGCGTGCATCCCACGATTTGGTTGCCTGAGCATGGAAATCTTTTTCTGAACGAATGCGCCAATTTTTTCTATTTCAGCTATTTTGTATATGTGCCAGTATTGGTCTATTATTTTTGGAAACATAAACCGGCTTTGGTTTACGAAGGATTTATGGGCGGGATAGTCATGGCGTATAGTTTTTCCTACATATTTTTTGCTCTTATCCCAGCTTCCAGCCCGCGATTTGCTTTGCCCGAGTTTGGCCTCATCGCCTCGGAAGATGTTCGACTGAACGGCTATTTTTTTACGGCAGTGATCGACATGTTTATGGACAAAGGAGCCATGCGCGGAGGTGCTTTTCCCAGCGTTCATTGTTGCGTCTCAACCGTATATCTGCTGAATGTCTATCGATACACGCCGCGCAAAGTCTTTATTCTATCTATCATTATGGTGTTTGGGATGTATTGGTCAACGGTATACGGACGCTATCATTATGTGATCGACGTGATCACCGGGATATCTCTGGGACTGTTGTTCGACTGGAGTGCTCGCCGATGTCAAGCTCGGATTCAAGAAGATCGGACTTCATGTAATTTTAGCAAATCTTTTTAACCCTTTAACACAAAACCGAGGAACTATGCCGCTTTTGAGTGAATCCACAACTTTATGGCTTAAATACCGAGCAAAAAAATTTTTTAAGCGACTCTTTTCTCTTCTCCCTTTTGTCAAACCTTCCGAAGTGAAAGCACCTTCAACCAGCTCACGGAAAAAAAAGGGGAAAAAGCGTCGACTTTTTCGCCAGCATTTGGTTGCCGGTATTTTGGTAATCATTCCCATTTTTCTCACCTATTTGCTGCTACGGCTTTTATTTGATGTGCTGGACGGGTTTGTCTCTCCCTACGTGCATAGGCTCATCCATGTTTATTTCCCTATTGAATGGAAAATTCCTGGAGTCGGACTGGCGAGTATGGTATTGGTGATCTATTTCACCGGTTTACTCGCCTCCAACGTCCTGGGCAAGCGGGTCGTGGAGTTAGGCGAACTTGTGATCACCCGCTTACCGGTAGTCAAGAACATTTACCAGGCGGCGAAACAATTGACATTGGCGATCGCCATGCAAGACAAAAAGTCGTTTCAGCGCGTAGTTTTTGTGGAATATCCAAAAAGTGACTCCTATGCTATCGCTTTTGTCACAAAAGATTTGGTCGACCAGAATAATCAGGAAATGGTCACAGCTTTTTTGCCGACAACTCCCAACCCCACGTCTGGATTTATCCTCGTGATCCCGAAATCTAAAGTGATCCCCGCTGGCTTGACTGTGGAGGAGGGGATCAAGCTGGTTATGTCTGGCGGATTGGTCGCGGAAGAAATGCTGAACGCCGCGTTTCCTGTGCCGGAAATCCCGCTCGGTCGTCTCATTCTGGAAGCCAAGATGCGTCGAAATCTGGAAGAAAGCGGTGCTGTTGTGGGCAGACGCCCATTCGGCAGATTATGAGAAAGAGCATGAATCGTATCGCTTTTCATACATTAGGCTGCAAAGTCAACCAATATGAGACTGAGGCGATGAGGCAGCAGTTTGAAGCTGCTGGATATGTGGTTGTCCCTTTCAAGCAGACCGCCGATATTTACATGATCAACAGCTGCACTGTGACCGAACGGGCAGATCAAGAATGTCGGCGTTTGATCCGACGCGCGTTGCGCCAAAATTCTGACGCGCTCGTCTATCTAACTGGCTGCTACGCCCAACTGCGATCGGAAGAGATAGCGAAGATATCGAGCATTCGAGGCGTTATCGGAAATGCGGAGCGAGCAAAAATTGTGGATTATATCCGGTCTGAAACCATTCAGGCTGGGAATAGTCCATCTCGTCCAATCATCGCTGTCTCCGATATCAATCGCCAAAAAAGTTATGAACCTTACCGGCTGGATCGATTTTCCGGTCAAACTCGCGCGTTCCTCAAGATTCAAGACGGTTGCGACTTGTCATGCAGTTTTTGCGCGATCACTCAGGCGCGGGGTCCCAACCGGAGCCGACCCATGGCAGACTTAATCCAGGAAGCAGAACGGCTGTCAAAAAACGGCTATAAAGAGATTATTTTGACGGGTGTCCGCATAGAAAGTTACGGCAAAGATATAAAAAAAGTGTATACTCTATCCAACGTTTTGCAGAATTTGTCGCAACTTAAGGATTTGGAACGAATTCGGCTGAGTTCGGTAAGCCCGCTGGCTTTAACCGACGAGCTGATCAATCTCATAGCAGGGCAACCCAAAATTTGCAACCATATTCATTTATCGTTGCAAAGTGGGGATGACAAAATCCTTCGAGAAATGCGGCGTCCCTATCAGCGACAGGATGTTGTGGATCGAATCCGTCGAGTCGCAGAAGCAATCCCTTCCGTCGGAATCGGCAGCGATATGATGGTCGGTTTCCCCGGAGAAACCGCGAAAAATTTTGATCAAAGCTATGGACTGATAGAGCGACTACCTATCGTCTATTTGCATGTATTTCCCTATTCCCCGAGACCGAATACCGCCGCCGCGGATATGCCCAACCAGATCCCAGAGGAGACCAAGGCGAAACAGAGTCGGATTCTGCGGGAGTTGGGAAAGCAAAAAAAAGAGCAATTTTATAAGCAATTTCTCGGTCGGACGCTGAGCGTCATTGTCGAAAATCGCTATGATAAATCCGGGCGATTGACAGGGCTTTCAGATAATTACATTCGAGTCTCTTTTCCTGGATCAGAGAATCGGATGAATCAATTGATTTATGTGCGGTTGACCAAGTTTCAACAAGAAGGAATGGTCGGAGAAGAAGTTTTTTAATGGAGAGAGCACGATATGAATAACCAAAACCACATGGCTGTGTCGTCAAATCATCATCTGACATTTTATCTCGAGACATACGGCTGTCAGATGAACGTCAGCGACTCGGAGATCATCACCAGCGTGCTGAAGCAAGACGGCATGACGCCCACGGATTCGATAGAAACCGCGGATGTGATCCTGATGAATACCTGCGCGGTCCGGGAGCATGCCGAGCAACGAGTGTTAGGTCGGGTGAGCCAGATCAACAAATTCAAGCTAAAGAAAAAGAGCTTGATCGTCGGAGTAGTTGGATGCATGGCGCAGCGTATGGGAGTTTCTTTGTCGAAAAAAGCACCATACGTCGATGTGACCGTGGGTCCAGATGGGTATCGACATCTGCCGACGCTGATCTCGAATAATCGGGAATCGCATCAACATCAGGCATGGTTAAAATTGGATCAAACCGAGAATTATCAGGATATTAAGCCGGATCGATCCGATTCCCCTCACGCCTGGGTCACGATCATGCGCGGCTGTAATAAACGCTGCACTTTTTGCATTGTTCCGCATGTTCGAGGTCGTGAGAGGAGCCGCCCACATATTGAAATCGAATCCGAAGTTCAGAATTTGGTTGAAAACGGGGTGAAGGAAATCACCTTATTGGGTCAAACAGTCAACGCGTATCATGACGGTCAGGTTGGGTTTGCCGATCTATTGCGAAAATTGAATCGTATCCACGGATTGGAGAGAATTCGCTTCACTAGTCCCCATCCGTATGATATGACTGAAGATGCAATGGTCGCTATGGCGGAATGCGAGAAGGTGTGCGAACATCTTCATTTCCCGGTCCAATCCGGATCGGATCGAATCCTAAAACGCATGGTTCGCCTATACAAAATCGATGAATATCGTAGGAAAGTGGAAAGGTTACGAGAACTCATGCCCCATATCGGACTCACCACCGACGTGATCGTTGGATTTCCGGGCGAGACCGAAGAGGATTTCCAAGCCACTCATGACCTGATGGTCGATATAAATTTTCATACATCCTATCTATTCAAGTTCTCTTTTCGTGACGGAACCGCCGCGACACATTTCTATGACGATCGGGTTCCTGACGATGTGAGTCAAGAGAGACTGACCAGGTTGATTGCGTTGCAGCGGAGTCAGACGCACGAGCGCAGTCAATCCATGGTGGGACAAAGCGTGGAAGTTTTGGTCCAAGGGGAAGGGAAGCGAGAAAATCAGTCCCGTGGACGCAACCGGCAGAATCAGATGGTCGTATTTCCAAAAAACAATGAAAATTTGGGCGACTTGATTCACATTCGGGTCACGGAAGCGAGCGGTTGGACGCTAATCGGTAAACAGATTTAATTTTTTTGTGAGGTAAATATGGCTATAACTGGGATTTTGAAGCCGATTTTATTTTTTCTTATCTTATTAACTTTGCTTTTTTTCTTAGGGATGAATCTCGGCGTGGAATATGAAGCGTCGGTCAATCTGATTTATCAGCGTTATCAAACACAAAGCGGCTGGATTATCTTGGCGTCCGCAGCCGCAGGCGCAATGTTGATGATGCCTTATCTGATGATACGAGAGTTTTATTATCAGCAAATTATCCGCGGACTAAATAAAAAGAATCAATCGTTGAACCAAAACATCTCGCAGATTCAAAATCTTCCTATTGAGGATGAAAGCGGAGATATTTTTCAGGAGTAGGCTATGGAAACCGATTATAATCAGCATATTTATTTGATTATATTGGCTGCGATTCTTATTGGATTTGGTTTTTCAGTTTATTTTTATTTGTTGAATCGACCCAAGAAATCATCCGAATTGCCGGTCTCGACATCCCCCTATTATGTGCGGGGCGTCGTCGCTATCTTAGACAATCATCCCAAAGCCGCGTTTGAGATGCTACGAGAAGAAGTGCGATCCAATCCGCAGAATTTTGACGCGTATATTCGTCTCGGAGACTTGTTTCGACAGCGGGATCAATATGAGAAAGCGTTGCAGATTCATCATCAATTGACCGCTCGTACAGACTTGCCTGTCAGGAATTGGGCGAAACTTTATCTGACAATAGCACTCGACTATCGCGGTATGGGTCGGCATAAAAAAGCAGTCTCCGCGTTGAAGCGCGCATTGGAGCGGGACGCGAAAAATCTGCGGGTTCTGCGTCAGCTATTTAAAGAGTATGAAATTTTGGAAGAATGGGAGCCGGCTTTTGAAACGCTGAAAACAGTCTATCATATCGAAAACCGTAAGCAACCAGAAAAATTGGCTCTCTATCTGACTCGAATCGGTCGGAGTCATCTAAAAGATGCAGATTATAAACAAGCGATTCAAGTATTTAAACGAGCGATCAAGATGGACAAATCCTGCACTGAGGCATATCTCTATTGGGGAGACGCGCTTTATCAGGAAGAGCGGATTAAGCAAGCTGTCGATATATGGGAGAAAATTCTGACAATCCATCCCGACAAGGCATATCTTTTATTGAACCGGATCGAACCTGCGTTGTTCAAGCTGGAGCGATACGATCGAGTCGAGCAAATTTACGAGAAGCTGAGTATGGAGAATCCAGAAGATTATCGATTTCTTTTGGCATTGGCTCATGCCTATCTGCGCAAAGGGATGTACGGCGACGCGCTGCGGCAGATCGATCACGCGTTGGAAGAGGTCCCGAGCGACACCTATACGTGCTTGCTGAAAATTTTTGTCTATAGCGAGATGGGAGACGCGGAAAAAGCAAAAAAAGAACTGACGGAATATATCAGATCAGAGTCGGCTTCTTTTCTGGAAATAGATCATTTTATCGAGGAAAAACCGATTGCGTTTCTCTCTGATACGCCGACCTCTTGCCCGGAAGTAGTATAGAAAACCGTATTTCGAAAAACGATAAACTGCGAGTGCTTGTTAGAATGAAACAATCGGAAAGTATCATAAAACATGGCGATTGTCTAAAGATTCTCAAAAAATATCCCGACAATCATTTTGATCTTATTGTGACGTCTCCACCATACGCGGATAGTCGAAAAAATACTTATGGAGGGATTAAACCTGATAAATACGTCGAATGGTTTCTTCCGAGAAGCAAGCAATTTCTACGAACCCTGAAGCCAAGCGGCACATTTATCCTCAATATAAAAGAGCGGGTTGATCGAGGAGAGCGAAACATTTATGTGATCGAGTTGATTTTGGAATTAAAAAAACAGGGGTGGCTTTGGACAGAGGAATTTATCTGGCATAAAAAAAATTGTCATCCAGGGAAGTGGCCCAACCGCTTTAGAGACGCCTGGGAACGGTGTCTTCAATTTAACAAACAGAGAAAGTTTAAGATGAATCAAGAGAGTGTCATGACGCCAATGGGAGATTGGGCAAAAACTCGCTTAAAACATCTGGGAGAAAATGACGTCAAAAGATTCAATTCCCAAGCCGGTAGCGGATTCGGAAAAAATGTGTCTAATTGGATCGGTCGAACAAAAGCCTATCCGACCAATGTCCTCCATCTAGCGACGGAAACGAGAAATAGAAACCATAGCGCAGCGTTTCCAAAAGTCCTTCCTGGGTGGTTTATTAAATTATTTACTGATGAAAACGATTGGGTATTAGACCCGTTTGTCGGGAGCGGGACGACCTGCGAGGTAGCGTTTGAACTTCGCCGAAATTCTGTTGGGATTGATATTATAAAGGAATATACAGAGTTAGCGGTTGATAATCTTAAGAATTACGAACGGTACTTTTTAGAGAAACAAGGTGCTTATGAAACAGATTGATCGTTCGGAAATTATAGGGTTTATTGAAACGCATATCGAATTTTATCATACGCGCATTCTTGAAGGGCTTCTCAGCCTGAAGCTTTCAAAAATTTTGAAGAGAAAAAATCCCTATCTTTTTAAGGCTAAAAACATTAATGTGGCTCAAAAGCTAATCAAGTCAATTCTTGACGCTCATTTATCCTCTCAGGAAGAGGGTATTTTTGGTGGGTTTCTTGAGGAACTTGCTATCTTTATTTGCGCCAATGTCTATAACGGCAAAAAATCATCTGCTGAAGGAATAGACCTTGAATTTGAAAAAGGGGGCATTCGCTATATTGTCTCGGTTAAATCCGGTCCGAATTGGGGAAATAGCGGACAAATTTCGAAGATGAGGGATAATTTTAAGAAGGTAAAACGCATTCTACGAACGAATGTCTCAAAAATTAATGTGGTCGCAGTGAACGGCTGTTGTTATGGAAAAGACAATCGACCGGACAAAGGTGATTATCTCAAACTTTGCGGTCAGCGATTTTGGGATATAATTTCAGGGGATGAAAGTCTTTATACCGATATTATCGAGCCTCTTGGTCATCAAGCGAAAGAACATAATCGACGATTTTGTGAAGAATACGCAAAAGTAATCAACCTTTTTACCTTAGAATTTTCTCAAGAATATTGCGACAAAACAGGGGCAATCGAGTGGAAAAAACTTGTTTTATTTAACTCTGGAAAATAAATCAGCTTACTTTTTTATACCATGATTTGGGGATATTAATCCAGATGGCTTTCTTAGAGCTTATTAACATTCAAAAATCGTATTGGATCGATTCTCATCAGGTTGACGTTTTGACAGGCGTTGATTTGATCGTCGAAGATGGGAAAATGATGACGATTATCGGTCGGTCAGGCGCGGGGAAAAGCACACTGCTACATATCATAGGCGCGCTGGATCGTCCCACTTCCGGTCAGGTTTTGTTGAACAATGAGGACATATTTTCTCGTAATCAAAAAGAGCTGGCTCGATTTCGTAACAGAACGATCGGATTTGTGTTTCAGTTCCATCATTTGTTGCCGGAATTTACCGCGCTTGAAAATGTGATGATGCCGGCTCTGATTGCTCGAAAAAAACCAGAATTGGTACGGAACCGCGCAAACGATTTGTTGAACAAGGTGGGATTGGAAGATCGGCAGACGCATAAACCTGGCGAGCTTTCCGGAGGCGAGCAGCAGCGAATAGCGGTGGCTCGAGCTCTGATGAACGAGCCGCAATTGATTCTGGCAGATGAGCCATCTGGCAATCTCGATCAAAAAAATGCACAAAATTTGCATCAACTTCTGCGTCGGCTTTGCGAGCAGGAGAAAAAAAGTTTTATTATTGTCACTCATAATGAAGAGTTGGCAGAGCTGTCCGACATAAGAGTCCAACTGAAGAGCGGCAAGGTTTATCATTGAGAGCGGGGGAATCTGGATGACATGTGAGATATGCAAAAAAAATAAAGCGATTCGTCGCTACACAGAGATTGTGAATGACAAAAAAACTGTTATCCATATATGTGAAGAATGCGCGACGAAGAACGGGGTGATCGATTCCATAACGTTGAAAAAGACAAAAGACGAGAAAGAGGCGCGGTCGGGCGAACAGGAAGAAAAAGTTAAAGGGAAATTGGAAAAGCAGTTGATCGTCGCGGTTTCTGACCTATTCAAACGGAATCGAGAAAAGATTAAATGTGGAACTTGCGATATGACACTTCAAGATTTTCAAAAGGAAGGTCGGTTGGGGTGCCCTGACTGTTATCAAACATTTGGCGGTTTTTTAAAGAAGATTTTTCAAGAATTTCATGACAGCACTCATCATGAGGGCAAACAACCTATCACGTTCAATTCCTCACAAGCTGAAAAATTGCTTCGACGTCAGCGAGAGATCGATATTCTGAAAAAGCAGATGGATCAGGCGGTTTCGACAGAATCGTTTGAGAAAGCCGCCGAGTTAAGGGATATGATCAAAAAATTGGATCAGGCAGCGGGGTGACGCCGTAGACGAGCGGCAAAAGCTCCGTCAGCTCGATGACGATGAGGCAGAGTCCGAAGAAAACCGTCATGGACAAATTTTTCAGGGATAAAACCCACAGCATTTTCCACCTCGAAGCGTGAGTCTTGGTCCAAAAACCATCGGATCAGTGCTTCATTTTCTTCTGGGTCTATACTGCATGTGCTATAGACCAACACCCCGCCAGGTTCGGTCAGCTCTGCGGCAGACAGAATCAGCTTTTTTTGTAAGTGAATCAACTGCTCAAAATCTTCTGGTTTTTTTCGCAAACGAGCGTCGCTTCGCCGTGATAATGTGCCGCTGCCGCTGCAGGGAGCGTCCAACAGGACCAGATCGAATTTCCCTTTTGTGCAAAATTTTCGTCCATCCGCCTGAAGGGGATGTATGCAGGTCAATCCCAATCGTTGGGCGTTTTGCTTCAGCCGCCGGAGTTTATAGAAACCCACATCTGCGGCGACAACGAGGGCTTGATTATGGACCAGTTCCGCGAAATAGGTTGTTTTTCCTCCAGGCGCGGCGCACATATCCAATATCCGAGACCCTGCTTGGGGAGATGCCAGCCGCACGACCAGCCCAGCCGATATATCCTGCGGTTGAAACCAACCTTGTCGATAAGAGGGGAGCGTCTGAAAAGCCGCGGAACCTATCACTCGCAAAAAATTATCGATATGGGTTTCTATATGAGTTTCTATTCCCTCTATCCGCAATTTATTTTGCAACCCATGCACGTCGATTTTTGTCTGATTCACTCGCAAACAGATTTCTGGACGACGATTATTTGCCTGGCATATCTCGATAACTTCGTTTTCCGGAAAAAATCCCAGCCATCTCTGGACCAACCAAAGAGGATGCGAATAGACCGCGGAAATATGGCGCGCGGGTTCGCTCTTCAGATCGGGAAAAATCGACTCGTCGTCCGCTTGATTGACCACGCGACGAAGCACGGCATTTGTCAAACTGCCTAAACCGGAATGCCCATATTTTTTTGCCAATGAGACGCTGTCGTTGACAACGATCGCCGCGATGGTTCGGTCGTTTTCAAGTATTTGATATACTGCGACCCGCAAAATTCGACGGATAATAGGCGGGAGACGCTCTGCCTTTTCCTTTAAAAAGACGGACAGAACCCAATCGATTTTCCCCTGCCAACGCAGCGCGCCATGGGTCAATTCGGTAATAATTGCTTTCTCTTGCGGGAGAAAAGACCTATTGGCAAACAAATTTTCCAACGCGGTGTCGACAAATTTATTTTTATTTTCGATAGCGGTTAATCGGTGGATAACAGCTTCAATCAGTTCACGTCGATTTTTCATTTGTATCGGTGCATCTCTTTTAAGGTTCGTTCCATATCTCGTTTTGCGTCCCGACTCTCAATATCATGTCGTTTATCAAAACTCTTTTTCCCTTTTACCAACGCCAGTTCCACCTTGACTTTGTTCTTATGAAAGTACATGGAGAGTGGGACAAGGCTCATTCCTTTTTCTTTGATTTTCCCCAACAATCGCTTGATTTCCGATTTGTGCAGCAACAGCCTGCGCAGCCGTATCGGATTATGGTTGAACCGGTTCGCTTGCTCATATACTTGGATATGCGAGTTGTGCAAAAAGACCTCGCGGTTATCGACTGTCGCGTAACTATCGGATAAACTGGCTCGACCGGCTCGTAGAGATTTTACCTCTGTGCCTCGCAACTCGATCCCCGCCTCGAATCGCTCTTTGATAAAATAGAGATGCCGCGCCTTTCGATTGCTCACAATCACTTTATCTTTGCGACTATCAATTGTTTCTTTTTTCATTTTTATTCCTTAAAAAACCCGCAGATTTCACAGATTTCACAAATTTTTCAGAGAGTCTTTAACCCTCTTCCTCAGCAAGTCTATCACCGAAAATTGATCAGAAGCATTTTATTCGCGTTATTTTGGTTCGAGATAGTGGAATCGCCAGCCGCGTTATGGGAGACATTTCCAAAAGGATCCACATTGAGCCTGACCGGATCAAAATATCTGACGTCGGAAGCGGACTGGCTCCATCCTCCAGGCAGACGGATTGTGACTGTAGACGACATAATCGGACCGACCCACCCGCTTTGGACCGTGTCGCCGACTAAGACGCCGATCTGCGAGATCGGAGTGACTTCATATCTGAAATAATGTCCTTCATCTTCAGCAGTCAAGCTATATATTTGTCCGTATGCCCCGGGCACAGGTTGGCTTCCCGCGCCCTGCGCGTCGTCCGCTCGATACCATTGAAACAGAGAAAATCCCTCGGGATCTCCCTCATAGTCGTTATAGTAATATTTTGCGGTCAAAGGATAGCCAATATTCAGTGCCCCATCTATTGCGAGGTCTGTGGCAAAGGGAATATCGTTTACTTCAGCTACCGTCACCGTAAAACTTTTTTCCGTAAGACTTTCGTCGCTCTCGACGACTCGGATGACGATCACCGCGTTGCCGCTGGTATTTGGAGCGTAGTCTATGATAAATTTCCCATTGATGACCTCGAGGGAGGCGAACAAGTTGGGGTTGCTGTTTCTCCAAACTGTGCAAGACGAGTCGTCCACTCCTTCAAAATTTTTAAAAAAATCCTTAAGATCGATAGCAGTATGATCCGCGTCTTCGTCAACGCTGATATTAGTTATGTCCTTGCTGAACTCCGAAGGTCGGTCGATTGATCCATAATAAAGATACGCGGCTCCATTTGTTGAGCGCGAATCCGCGCCGATAATGAGGTCGTCAAAACTGTCGTTATTCACATCCCCGGCTATGGAAACCGAGCAGCCGAAATGACTTTTTGTCACTTCACCGTCAAAAATAACGTCAACAGTGTCGTCCATAGCCATGCCCCCATAGTAGAGATATGCGCGCTCAGTTCCATTCCCGTAAGCCGCTCCGATAACCACATCGCTGAAGCCGTCATAATTGACGTCTCCTGCAGTGGATGCCGACACGCCGAATTGACCCTCGATTTTTTCGCCGTCAAATGTGACGTCAGCACTATCGCCCATGGTTCTACCCCCGTAGTAGATATACGCGCGTCCCGTTTTATTTTCATGTCCGTAGGCTCCGACAATCACGTCGTGGTACCGGTCGTTGTTGACATCTCCGGCAGTGGAGACCGAAAATCCGAACCGATCCGCGGGGTGTTCGCCGTCAAATGTGGCATTAACGGCACCGTTCATATTCCTACCGCCGTAATAGATATACGCGCGCCCAGTCTTGCTTTTATATCCGCAGGCTCCGACAATCACATCGTCGAAACCATCGTTGTTGATGTCCCCGGCAGTGGATACCGAAACTCCGAATCGATCTGCGACTTGTTCGCCTTCAAATATGATATCAACTGCGTTGTCTATACCCAAAAAAGCAACATTTATAGTATCTTGTATAGACCTACCTCCGTAGTAGATATAAACGCGCCCTGTCTTTTCTCGATACCCTTCTGCCCCGACAACCACATCGTCGAAACCATCTCTGTTTACGTCTCCTGCCCTGGAGACTGATTTCCCAAACAGGTTATTTTTTTCCTCTCCGTCAAGAGTCAAATCCGCCTGGTCATCTGGAGTGGATCCGCCATAATAGATATACGCGCGTCCCGTTTTGTTCTTATATCCGTAGGCTCCGACAATCACATCGTCGAATCCGTCTCTGTTCACGTCCCCGGCGTTTGAGACCGAAGCTCCGAATCGATTATTTTTTTCCTCTCCGTTCAAAAGGAGATCGGCTGTATGATCCATAGACACGCCACCATAATATAGATAGGCTCGACCTGTTTTATTATTAAAACCTTCTGCGCCGACAATGACGTCGTCGTACCCGTCGCTGTTGAAATCCCCTGCCGTGGAGACCGAATAGGCGAATCGGTTTTCTTTCCCCTCCCCGTCGAAGGTCATATCATATATATGATCCATTTTTTTCCCCCCATAATAAACATAGGCGCGTCCCGCATGCTTCTTATATCCTCTGGCTCCGACAATCACGTCGTCAAAACCGTCGTTGTTGATATCGATTGAGCCGGAGATAGATTGGCTGAAATAGTTATCCTTGGCTTCACCCTTAAGAATTATGCTTGGAGTACTGTCCATCTTCTTGGAGCCGAAATAGATGTATGATTTTCCTGTGTGGTCATTATATCGATACGCACCAACAACGACGTCGTCAAAACCGTCGTTGTTGAGATCGCCGGCAGTGGACACGATAGAGCCGAACCAACTATTCTGCTCTTCTCCTTTGAAAACCGCGTCGGGCGTATGGTCCATGGATTTGCCACCATGATAGATGTATGATTTTCCTGTGTACCCGTCATATCGATACGCGCCGACAATGACGTCGTCGAAACCGTCGTTATTCACGTCGCCGGCAGTGGAGACCGAATGACCGAAGTAGGTGTTTTCGTCTTCTACATCAAGGAAAATGTCAGGCTTGCGGTCAGGGGAAGATCCGCCATAGTAGATATAGACGCGTCCTGTTTTATTATACCCTCTGGCACCGATGACTATATCGTCGTATTTGTCGTTGTTGACGTCGCCGGCAGTGGAGATCGAAAAACCAAACCGGCTCGACATCTCCTCCCCTTTGAAGAAGGCGTCGAAAATGTTGTCCATGGACCTGCCCCCGTAATAGATATAGACGCGTCCCGTATAGCTGTTATACATATACGCTCCGATAATCACATCGTCAAACCCATCGTTATTGAAGTCACCGGCAGCCGAGACCGATCCGCCGAAAAAAGAGCTTGCGCGCTCTCCGTCAAAAACCACATCCGGCTTATTGTCCATACGCGCTCCGCCGTAGTAAAGATAGGCGCGACCCGTCGAGCTGTTATACCAATTCGCCCCGATAATCACATCGTCATACCCATCGTTGTTGACGTCGCCGGCTGACGCGATCGATATGCCAAAATAGTCGCCCTCGTTTTCCCCATTAAGCGTGATATTTGCTTTGTAAGTTAAATTCAAATGCGGTTCAAGCCCTCCATAATAAATATAAACCCGTCCTTTGGCATTGCTATAGTCGGACGCGCCGACTATAAAATCATCGAAGCCGTCCCCGTTGACGTCACCGGCTGACGCGACCGAACTCCCGAAAAAACTATCTCCGTTCACATTTGTTTCAGCAAACTTCAGATCAAACTCTCCGTTGGATATCTCCCTCGAATGGGCGGCGACCAGGCCGCCGTACGTCTCCATCAAATGGGGCAAATCCAGGCTAATCGAGTCCGATGGCTCTCTTGATAAAATATCTATGGCTTGGGATAAAAGGGAAATA
Organism: Candidatus Cloacimonetes bacterium 4572_55; assembly: GCA_002084765.1. Classification (GTDB taxonomy): domain Bacteria; phylum 4572-55; class 4572-55; order 4572-55; family 4572-55; genus 4572-55. Next base: position 230,852 of record NBMB01000003.1, on the reverse strand, counting down.
TCCGAGAAATCCGTCTCGCCTCGCTCCAACATAAGACGAATATTCGCGGGTGTAACCTCTCCCATTTTTAAGGCTCGGACCAGTTCCTGCGGGTCATGATCCGATCCGGAAATCCGAGTAAGCGCGCCTGCCCAGGACAGACTGCCAAATATCAAATATCCGCAAATTAGGTAAATTGCGCAGATTACTATTATGTTTCTTACGTTCTCCAATCGTGAGTTGCGAGTAAACATATAGTGCCTCCTTTCCATCTTTCAATAAAATTTATATTTTCAAATCAGTTGCTGTCTCGTTTAGTGATCAAGGATAAACTGGACGCGTGAATCGGAACAGACAGACTGTCCGTTAAACGAGATAACTGTTTGGGACGCAGGCAGGAATTTCAAGTCGATCTGCGGCTTATTTGTCAGGGGATCGGAACCGAGAAGTTGATCTGAGACGAAATATTTCATACGGTCAATCACAAAATAGACGCCCTCTTTTGTCGAAAAATGATAATCTACCACGCCGACAAATCGACTCGCTTGATTTCCCGTCAGGTCGCTCCGTAATTTTTTCTTATATTGGTATGTGCTCCAGGTAGATTTAGCTGTAGAAAGAATTGTTAAGGACAATATTATCACTGTCCACTTGACCGAGAGATCGAGGAATACCAGGCATCCGATCAAAATAATAGGGATATGGGTGATGGTCAGAGAAACAGAAATCGCGACGGAACGGGAAATTTTGTCGATTTTTTGATCGATATATGTTCTCTCTATATCAGTCAACGGGTATTTTCGGATTTTTTTTATGTCCATTGGCACAGGATTAAGGGTCACACAAAACATTGTTTTCTGTAGGATCCACAACAAAGGGTTGAACCGGTTGCTTTCGATTTTTGACAGTGATCACATTGATTTTTTTGACCTTAACTCGTCCCTGAATCATTCGATAAGTCGAATCGCTAATCAGAATTTGACCCACTGGACAGGCGGCTTCCAATCGAGAGGAGAGGTTGACATTATCTCCAATTACGGTATAATCCATCCGTTTTTCCGATCCGATATTGCCCGATACCACATTGCCCGAATTGATCCCGATCCTGATATTCAGGCTACCGAATTTTCGCTCTTCCCAGCTCCGTGTGATCTGACGACACGACATCTGCATGGCGATACCGGCTTTGACGGCTCTCAACGCATGGTGGTTGGTACCGGTCAAATTTCTATCAATAAAGACAGCCATAATGCCGTCGCCGATAAATTTATCCAGCACCCCGTCGTATTTTTCGATCAGATCGGTCATTTCGGTCATATATTGATTTAAAAAATCGATGACTCGCTGAGGCTCGACCTCCTCTGATATGCGTGTAAATCCTTGAATATCGGAAAATAGGATCGTCGCACTTACACTCTTTCCACCTAACGCCAACTTTTCTTCTCTATTTTTTTGAATATCGTCAATCAGATCTTGCGGGATATACTTACCCATTTTTTCTTTTTCGATCGTGATGCGGCGTTCTCTTTCCAACGCGTCTCGCAGTTCATCTGCAGTCTGCTTTTGGACCTCATACAATCTCGCATTTTCAATGGCGATTGTCGCCTGGTTGGCAAATGCCGTAAAGGTATTGAGATCAGTCTCGTTAAACGCCCGCCTTTTTATGTGGTTCAATACCATCACGATTCCGATTACCGCTTCTTTGTTAAGAAGCGGGACACATAGCGCGGATGTGGTGCGAAAACCTGTTTTTTTATCATACTCTGGATTAAATCTGGCGTCTTTATAAGCGTCTGGAATCAAAAGAGGTTTTGCGTTTTTTGCGACCCATCCGGATATGCTATTATCGTCCACCGGCACGTCAATCGACTTCAACGCATTCTTTTTTTCGCCCTTTGCCACATAAAATATCAGATGGGATTTTTGCTGGTTGAGGAGCATTAACGAACTGGCTTCCGCCTTCATCACCTCTTTGCTTTTTGCCATCACCAGATCGAGCAACTCTCCGAGGTTCATCACTGAGCTGACCGCCTGGCTGACTTCATACAGCGCGGAAAGTTCCGCCAGCCGCTGGTTTAGCTGTTCATTGACGCTCCTCAGATCAAAAGTAGCTTTTCGGATTCGATCTTCCAACTCTTCGTTTAGGCATTGCAACTGATCGAGCAGTTCCATATTTTTCTGATTAAAGTTCTCCAATTCCGAATTTTTGATACGAAGGTCTGCGACAAGCTGAGTATTTTTTTCTGCCAATCTTCTCCGTTCAAATTCGATCTCCTGCTCCTGTATAGCCCTGTTGACCGCGAGTAGGATCGTTTCCTGAATATTTTCTTCTTTGAAGATATAATCGGTCGCGCCCAATCTCATTGCTTCGACAGCGGTATCCACTTTGTCGTTTGCCGTTAAAAAGAGAATAGGGATTTTGCAATGATAGTTGGTTTTCAATTCCCGGATCAGTTGAATGCCGTCCATCTCTGGCATAGACATATCGGAGATGATCAGGTTAAATTCTTCCGCCTGATAAATAGATAGAGCCTCTACACCGGTAGAGGCTTTTACAATCTCGAATCCATAGAATTTTAAAAATTCTCCTAAATAGTCCCGAATAAAGGCGTCGTCGTCAACCATTAATATTTTTTTAGAGGACATAGAAAATCCATTTTCCGCGTCAAAAAATTACATCAAAGACGAAAACTGCAATTCGACCTCATCATCAATGAAGTAACTTCCTTCATCGTCATCGCCAGTGTCGCTGACTTCACCAATCTTCATCACCAGCAGAGTGATGTCATCCCATTGCTCCGCGTCGCCAGTAAAATCGTAAATGTCGTCGACTATGGTTTTATGCAACTCTTTCGCAGGAGTCATGCCGTGCTGAACGACCAATGCAATCAATCGATCCAGTTCGTATCGCTCACCAGAAAAATTTTCCGCCTCTGTAACGCCGTCTGTATACAACACGATAACGTCGCCGGTCTGGAGGTCTAACTCATGCTCCTTTGTCAATGCGCTGATATCATCGACCATACCGACCGCAATTCCACCCGATTTTATGCAGAGGCATTCTCCGGAGCTTGCTTTGAATATCAAAATATGCTCGTGGCCCGCGGCCGCGTAGGACATCTTCCGCTTGTCTGGTTCCCATAACAGATAAAGAAGGGTCATAAACTTGCCAACTTCAACGGTGGATGCGAGAAATTCGTTCAGCTTGATCAAGGATTGCTGGGGTGAAAAATTGCTGGCAGCCAACGCGTGCAAGATCGTACGCGTACGCATCATAATCAATCCCGCGGACACACCTTTTCCGGAGACGTCCCCGATCACAATACCGACATTCTCGGTGCCGTCCTTGGAAAATATAAAATCATAATAATCGCCGCCAACCTCTTTTGCTGGAATCATACTGCCGTGGATACTCAATCCTTTCACCAACGGCACGCGATTAGGAATCAGCCGCATCTGCAATTTTCGATAAATATTCAGCTCGCTCTCAATCTGCTTTGTCTCGGCTACCCTGCTATAGAGATTTGCATTGTGGATACCGACGCCGGCTTGTCCCGCCAAAGTGGATAGTAGATTTTTATCGTCAACGTCGAATTTGTTCGGGGCTTCCTTACTCACCACCAATACACCTATCTTTTTGTTGGAGGCGATCAGCGGCACGGCGAGGATGGATCGGACTCCGAGATATTCCGGGTTCTCGGTTTCCGAAAATTCTTCACTCTCACGCAAGTCATTGATAAGTATAGACTTTCCTGTCTCCGCTACAGTTCCCACAATCCCCTGACCCATTTGGACGCTTGGCTTTTCTATGCTATCAAATATGGCGATCCCACGGGTAACGCTGTTCTGAATCGATTTTTCATCCTGGGACACCAACCAAAGAGAACATCGACGAACAGCCATCATTTTTAATGTGGTTTCAATAATTTTTTGTAATAGCGAGTCGTGATTTAAGTCCTCGGTGATATCGCGTCCAAACTCATTGATCATTTCCAATTCCTTGACATAACGGGTTTCATTCTGGATCATGCCGTGAAGTCGATCCATAAAATTATTAAAGCTCTGCGCCAATTCCCCGAATTCATCCTTTGTTCGGACGTCGATGGAAACCGTGAGATCACCCTCCTCAACTCTATTCATAGAATCGATCAGGTTTCGGATTGGTTTGAAGACGGCTTCGGTCAGATAAAAAGAAGTCAAGCCCGTGGCAATAATGCCAAACAATGCAACTATGAATAATGTGAGAAGCAAATTCAGTTCATTTTTGCTTAATGACATTCTATATCCACCAATGCCGATAAGCATTGACGTCTCTTTATTTTTCCCACCGGAAGAACCATTGCTCGAAGCGACATTCAACGGAATCTCAACAAAACGAAACCTCGATGAGAGCGATGCCATATAGGAACTTACGCCATTTTTTGGATTCGTTTTGACCTTATTATAAAAATCGTTTTGAAACTGTTTGTTGTCGATATGAATCGAAAAAATCGGGTGGGAGTACATAAAAAAGAGTAGCTCTTTTGTCACACCAAACGCGTTCTGCATGCGGTCAAGGAAATCCGACCGGGAGATGTTCAAAGCCTGACCCACAATCAGCCATCCCATCAGTTCGTCATCCGAATGGGATTGGGAACTTGTGTAGATCGGTTTCTTAGAGATCAACAGGATGCAGTGATGCCGAGAGAATAATTGTTTGCGAGTGACCGACGATATCTCCCAGGCAGGCAACGTAAGAATGTCCAACGAGGTCGATGACGTTTGATTTTTCTTTATCCACTCATTTAGCTTGGTCGATTCCCCTTCAGCCAAACCTTTGGAATCGATCAGATTCCCTTTCGAGTCGAACAATCCCAAAATATTGTAGTTCGACAGACCGGTTGCCAAATTTTTCAATTCCGGACGCTTGTTGTCCAGCGAGGGGATATTTCCCAGATCAAATCCGGGATCGTAAGCTCTGGAAGTGTCCTGAGGATTGTAGCTCAGGATTTTTCCAATCAAGGGATGAGTCGATAAATATTCCGTCGTAAATTGCAATTCCCGAACAGTATCATGCACAATTGTGCTTATGATCTGATAATCAGCTTGCTCGGTTTTTTTCGATCGTGCATCAATTAGATCGGCGATAGAAAAAAGAGAATTGATCGTCACCGCCATGATTGCTAGGGAAGCAACTAAAAATAGAATAATCAAGATTCTAAATCGCAATGTTTTGAATAGCATGTTGCTTGACCTCTCTTCGATTTACCTTATCTTCGATTCTTAGTTAATAAAAAATAAAAAAGGGGGAAAGTCAAGGAAAGCCACGCCGATGTGACGAGAAAGTGGGTGGTAGCGTGAGGCGTCCGTTTTTTAACGTACCCTTTGACGACCTTGCATCACCAGAAGTGTCATATCTTCCGTCGGCTTGACTTGCTTTTGATACATTTTTATGGCATCCAAAATGGCCTTATGCAATTCCGGCGCGTCCAAATGATCGTTCTTATGAATCAAATCAATCAAACTCGGCGTTCCGAAAGGGACGCCGTTGCTATTCATTGCATTAACAAGACCGGGTGTGAAGAGAATCAATTTGTCGTCTTTATTAATCGTCAGATCGACATCTTTGACATGTAAGTCAAAATCCTCTTCGGATTTACCGATCAGTCGTCCCCGTTCTTTAAGTTCTGAGCATTTATTTTCGATCGATTGATAAAATATGGGAAATTCGTGCCCGGCATTGCCATAAGTAAATCGTGAATTTTTCGAGACCCATACGCCGTAAAAAAGCGTCATCAACTCTTTTTCTCCCAAGTTACCGGCTAATATTTCATTCACGAGGGTCAGTACTTTTTTCGGAGAATGGAACTGGTCCGCAAAACATTGCAACACCGTTTTGCACATCATTTTTATGATCTGAGCCTCCACCCCCTTCGTAAAGACGATACCTATAGCAATGACCACTCTGGATCCGTCGTCGTTGGGATAAAAATCTAAAAAATTACTACCGGTCTCCTTGATATTCTTCATTGTTCCTGTCAAATTTAGATTTTCTATTTTTGGTAAATTGGCGGGTCTCAGCTCTTTTTGGATTGATCTGGCGATTTCCAGTTCCTTCTTCATCCGTTCCTGCTCGCCCACCTCTTTATACAGAGTGGCGTTGTTGATCGAAATCGCGGCTTGTCCAGCCAGAGTGGTCAAAAGGCTGATATCGTCTGAAGAAAAATTCTGACCGGATTCTTTGTTATAAATATTCAGAGCACCGATCGCCTCACCGCGGGCAATCAGCGGTGCTGAAAGTAAAGCATCGAATAATCGGCCCTGTTTTTCATTTTCACGATCAATCCTTTCGGTCTTGGATTCACCGCTTTTTAGTGCTTTCTTCGCGAGGTGTTCTCCCGCTTTAATCAGATTAGCCTCTATGCCTCCAGCTCCGGAACTGCCGGTTGTTTTACATTCCAGCTGACCTGTATGAGGGTCTTTCATATATAACGAACATCCCTCGACCTTCAGCACGACAATCACGCGCTCTAATATCTGATGCCATAACATCTCCAAATCGACGATGACGCTAATAATTTTTGTGGAGTCATTCAACAGTTTCAGGTCTTCTCGTCGACTCCGTTCCTGATCGACCATTCCCTCGATCTTATTTATCATACTGTTGAAACAACGTCCCAACTGCCCGAGCTCGTCCTCGCCTGTACAGGAAATTCGAGCCGAAAAATCACCTCTCTCCGCTCCGGATATCGCCTTTTTAAATTCTTTAACCGGTTCGGAAAAATGACGGTCAAGAATAAATAGCGAGAAACTACCGATTAGGATAGCCATAATAACAAACAAAACCAATAGCAACTTGCGTCGAAACTGATACGAGTCAAAAACCGGATCCCATTCGACCAAAACCAAATGGCCGATCTCCTTCCCTTTGATATCCGTAATATATTTTTTGGATAGAATATAATCGCTACCCGCGTTCTCCCACACAAAGCAGGACTCATCCAGATGTTTGTTTACTATGTCGATTTCGGATATATAGTTTGGAAGAATAGTTCCACTGGAAGAAATTTTATAATTTTGGTTATAGATCGCAGTTTCCAATACATTGTTTATTTTTTCCCTACAAGTTTTGACTAAAACGGTGTCGTTATTTAGAACATAACCCGCGCTGATCGTACCAATGACACGCCGATTATATGTAATAGGGGCTGTCGCTTTTAGGATGATGCCCGAATTAATGACCTCATTCTGATTGATATAGAGCAGATATTCCAACCCCTCATCCTGCAAATCTCTTCGGCTTATCCGCTCGAAGCCGCTGACCAAATCGCCTTTAATCGCCTGAGTCACAAAGAGAGAAAGCGAGCGACTTTTTTTCTTGTTGCCGTGGATATTCGCAGCGTTGGCAATAACCCATCCCTCAGAATTTGTGACTGTAATCAAGTGGATGGTGGAATCGCCCAAATACGTGCGAAGCCAATGATAGATTTTCTCCTCAACTAAAGAGTCTTGAGGAGCGTTCGATACCAATTCGATCAGCTCGGGATGAAGAGCAAAATTTTTCACAAAGCCTTTCAGATGCTCCAATTTTGAGTCTAAGACCACCTCAAATAGTGCTATGTTGTCTTCACGTTCCGCTAAAATTTTCCGCTCGATTTCCACACTGCGAAAATTCACGATAACAATTGTAACCGTGATCATTGCCAATATTATAAGGAAGGAAATGATCAGCTTATTTCGTAGGCTTAATCCGGCGAACAGATTCATGTGATCCGCCTCTCAATTCAACATGATGATAAAACTTTTAGAAGCAATGCGCTTCACCCCAAACTGAATAATCCGTTAGACTCAAGCGGCCAATGCTTCAGCCGATGTTTTGTAGAATTTCAAGATACTGGTTGCGCCCACAATATCAAAAATCTCATATACATTGTCCTGAACATGTGTCAGAACAAACGATCCGCCTTTTTTTTTCGACATTTGGCTAAAACTGATAATATGACCCAATGCCGTGCTGTTCAAATAACGCAGCTTACTAAAATCGGCAATGATATGCTTATTTCCCGAATTTAAAACCTTCCTAACCTGATTTGAAACCTTCTCAATATTCGTCGCATCCAAAGAACCGTCAAAGGTCAAAATTATTTTTTCGGGAACTTCGGCGTCTTTTTCCCCAATAAGAATCTCCGTTGACATAAAGCAAATTCCTCCTATACCAATAAGTGATTTCTCGATGATCACACAAGAACCGTAATTTATTTTTTTTTAAATCTATCTTTTTATGATCCGTTATCAAGGTTTCTTCTTGATAGTCTTTTTTTTCGGGCATGCAGAGATCGATTTCAACAGATTTCCATACATGATTCATACCGTCTAATGGCTCTTCCTTTTCTCGACATGAACAGCGACGCGTCCCTCTTCGATAAAAAAGTCGACTTTATCCGCCAACATTGAGACGATCGGAAGACCTCTTCCTCGCATATCTCCGGGATCGGCTGTGGATATCAGTGCGGCTCGCAGTTTATCCAATATATTCTCCGAATCGATAGCCGTGTCTATATGTCCCCCATCGATGATTGTCAAATCCAATTTAGTGCTGTCGATTACGCATTTCACCCTTATATTTTCCTGATTTACGTCGGCTGATCCGTGCTCAATGGCGTTGTTGCACAGCTCATCGACTATGGTCTCGATTCGATAAGCGTCCTTTTTGTCAAACCCGCGCAGCAGTGCGGTATGAGAGATCAAATAACGGATACCCGGAACATAATCCATAACGCTAGGAAATTGTATAGACATGGATTCGCTCTCTTGATTCAAAAGCCGTTGAAATTTCTCCAGTGCTTCCTTTTCGGAGACAGCGATTGTCAGCACATTTGACAACCCTACCACTTTGAGCTGCCGATCAACCCCTTCGTCAAGGTTGAATAAGATCATATTACCGGAAAGTTTTTTCAATTTCCCATTTAAACCGATCAACTCGCCCAATTCGGGATAATCAAGCTCAACGATAGACGCGCAGTCCACAATCAAATGGTAGTGCTTTTGGTTAATACTGTCACGAATTGCATGATTTATCGTCGAAAAACGTGCCTTTTCAGAGAAAGAGATATAGCTCACTCTTGTCTCTATTTCACAATTGCGTCGCTCAAAATCGCCCACCTAAGAGTCTCCTTCTCACTGTTTCCTTAAGTAAAGATGCGACGCTGGGTTTCCTTGCGTCGCATCCTATCAGCCCGAAAATCTTCCGATTAGCTCAGCACTTCGACCAAACCGGACGAGACAAGACTATACAAAATTTTGTAAGTTTCAAATTCGGCATGGGCACTGTTCTCAACAATTTTTGACACAACTTTATTTCGTTGAATCAAGCGGATCGCCTCGACCTCGTCGCCTGTCAGTTTGATCTCTTTCTGGGCTTTTGTCGGTCTTGAGGAAAGTTGTAGGATTGAGTTCGGTCCTGGGATCAAATGCCGAATCACGTCCATCTCATCTGTCTGACGAGCGCCTTCCATCAACAGATGCTGCCAATGTTCCGTAACAGTCACCAGCTCTGTGGAGGAGCCGTTGACGAATTCGAATGACCCTTTTGTCCATACAAAAAATTTGTAGATCGCCTCCTCGCCCTGTATGGCTTTCCCGATATGCGCATGGACAATATCTCCGCCTGCAAAGTAAATCTTGCCCTTTGCGGTTGGACTTTCCATGATCAGAGAGCCTTTCATCTGTCCCATACAGATAAAATTGATCAGGTCGGGAAAACTGAACAGCTCCAGACTTCCCTCCAGACCCATAGCCTTTTTCGCAATATCGCGAATGTTCTGCTTGATAGCTTTACGCATTTCCTCGAATTTCTGCGCCAAGATACCCACTTCATCATCTGATGCAACGTCCACCTCGTGGTCAAAGTTACCTGCCGCAATGACACTCGTCTCTTCCACCAACTCTTGTATCGGATGCGTGATCTTCTCTGCGAGAAAACTGGCAAGAAAATAAGAAACCAATATACTAAATAGCATCAATAATATTATGATTAGAACGCTCAAGTTTGTTGCCTTGGTGATCTGATCGTTCAAAACGGTCAGACTCCGTTCCAAGTCATCATACGATATTATATATTGAAATGAATAGACATGTGTCCCATATTCGTCTACGATCGGCATCACAATATCCAATTTGGGCTTGTCGTCAATACTGATCTTGCTCACACTCATTTGATTTGATTTGATACGAATCGTCAAAGAATCGTCGTCCACAACTCGCGCCTTTTGACCGCTGTAACGCAATCCTTTTTCCAGCTCAATCGAATCAAGAATCATTTCCGGAGACACAGTATAGATATAAATATACTCAATATCTTGATTTTTTGCCAGCCGTTCTTTCATCGATTTAACAAAATACTCCTTAAACGCCTGGTTCGGATCGATAGCCGCCCCGCTCAATGGCGGATTGTAATATGCCTGATACAAAGACAATAGATTACCGGAAGCAAATTCGGCAAATATTTTTGACCGACTTCTCAGATCACGCTCCAACTCGGTCTGTTTCGTATCGATCAGTTCAGCACCTTCAAGCTGCTTCATGACAATAGTTACCACAGCGTTCAAAAAGAGTATTCCGATGACGGATAACAAAATGAACGCCATAAACTTCTTGCGGATAGTTCGTTGCTTGACTGGAGCCGTTTTATTTATTTCTGCCATGACAGTTACCTCTTTTTATTTTATCAAGTATGACGTTTGGAACTAAAAAAATTTAGACAGATTCAGATATAATTAGCAATTTTCATCTCAAATACCTTAGAAATAGACCGAAAAATTTCAATTACTCAGTTACCAAGAGATGAAACGCCTGATCGTGACGTCAATTTTTCGGTATAATCAAAACTTGTCCATTATAGATATAAGCCGGATCAATGATCCGATCTACGTTGCGTTCGTAGATTTTTTGCCATTTGTTCTCATCTTCATAATATAATAGGGCAATACGGCGCAAATTATCACCCGGTATGACGGTATATAAATCCTCATTATCACCCGCGGTCACCTTCTCTCGTTCGACGATTTTGGTCACCGTAAATTCCGATTTCGACTTACTCTTATAGTCCAAAAGCATGACCGTTTCTTTTTCCGAAGCGATATCCAGAGCTTCTTGTGGAGATTTACCGCCGTGAATCACCGCCTCAATTGCGTCGAGCTGGGAGGAACGCCAATCATCTTCCCACGGCTTAAATTGTTGACCCGCATAGACAGCCTGATTGATAAAAGGGGCGATCAAGACCCGCACTTGCGGGTTTTCCGCCGTGACGGACAGAAGGTCTCGCCGTGACGGGGGTCTCTTGGTCTGTTGAAAGAAATGGGTCATATTTCTACGATTAGCGCAGAATTTCAGAAAATCCCATGCGATCTCGGGACGCTTACAATCCGCAGAAACGACTTCACCCCAAAATGTCGCATGAGTGTAGGGTTGCGATGGGTCATACTGAGGAACGTTTGCAGTCCCGGCGTTCATATTCGCACTCAGAACCGAGTTAATCAACCAACTGCCATTGATCACCATCCCGACATCGCCATTGACGAACGCCGCGTCGCCAGGAGGCGCGCTTGGAGACCAAACTCCATGCTTCAGGACAAAATCCGTATAAAATTGCATAGCTTTGACGAATTCCTGCATATTGACTAACGACTTAGTCAGATTGTCGGAAACCGGATACGCGCCTCGCTGCACCGCGAACATCTCCAAAATATTATGATCCTGAGGCGTATTGTACGCCGTCCCAATAGCGGCTCCCCACTTCCCTGTTTTCTTTTTGATCGTAACAGAATATTCGACCAATTCATCCCAAGAACGAGGTGGATAATTCGGGTTCAGCCCCGCTTCTTCAAAGATATCTTTATTATAAAAAAGTGCCAGCGTATTGGCGTCCAGTGCGATCGCCCAAATCTTTCCACGGGAAATAAAACTCCGAGCCACGAGATCGTGAAAATCACTAGAATATTCGCCGATAGTGTAGACAGTCCCTGGGATATGAGCCAATTCGCTGATATAGTGAGGCAGCCAGGAGCTGTGAATCTCAAACATATCCGGTCCCACGCCGGCTTCCAACGCCGGCTTGAGCGTATTCTTATACTGCTGATAGGGAATCTGATGGTATTCAATATCCACATTGGGATGCTCACGCTCATAAGCCTGAATCATCGGCTCGAAAACTTCCTCCGATTCCCAGATTCGCTGATAAATCAGCTTGATCTTTTCCTGGGCAAAGCAGGGCTGAATCGTCCCAAAAAGAAGGATCAGCGTTGCCGCAAATTGCAGATTCTTGAAAAAGGGTCTCATGATATCTCCTTATATATCTTACGTTGCGCACAATTTTCGATAAAATTCTTCGGCTGATCTGACCGTGTTGTGCATAAGCATCGTGATGGTCATGGGACCGACCCCTCCTGGCGATGGAGTGATAGCCGCCGCAACCTTTGCCGCAGAATCAAAGTGTACATCGCCTGTCAAGCGATAACCTTTTTCGCAGGACGGATCTTCAATGTGATTTGTGCCGACATCAATCACGACTGCTCCGGGTTTGATCATATCTCCAGTGATGAACTCCGCACGACCCGCCGCCGCGATCAGTATGTCCGCCTGACGGGTGTAAGACGCCATATTTTTTGTCGCGGAATGACACACTGTGACAGTGGCATTGGCACCGGATTTTTTTTGTATCAACAAGGCGGCAAGAGGTTTGCCCACAATATTGCTCCGACCGACTATGACCGTATGTTTCCCGCTCGGGTCATAACCGCCTCGTATCAACAGTTCGCAGACGCCCGAGGGCGTGCAGGGCGCAAATCCGGTCTCGTCGCCGATCAATGTTTTACCGACATTAATCGGATGAAACCCGTCCACATCTTTATCGGGCAGAATCGCCTGGATCACAGCGTCCTGGTTGATATGAGAGGGAAGAGGGAGCTGGATAAGGATTCCGTGAATTTTATCGCTTTGATTCCAGACGTCGATTCGGTTCAAGAGATCGCTCTGGGAAACAGAGGCGGACAGGCGCGCAGTCTCGGAAAATATACCCAATCTTCGACACGCGCGCTCCTTTGCCGACACATAAGAGCAAGAAGCCGGGTCTGACGCGACCAGGATCACGCCCAAACCGGGTCGAATTTTTTGTTCTCGCAATCGGGAGACTCTCGACTTTATTCCAACCCGGATTTTTTTACTGATTTTTCTGCCGTCAATTAAAGACGCTGTCATAACATAACCCTTCTCACAAGCCGACTGATCCGGCGATAGCCGTCAGTGGATAGTTGATTTCAGTTATAAATATATTCCCCAAAATGCTTAAAGTAATTTCTTAAGAAACCGATGGAACTATATTGATAATAACAGATAACATATCTATTATAATTAAGCTGTCTTTCTTTGTCAACTATAATTTTCTCTATTTACGCAATAATTCTGGGCAACCCCATCTTTAAATCTTAAGGGTCTTTTAGTAACGCTATGTTTTATCAGCATTTGAGACAGGACTTTATTGCCGTAATAGAGAATTTCACGAAATTTTTGTTCTCAATAATAATATCTTTTCTTCATAAATTCAATCATTTTTTCGTCATCTCCGACAACTCTTTGTACATATCCTCTTGTTGGCGCACCATCAGATCAATATCAAACTCGCGGACAAGCTCCCGACCTCTTTCTCCCATTTTCCGGCGGACTGCGTCATGGGTGAGTAAATAGGATATTTTATCCGCCATGCCCTGGGTGTCGCCAACAGGAAGCATATAGCCATTCTCGCCATGTCGTATCGCCTCGGGACCCCCGTCAACTGCTGTGCCGACTACCGGTTTTCCCCCAGCCATTGCCTGGAGATAGACTCGGGGCAACCCCTCCCAACGAGAAGTCAACGCCAATACGTCCAGATGCTGTATCAACACCTCCACGTCCTGCCTCCATCCGGTCAGCTTTACCTGATCATCCAGCCCCAATTCGCGAATCAATCGCTCAATGTCAGGGCGCAAAATACCGTCGCCGACCATAAGAAAATAGCTGTCCGGAACCTGTTTTGCCACAAGAGCCGCGACTCGGACAAAATCAAGCGGATTCTTCTGCGGCTTAAAATTCCCGATCTGACCGATCAACTTCGCATTTATAGGGATACCCAGCTCTTGATTAATCATACCAGAGACCCGCGAAAATCGCTTGATGTCTATCCCACTGCGAATCACACGGTACAAATCCCGCTTGCCGATCCCTTCCTGGAGCCCCTTCCGAATATTGTCGTACGCAACAGCGACCAGTTGATCGGAAATTCGAGCGCAAACTCTTTCCAAAATCACATAAATTTTTTTGACGATCCGAGATTGGGAGTCATGAAAGCCAAAGCCGTGAATGGTATGAATGATGACAGGCACGCGAGCCAGCCAAGCCGCTACCCGTCCCAAAACACCTGCCTTGGAACTGTGCGTATGCACAATATCGATCTTTTCCCGTCGAAAGAAACGATACAACTGGTATAACGCGACCACGTCAGACCAGGGACGAATTTTTCGGCGCAGTGCAGGTAAAAATAGCGTATGAAAACCTGTTAATTTTTTTGCCTCTTTGACCAAAAATCCTTTATCATGCGCGACTAAGTAAACCTCATAGTGTTCTTTGTTGAGATGCGAAACCGTGTATAACGTGTTTTGCTGAGCGCCGCCAAGTTCAAGCATAGTAATCACATGGGCGACCTTCTTTTTTGATTTTTCCGATAGCTCGCAGGTCATAGGCAATTTGATTCCTTGTCGAGCCGAGACGCAGTTTCCCGACCGTCTAACAGAGCGTCTTCCATCGAGTTATAGACCCATCGCCCATAGCGTCCGATAGAGTAAATGCCTTGTGAATTCAGGTAATCGTGGATAGGGGGAACTACCGAGCCATGATTGCTGTCGTAGATTACATACGCATAAGGAATGTCGGAAATCTGAATCATATTGATATGGGAACGGTCTGTTATGATGCGCATATCGAACAAATTTTTGATAATCTGCTCTGTTGTTTTCTCTTTGTTTATCGGTTCTGGCGCGGGATAAGAGACCTCGGTATAAACAGATTGACAACATTCACGCGACATTTTTTTGGCACGCGCCATTTTTCTGGAAAAATTGGTAATGTACCCGATCCGATAGCATCGGTATTTCTCTTCCGGGATGTATATCCAATGTTTATCTGATTTTGGCGCGCCGATCAAACCGAGATTCACGTTATAGACCGACGTCCAGCGCAACTTTGATCCGAGTTCTCGAATGTAATCCGGCAATTCCGAGATCATGCCGAGTAGCTCTGGAAGCGGCGCGGTGGAGATCAAAGAACGATAATTTACGGATTCTCCGTTGCATAATTTTGCCTGACGCGTGTTCGGATCGATCCAGACCACTTCAGTTCCGGTCAGAATTCGTCGAGAATTTGACGCCTTTTCCGAGATCGCCTTGTGCAGTGCTTTGGGCAGGATTTCAATACCGCCCGCTTTGGGATATAAAAAATGGGCATTGTATCCAGACCGGCTTTGCTCATCGGTCAGCGCGCCTTGAACCACCTCGTCAAATGTGGGCTGGGGAACGAACCGAGTCATCCAGCCGCAACCCAATTCTCTTGGGTGAACTGTCCATAGCTTGGTGTTATAGGGTATCATAAAATATTTGGCAATACCCGAGCCGAAAGTCCTCAGAATCCACTCCTCAAACGTGGCGTTTTGGAGCGAAAACTTTTTGTCAGTTTTTTGTTGTTTGATCATGGCTTCGACAAAGCCCGTCAGACACGCCTTGATCGTCTCTGTAGGCAATCCGTACGTATTTGACTGAAATGGGTAGCGCGTATAGCATCCCTGAGAGAATATCCAGGAATTCCGATCGATTTGCAAGAGCCTATCTCCGATCCGCTTCTGAATGAAGTCCTTTATATAAGTGTCCCGAAGATGAAGCAGATGACCGGTGAGATCAAAATAATAGCCCTTTTTTTGTATTGTGCGACAGAGTCCGCCGACTCGGGCTTCCTTTTCCGAGAGCAGATAATCCCGCTGTAAATGATACGCGACTGATAAGCCAGCTAACCCCCCGCCGATGATCAGACAATCTGTTTGTAACATCTGAGTGCCTCTTTGTATTGACTCAACAACAACGCTTAGTTGCGATGTTTTTCTGTAAACCAGTTGCGTATAAATTCGGCGCGGAGATAGTTCCGCTCCGAAGAATTGATCTTCCTTCCGAAATAGCTCTGCAGATGCGCAGGCTGTGTGGACAAGAGCAGATCGTTCAGTTCATTGATACTCAGGTCTTGGATTATGCCCAGGGTCACGCCCAACCGGAGACCTGATGAGAGGTTGATCAACTCGTCAGAACTGATAATCCGGGCATGACACAGGAGACCGTAAGCCCGCCAAATTTTGTCCTCTATCTGGTTATGCGCCTTGTCCAGAAGTGCTCTCCGAGCCTGCCTCTCGCTTTTCAGAATATGGCGCGCAGTTCTCTCCAGATCCTCTATTAAGCCAATTTCAGAGCGTCCCAGAGTGACCTGGTTGGAGATTTGGAACAGATTGCCTTTCATCTCGGAACCTTCTCCATAAAGACCGCGGACAGTCAATCCAAGGTGATTAAAACTGTTAAACACCTTTTTTATCTGTTTGGTCAGAGCCAATCCGGGTAGATGTAACAACAGTGAAGCTCGCAAACCCGTGCCCACATTGGTGGGACATGCCGTCAGATAGCCCAAATTGTTATCAAATGCGTATGGCATTCGCTCAGAAAACAGGTCGTCCAAGCGGTTTAGCTCAAACCAGGCAGAGGACAATCGAAATCCAGATAAAACGATTTGCACCCGAATATGATCCTCTTCATTGATCATTATACTGAATTTTTGATCACGGGAGATCAGCACCCCGCGTCCTGGAGCTGTAGAAAATAGCTCGCGGCTGATCAGATGGCGCTCCAATAAAAATTCCCGCTCGATGTGGGAAAGATCAGCGATCTTATATTCGTACGCATTCTGAAAATGCGGAAGTGTTTCGCTGCTTTGCCGAACCGTCTGCCAGATATCCAGCAACTGAGATTTCCCCGCTGTCTGGAAAAAAGGATAGCCTGCAAGATTCCGCGCCAAACGGATCCGGCTGCTGATCACGATATCTGCCATGGGTCCCTTTGCCATCACCCAATCACAGGTGACTCCCCTCAATATTTCCAAGTTTTCGATCATACCTTTTATTCCTTTTGAAACAAATGAGACAAAATCCCGTCCGAAACCTTCAAGTTGTGAACTCCATGCTCAGTTGCTTAATATTCTGTCATTTTTCTCAAAAAGTCAAGCCCTAAGTTCATAATTTGAAAAGTTTCAGATGAACAAAAGAGTTTTGTAGGAAGTTGAAACAGGGAAAGGCTCCTTAAAATTTGGGATCAAAGAGCCCTCTGGAGAAAGTTGCAAAATTTATTGACAAATTTGTTTTTTTTTATATCTTGAGCTTGTGTTGGGCATATGAAGAGGTTGCTGAGAAATTGAACTAAAATTGATCGGATTTTTTTTGCCATTTTTTGCCATTTTTTGCCATTTTTTGCTATTTTTTGCTATTTTTTGCTATGGGATAAGGAAACAAATTATTTTATAAAAATTTAAAAGGATGGTTTAGAATGAGAAGATGCGTGTGCTTTTTATTGATTTTCGTATGGCTTGTTCCCGCCTGGGGCTGGGCGCGGGGAAAATCATTGGATGAGTTGTTAGCAGATGCGGAGGATCTTATCGTTATTACCGCCAGCAAGCATGAGCAAAAACTCATAGAAGTTCCGGTAAGTGTGAGTGTCATTACCCGAGAGCATATCGAAAACTCTGCCGCGGAGACAGTTTATGATTTATTACAAAGTATTCCGGGAGTAGATACCAAGAATACAAGTTATTATAAGTATGATATAAATATTCGATGCGGGACATCTGGGACAAGAACAGCTCGGGTGCTTTTTTTGATCAATGGGATTCCAATCAATAGTCCGTACAATGGATTTTTTGAGGTCTCCCGAGGTCTCTCTCTCATCAATATTGAACGGATCGAGATCGTCCGCACACCGGGTTCTTCTCTTTATGGCGCAAATGCTTATAGCGGTATTGTCAATATTATCACCAAAAAAGCTGGCGAGTTTGAAGGTGTGAGCGGCAGTATTTTATACGGCAGCTATAATCGGAAAAATTATAGCCTCATGATCGGGGAAAAAAGAGGCGATCTCTCTCTGTTATTCAGTGGAAATTGGTTTGATACTGACGGTCCTCAGGGTTACAAGAATAAAAACAGTGCCAGTTATGTAGATACAACCCAATATGGTTTGGAGATTGCACCCGGAAGTGGATTGACGCCCGCCGATCCAAATGATAATATGTATGCGGATGCTTTCGATATGACAGGCGAATTACGATATCGAAGTTTTACATTGTTTGCCAATTACAATGAGTATCGTCGACCCGAAGTCACGCCTGATATTCTGGATACAATACATACAGTCGTGGTGAATCCCAATCAGGGCGCGCCATTGCCGGTCGTTTATTATAAGGGTCCATTTGCAAATGGGCACGCCGTAAAAAAACGTCTATTTATTGATGGCAGATTTCATTATGGTGTGACTGAAGACCTCAACATCATGGTCCGAGCGCATTGGTTTGAGCATAGGGAAAATAGAAAATTTTCAACTGGTACCTGGGATCCGTATCGGGATGCAATGGAGCCTCGAGGATTGCCAACCAAATATGTCTATTCGGAAAAAGAGGAAGAAACCAAAAACAAATCCAATCTGTATCTCGGAGAATTTCAGGCGAATCATAAGTTCAGCGATAGACTGATGACTGTCGGCGGCTTGGAATACCGATATAGCGACGCGAGGTCGGACGCATTTGAGGATAAAAATAAAATCCACCATAGGACGAATTTCGCCGGCTATTTAGAAAGCCAATTTCGCCCCATTGAGTCCTGGATTTTAGCCGGAGGAGTACGCTATGATCATAACTCCAAGTATGATAATGAGGTCAGCCCACGATTGAGCTCGGTCTATAATTTCCTGCCGGAAGCCGCATTCCGTCTGACCTACTCCCAAGCTTTTCGAGCTCCTTCTTTCACCAACCTTAATTTGTTTATGGACGTCGGTGTCTTTAGCATTTATGGCGATCAGGACATGAAACCTGAAAAGATCAAGACTTTTGAGGCTGCTCTGAGTTATAATAATTTTGAATATTTAAAGTCAAATTTTATTTGTTTTTATACCTTGCAAAAGGATTTAATTGTCTATCGCAGAGAGGAAAGTGAAGGTGTAGGAGACCTTATTATACAAAATTTTAGTGAAATTGTACTAAAAGGCATCGAGCTGGATTTGCAGAGCCCAATCAGCGATAAATTGAATCTCTATCTTAATTATGCGTATCAAAAGACTGTGTATGGAGATACGGAAGATACCCGGTTGGAGGACCCAGACGCCGACAATTCATTTAAAGATGTTGCGGTAGAATATGCTCCGGAGCACAATGTCAATTTTGGCTTTACATTCCGTCCAATAGAAAAGTTGTCCCTGCGGCTTGATGGCCATTTTATCAGCGAAACACTCTATTATGATTATGAAGACACTGATGGCGACCGTTATAACGATACGCGACATGAAAAAAAGCTGGATGGGTATTTTCTGCTTGGCACAAAATTGCGAGCAAACATATATTCCAATTATTTTCTATCATTTTCTGTTATTAATTTAACCGATGAGAATCAAGAGGTTGAGATTGGCTCGCCTATGCGCGACAGACAATATACAGTAAGCCTGGACTTCAACTTTTAAGATGAATTCTTTAATTATCAATTCTTAATCTGCGATAATCTGCGTAATCTGCGGACCGATAATCTGCGTAATCTGCGGACCGATTTCCGTGATGACGAATAATCCAGGTTAGAGAAGGCGACATAAAAACATGAAAGGTTATCAAAAAATCGGTGGATACGCCGCGCTTTTAGAAGGAGTGCTGTTTATCATAATTCTGGCGATATTCTTCCTATTACTACCGGCTCTGGGCTTGACCGACATCCGGGATTTGAGCAATCCGACGGTCATGCTACCCATTATATCAGAATGGCCCATTGTCTCAGTTGTCGGTCTTATCGACGTCCCATTTGCCAGCTTACTGCTTCTCATTGTTCTTGCAGTAAACGAAAAACTTATGATCCAAGCACCGCGAGTGGCGCGCGTATCGAAAATACTCGGTATCTTCTCCCCCATATTGGTTTTGATCGTTGGCATAATCCGTTTTATCGGCATACTCGTCATATCCGACCTATTCCGGCAGGGACTCCCGGGCGTCGACGCTGGGTTTATCACGATTTATATCGTTGAGACAGGCTTTGATCTCTCTGCAATGGTCGTGATGGGAATATGGGTGTTGACTGTGAATTGGACCGCGCTGAAATTTGGTGGATTCCCCAAACGGATGGCTTATACGGGACTCGTTGTCGGGGTCATGCACATATTTATCATAATCCCTTTCTTGGTGGTACTCGCGGATTCAATCTGGTTCAGTTGGTTGGGAATAGTGCTTCTTAAAGATATAAAAAATTAAGGATTTAGGTCTATGAAAGAACTTCCTCAAAATTATTCAAGAATGGGCGGTTACGCCTCGATTTTAATCGGGATATTGTTTCTCATAATCCCGGCAATACGTTTTTTGTCGATCTCTATCATTGGCGTATCGGACATCAAAGAGCTGAGTAATCCGATGATCATGCTGCCATTTATCAGCGAAAATCCCCTGATTGCCTTGCTCATTCTTATCGCTTTTGCATTGGCGGGATGCCTCATTTTTGTAGTCCTCGCAGTTGACGAAAGGATCAGGCAACACGCGCCTCGCCGATCCCGGATCGCTCGGATAGTTGGATTCGCTGTTTCCCCAATGATCTTATCCGTAGGAGTGATTGGCTTTCTTGGCATTATGGAACTCTCCAGGCTATATAAAATACACGTGCCTGGAGTTGGGGGCGCTTTCATCGGAATCAAAACCGTTGTGACAGGTCTGGCTCTCACGGCTATCGTGGCGATAGGTATCTGGTTACTGCTCGTGAATTGGTCCTCGCTAAAATCTGACAAATTCCCCAAACCCCTGGTTTATGCAGGACTTACCTTCGGATTGCTACATCTCTTTGGACTGGCACCTTTTATATTTATAATCGACGCTATCTGGTTTTTATGCCTGGGAATTCTGCTTCTCAAAATCAGAGATCAGAACGAAATCGGGACCGGGTGAGTTGTTTAAATTGATCCACAAAGGATTCAGACAACCGCTTGACTTTATCAGAATGAAAAAGCGATCCGTCATAAACGATCTCACTGTGCAATTCTCCATTGCTCAACGCGCAGTTGATCTCGATTCCGAATCCGCCGTAACGTATAGGCGAATGATCCGCCATCCCTGAATCGTCGCTAACGACCATTTCTCCGAGATAATTAAAGCTGATCGTGGGAAGCTCCGATTCCATGAGCGATTTGTCAAGTTCTATGTAACGCAAGACCCCATAACCCGATCCATTGCCAGGAACAGCCTGCAACGCCTTCTGAATTTGTGTAATTTGCCGACCCATAAGCCGCCGCGGATCATCCGGTAATTGCAGTCGAACCGGATAGAGAACCGTAAACCAACCAACTGTCCGGGTGATGTCTAATTCCTCTTCTGCATCCCGCCCATGCCCTTCGAGCATAATCGCCGCGTCAGATACTCCGACGGTCTCCTGCAATGCGCGCATGAGGGCTGTCAGGAGAATTTCTTCGGTCCGGGCATTCATCGCCTGATTCGCCTGGCGATAAAATGCGCGTGGATCCTCTGAAGAATTCGGCGTCGAAACAATGAAAGTCAGGGTCTGTAGCCGATCCTCAACACTTGTTATATCTGTTGATCGAACAAGGTCCCGATCCTCGACAAGAAATTTGTCACGCATTTTTTGAATCATGGATTGAGAAGACCTTTGACGCCGCCAATATTCCCGCTCGGACAAAACATCTTCATAATTTCTATATAGCTCGGCGTATCTCATAAAAGAGGTCGTTTTTTCCGGCAAGACAATCGGCTCGCCATTCGCCGCCTGATTGTATGCAGAGCGCAGGTCTTTTGTCAGGATTTGCCAGGAAACAGCGTCCACAACCAAATGATGAATTGTCCACACGCCCACGTCTCGATCCCTGAATCGGAGGAGCGAGGCGCGCATCATGGGACCATTTCGGAGATCGATTGCGGTCTGAAATCGTTGGATATGATCCGCCGCGGCTGTCGATTGCCGCGCTTGGGACTCGCCACGGAGATCGATAATCTCAAGTTCGAGAGGGTAGTCCGCTCCAACATTTTCCTGAATCACATCCCGCCGCGAGTCGTCAGTCGAATGATTATCAGGGAACCGATAGCGCATCCGCAGGGCGTCGTGATGATTTTGGAGAGCTTCTAACGCCAGTCGCAACGCCTGTGCGTCGATCCGAGAAGTTTTGTCTCCTAAATCCATATTTTCCATAATGATAAATTTGCTTTGATCCAATGGGTAATCGCTGAAAAACCAACGCTGAGTCGGAGTCGTATGAATCTCGCCCTGGATAGGTTGCGACAAATGGTCAGGCTTTTCCGCGCGGGACTTCGTAGGGAAATCATCCGCTTCGAATCGGAGCGCGGCGGCAAGTTCCGCCACGGTCTGATACATAAAAATGTCTTTGGTCTGCACGATAAAACCCGCGTCCCGTAAAAGAGAAACAATCCGAATCGATTTGATAGAATCGCCGCCCAACATGAAATAGTTGTCCGTCACGCCGACTTCGGTCAAGCCCAAAGCCTTTTGCCAGATATCGGCAATTATTCGCTCGGCTTGTATCGAATCATCCGCTTTGTTACCGAGAATTTCGTGGATCGCTCTTGATTTGGACCCGTCCATTTTCACAATAAGACGAGGGTTTGGCAATTGCTTGCGATCAATTTTTCCGCTGGTAGTGACCGGAAGTTTTTCCAGCGGGACAATATATGCCGGGATCATATAGTCCGGAAGCCCTCGGATCAGAAAAGCGCGCAGATCAAGAACCTGTTGATCCGATTCCATATCCTGCTGCGAATTCCAAACCACGTAAGCTGCGAGATAGATATCCTCGCCGTCCGATCGAGCCGTGACAATCGCCTCTTTGACAGACGGATGTCGGAGCAACCGATGACAAATTTCCTCTGGCTCGATCCGATATCCACGTATTTTGACCTGATCGTCTATGCGCCCCATAAAGATAAAAGAACCATCCGACAGACGACGACCCAAGTCGCCAGTGCGATACAACCGTTTGTGAGTTTTAGAGATAAAGGGATTTTCGATAAATTTTTTAGTGCTTTGCTCGGGGCGATTGAGATATCCGCGAGCCACTCCCGGCCCACAGAGACATACCTCGCCGACCGCTCCATCTGGAGTCGGTTGAAGCCGAGAATCCAGCAGATAGACCCGAATGTTGGGAATCGGTTTGCCGATAGGAATCACGCCTGGACTCCCTGAATCAAACGCCTCGGGATCGACCGGATGATACGTCGCGCAGACAGAGCATTCGGTGGGACCATAAGCGTTGATATATCGGAGATTTTTTATTCGTGAGAAATAGACGACATCCTCCGGGATCGCAGGTTCTCCGGCTGTGATCAAGGTTTTCAGCGAGGAGAGGGGACGCGACGTATCCGAGAGGCTTTTGATCCTCGGTCTCAATCCGTTCAGATATACAGGCGGAAGAGTCGCGACAGTCACGCCAGTCTGCTCAATAAATTGGATAAATCGGTCTGGGTCCTCGATTGTCTCTCGGTCAACCGGAATAAGCGCGGCTCCGCTCAATAACGCCATGAATATCTCAGAAAGAGACGCGTCGAAAGAAGGCGACGAGAATTGCAAAACCCGATCATCCGGCGTGACGCGCCAGCCGTCGATCTGCGAGGCGACCATGTTGATAAACCCTTGATGCTCCACCATAACGCCTTTTGGAACACCGGTCGATCCGGATGTATAGATGATATAAGCCAACCCGTCAAATTGTTTTGGCGCGCTATTTTTCAAGTCGCCTCTTTGTCGCCGATCCGTGATGACGAGTTCCGCGTAATATGGCATTGGCAGCGAATCTCCCTTTTCAAATCGATCCGCCGCGGGTTCGATCAGCAGAGGAGCGCGACTGTCCTCCAGCATAAAACGCGTCCGCTCCGAAGGATATGCCGGATCAATCGGCAGATACGTTCCGCCAGATTTCAGGATCGCCAGCAAAGCAATAATCAACGCGTCTCCCCGTTCCAAACGCACAGCAATCGGCTCGTATGGATGGAGATTTACTCGGAATTTTTCTCGTAGCAGAGACGCGACTCGATCCGCCCTCTCATTTAATTCAGAATAGGTCAGGCGATTTTGTCCGGTTATCACAGCGGATCGATTTGGGAACTCCAAAGCTACGGTCTCAAAAAAATGCGCCAGCGTTTTGTGATCTCTGACCCGAGGGATGGGCGCGGAAATCTGGTCAGTCAGCATTTTTTGACCAAGATTCAGGTCGCCTATGGGGGTTCGGGGATCGTGGGTCATTGCCTGCAATAACTCTCGGAGCTGATCGAACATGCGCTCCACACTCTGTGGCAAAAAGAGGTCGGAATTGTAATTGATCTCCAGATAAAGCGCGTCTTTTTCGGGAGTCTCAAAAAAGTTAAAGGTCAGGTCAAACTGACTGACGCCGGTCTCAAATCGGAAGTCGCTGATCTTGAGGTCGGGCGATTTTTCGCTATGAGAAATATTCTGATCCAAGTGGATATTTTGCAACGCGACCATTACGTCAAACAGGGGCGAGCGGCTCACATCGCTTCGGACCTCTGTTGGCAGATTCAGCTCATCAACCAGGCGGTCAAAGGGATAAAGTTGATGATCTTGCGCCTGAGCCACGGTCTCTTTTATCCGGCTCAAGACCGTCTCGACCGACTCTTCGCCTCGGAGACGGGTTCGGAGCACAAGCGTGTTGACATAGAACCCAATTTGATCCTCCAGATCGGGATGCACGCGCCCGGAAACCGGCGAACCGATCAGGATATCCTCTTGTTGTGTATAGCGATGGAGCAAAATTTTGACAGCACCTAACAGGATAACAAAAAGCGTGATATTCAGACTCTGCTGCAGACGCTTGATCCGGTCGATCAGGCTGGTAGGGATCGGAAAACCTGAGGTGCATCCTTGATAGCGCATCGCAGATGGGCGGGAAAATCCCGTTTTTAGATAGTAATCCGTCGGCAGGTCGATTCGGGATGGAAAAAATTCCCCGGAGAGCTGTTTATGCCAATATTTCTTGTCCCGCTGAGATTTTTCATTCTCTTCGCTGAGCTGTTTTATCGCCCAAGCCGCATAATCTTTGTATTGAATCGGCAGGGGAGGAAGCGAGTGAGTCTCGCCGGATCGATAGGCTCTGTACGCGGTTAGCAATTCATTTTCTAAGACCCGCATGGACCATCCGTCGCAAATAATATGGTGGATGACGATCAGAAGAACATGGCGTCGAGGCTCAGTCCGATAAAGCCGAACTCGCAAAAGAGGCGGCTGAGACAGATCAAAAACATGGACAGATTCTTTCTGAGCATGTTCCCGAATGGCGCGATCCGGATCGGGTTCTCCGCTGAAATCGATCTCCGGCAGACGAAAATCGATTTGGTCATTGACGCGCTGCCTGGGCTCGGGTTGGATACGGCTATGGACTGAAAAAAATCCAGCGCGCAGGGATTCGTGGCGATTTATCACAAATCGAAAAGCCTGTTCCAACGCGTACGCGTCAAGCTCTCCCTCCATCAAATATGCGGCGGAAAGGTTATACGCTATGAAATTCTCCTCCATCTGATCCAGTATCCAGAGGCGGCGCTGGGATGGAGAGACATCATAAGATCGGCTTTTTGGCAAAGGCTCAATCGCGGCGTACGCTACGAATTTTTCTGACTGGATCAACCAGCTCAGTTCGCGGACAGTCGGATGATCGAAAAAGCTCTTGAGGCTGATTTCCGCCTGAAATTCCTTGTGAATCGCTGAGACCGCTCGGGTGGCAGTGAGGCTGTGCCCGCCCAACTGTAGAAAATCGTCGTCAATGCCGATCTGCGAAACGCCCAGAATTCGCCGCCAAATCCTCGCCAATTTTTTCTGAAAATCATCCTGCGGCGGAACATACCGCGTCGAGATCTTCCGAGTCCCAGATTGATCGTCAAAAAGAGCGAGCAGAGCGTCTCCAGTTGGATACTTCAGAGGGAGATAATACGCGCGATGCGTCAACTTTTCCTCATTCGCAATAAAATGTGCAACAAAAGCCGTTTTGCATCCGACTCGCCTCTTTTGAATCTCCCCAGAATCCGATTTTTTAGCGGAACTTACAGGACGTAAACCCGGTCTCATTTCTACATCGTCATTAATTCGTAATTCGTAATTCGTAATTCGTAATTCGTAATTATCTGGAAGTCGATCCCAGGCAATCGAAAAACGGATCGTATCTTTTTTTCTATCAACGCCTTGTTCCGGTATTTCTTGCCAACAGCACTCTTTTTCTTGCAAAAAAATCCGCGCAGGTTGATTTCTCTCTGTCGGAAAGAAATCCACAATCAGCCGCTCCAATCCCCGTTCTCTGCAAAGCTCTTTGAGATAAGAAAGGATCGCTCGCTCCACGCCGCGACCCAATACTCGGCAGCTCAACAGAAACGTGTCGATTTCCAAATTTGGCTCTCGAATGTGGGCGATCAATAACCCCACCAATCCGTAATCTCCAAATCGATCTTTTACCTCGACCGCACGGCATATCGTCAGGGGGTGCATCGCAATTTTTCGAATATCTTCCTCAGTGCGGCGAATCACAGTCAGGTTGAATTGATTTGTGCGTTGCGTCAGTTGTGAAATTCTCGACAATCGACGCTCGTGAAACGGAGCGATATTCAATTCCAGATCAAGGCTTTTCAGGAAGTCGGCAAGGGAAACCGCGTCTTTTCGAAACTGTGTGCGCCTGGTCTCAGCTTGATACATTTGGGTGCGACCGCGGTCTTCCTCGGTCACTTTCAGCTTATCGAACGCCCAGACATGCGCCAAATAGTCCGCGAATATTTTTTGGTTACTTTTGTTATTTTTGTTATTTTGATCAAAATCAGGCAGGTTGAGAGTCAGGACTTGGGGCGCATGAGTCGTCATTTCCGTGCATTCCATGGGACTATCGTCGATAAAAATAAAGCTGTCCAGTCCCAGATTCAGCTCCTCCGCGATCTCTCTGAGGTTATCTGATTTGGGTCGCCAATTGATGCGCGCCGCGACAATATGCTCTCTTTTAAGCGGCATATCGGGCTGTTTTTCAAATACTTGCCAAACGTCTTGTTCATTATTTTTGCTACATAAGACCAGGAGATAGCCCTCTTTATGACGTTGGATCAAAAATCTCTGCAAGTCCAAATAGGGTCCAATGATTTTGACGCTGTCCGCGCCGTCTTCTCCACAAACGCCCTGCCATAACGTATTGTCACAGTCCAGAGCGATCACTTTAAAAGAGGGCGCGCGCCAGGCAATCAGTCGCCGAGCCACCCAGGTGCCCATCGCGGCGAAATAGCTGTCGGTGTAGGGCAGATGACCGATCTCGTCGCTACGCGGATCAAAGACTTGATCGATATGATAGGCGTTTGCGAGGTCTGAAAAGTCAATTGGGTAGCAATTGTTCAGTCTGTCTAACAAATCCTGCTGTCTGCTATTCAACTTATGGATCGCTTGCGCCACCGGTTCAGGCAGATCGGGATGTGGTGGGAAAATCCCAACAAAAATAACCGAATTTTGTCGAGAGCTATGCAGTTTTTCCGATAAAATCTCGGTCAATCGGTCAAAATTTTCCTGCAGATAAGCGATCGCTTCTCGGTCAGTCATCCGCGGTTGATCTCGTAGCCAATCCTCGAATCGGACCAGGAGGATATTGGCACCGGTATTGATCGAGAAAAGGCTCTCGCTGTCCAATAGCTGCTGAAATATCTGGTTGTAAGGGGCAAATCCGACGTCCACGGTCAGCCCGAAACGGCGAGTCCACCATTCCAGATAGGGAGCTATCGGCTCGGAAGTAAAGGTCGCGGCAATAGCGACTTTATGCGTCGCGCTCTTATCCGACCGCTTCTCTGTCATTTCCGTTTTCGGCAGATCGTCGATCTTGGAATCGGGGTGCTGTAAAATCGCGTCCAATAGAATGCGAAAATCTTGTTCGATCGAGTTGATCATTTTTTCGGAATAGCGCGACGCTCTGTTATAAATAATATGAAAGCGGATCGCATCCTCTCCTTGCGTGTCTCTGATGGGCGCAACCTGCACGGTCAGATCGTAATTGGTATGACCGAAATGCTCGAAGCGATCTATGAGAAATTGACCCGGCGGCAGATCGGACGCAGAGCCGATTTTATCCTCAATCGGGTAATTCTCAAACACAAGGATATGATCAAAAAGATGATTTTTTAATCGGGTGAGAGATTGGATATCGGCTAACGACCCATAATGAAAGGGTTTAGCCGCGGCCGCATCTTGCTGAATCGTCCGAGCCAATCGGTCGAACCGTTGCGCGCCGGAAAGTCTCGCTCGCACGGGTGCTGCATTGATGAACAGACCGACCATGCGCTCCACTTTTTCTATCTCAGGGGGCCGTCCAGAAACCGTCGCGGCGAAAATCACGTCATCAAGCCCAGATCGCCTGCCCAATAGGATGCTCCAGACTGTTTGGATAAATGTGTTCAGGGTCACTCGCAATTCAGCCGCTGTGTTCCGAAGTCGGGAGGTTGTTTCTGGATCCAAAAAAAATTGCGCTGTATGAGGCTGAAAATTCGGAACCGTTTCACCCTCGGATAAAGGAGGTAGAAAACTCGATAAGCGATCATATCCTGCCAGATAGGCGCGCCAATACCGACGAGCCGCGCTTTTGTCCTGTTTTTTGAGCCATTTCACGTAATGGCTGAATGGAGGCGGAGAAGGAATTTTTGGAGATTTCCCGTCCAAAAGCTGATTATAGATTTGGAAAAGTTCGTCCTGGATCACGCCGAGACTCCACCCGTCCATCACGATATGATGGAGGCTCCACACCACGTCGAAAGAGTTTTCTCCCAATTGAAAAAGGGCGATACGCATCAGCGCGTCTCTGCTCAAATCGAATAGCTTTGCCTGATCCCTATCCATATAATCACGTATATATTTTGACTGTGAGTCCGGCGAGAGAGGTCGCAGATCCTCAAAGTAAAAATCTGGCTTCCTTTCTCTCAAAACCACCTGAAGCGGATGTTCTACCCCTTTGTGAAGAAAAACCGTCCTCAAAATATCGTGGCGACAGACTATGAGACGCCATGTTTCTTGAAAAAGATCGATACGAAGCGCGCCCAATATATGATAATAACTTTGCTCAAAATACGCCATAGAATCGGGTTCATAAAGCGAGTGGAACAGCATCCCCTCTTGGAGAGGAGTCAGCGCGTAGATATTCTTTACCTTACTTTTCCCCATACATCATTTTCCTTCCGAGTCGTCGAAATGCTCTATAATATTGCGTCCGCAAGGCTCTAAAAATGATGCAAACTTAAAATAAAGTCAAGTTAAAAATTCCAACTAGCTCCTAACGTGCACAGGTTGCTGCGATACTCAAAAAGCGCGTCGTTTGACTGGTTCTCGCGGGTCGATAGGTTCAGAAAAACAAGTAGCGGAATATTATCAAAAGACCTTGAGAAATAAAGGGATATGGTTTGGATGTCGTCACGGCGTTTTTCGTCGAACTGATCTGGCGCGTCGCTGAGATAGTCCAGCCAACTTGCCGTATAAGAGAGCCGTCCGGTCATATTAGGGACAAATCGACGGGTCAGCATGAGGCTTATACGGTTGCCGGTGTAGGTATAGCGGCTATCCAGAAAAGCACCCACATAGACGTCCTCTGTTGATTTGGTATAGTAATTTGTCCATTCCAGACTCACGCCGGTCTTTGTAAAAATGGATTGCGCTATGCGAACGCTGTTTTGCCATCGGACGCCCGCGCTACCTTGTGTCGCTATGGAATCCATCAAACTTAGCACCTGATTGCTCCAACCCATGACACTCTGCAGCCTCAGTGTTGTCCGGGTCGCAAAAAAATAGTTTGATTGGGCAAATAATCGGTTCTCAGTGAAATCGGCTGTGGGGAAATTCGGATAGGACGCTCGATCAAAGGCATAACTGCCGCGAAGCATCCAATTATCCCGAAGATAATATTTGGTGCTGACGTATAATTCGATCTCATTCGAGTCATAAATATCGTTTTCCGGTTGGTCTATTTGAAAATTGACCGAACCGCCGGCTTCAATAAAACCTCGGTCATCCCGCAACTCTCGCTCATATAAATAACCGATCTGATGGACATGGATATTCCGCTCGTTCACGGTCTGATACGCCTCTAAATAGCCGTTATAAAAGATGGTGCCGCGATTGCCTTCAAATATCAAAGACAAGGATGTTTGCGATTGCGTGTCGTCAATTTTCGTCGAATCCCGCAACACATTGCTGAAATAACCGACAACTGTGGTGACAGAGCCGGTTATTTCAGCATAGAGCTGACTGTGCGTTAGTGCTATAAAAATCATCATGTAAACGTAAATTCGCATGAATCCTATCAATGGCCACCTCCCCCGTGATGGCCGCCTCCGTTGCCGTGGCCCCCGTCGTGACCGCCTCCTTCATCATGATGACCCGGAACGTTATGTCCATGTCCTCGCAACTTATCGGTCACGCCTCGATGATCGCACATACCGTCGCCGTCTCGATCGATAAATCGATCTCTTTCTTTTCCATTTCCATGCCGAGATTGGTCGGGCAGACCGTCGCCATCTTCGTCAATAAACATTTTTTTTGAGGAAACTGGGATCGGATCGCTTTTTTTTGTTTTATCGCTATCACGGTCCTTTGTTGAGATTTTAACCGACGTTTTTACCGAATCTGGCAATTCGATTTTGCCATTTTCCTTATCATGCCGGGATTCATCGGGCAGACCGTCGCCGTCCTCGTCAAGAAATTCTTTCTGCGAGGAGGTCGGAACAGGTTCGATTTTCACATCCGTCGAGTCTGCGAGGACTGATCCCGCCATGATAAAAGCAGCGGCGAATACAAGGAGTATTCTGGTCAAGGTTTTCATGGGAGTCCTCCATACAATATTCATTAAAATTTCAGTGAGTTCGACAAAATTTTCCATAGATCGCTTAATTTTTTAGAATATCGACGACATCGATCGGTGTGCCGTTTATTTGCTCAGCAAGGTCTTTTAATTTATCATCGCCTGCGGCTTTTATCTGTCGCTTCTGCAACAATTCAATAGCGCGTTCCAGCGGAATTCCTAACTTTTCAGATGTATCTTGCAAAGTCAGCCGACCTAAACCCGTTGTAGGCAGGCGATTATCGATAGTTTTGTGGATTTCAGCGACCGATTCCACGCCATCGCCTCCTGTCGATTTGGACCCCGGGGCTGTTTTTCGCAGAATACCGAATATTTTCTCCGGCGACGTTCCGTTAAGTGCTGCCAAATCGATAATTGTAATATCCGGGGTGACGCCACGCAATCCATTATCTTGCAACCTGTTGATCACAATTTCCGGTTCCATTCGAATCTCTATCGCCAGGCTTTTGACAGAAAATTCTTCTGCATGGGGAAACGGGGCTTGAATATCGCCCACATCCCAACTATCTTTAATGCTTCCGCTTATTTCCATGATCTGCCGACTGGGCGGCAGGTCGGCAATTGTGATGATCAAAAACGTGATCGTAAAAAGTGAAGAAGCAATAATTTCGGCTTTATATCGAAACTGAGATTGCACTTTCTTCTTAAAGTAGCCTATCAATGTTTTCCAATTAAAATAAATGTGGAATGCCGTTGAAATGATAAAAATAAAAGCAAATATCGTATGAACAGCACCCCACTGATCCTTATTAAGACCAAACAGCATCCAGTTTGTCCAGCGTGCCACGCGTCCTGAAGGAACGATATAGAGAACCAAACCGGTGACAGCGATGACCAGAAAAGCACATGTAATAATAAAGCTGGTCAGTTGTCGGCCATGAAATCTTTTTGAATCTCGTTTTCGATTATCCATGTTAAGACCTCTCCTAATTCTTTACAATCCTTTAAAAATTTTGCACATTAGTGAACATGTCCGCCCACCCATAAGAATTGGGTTCCATCCAGGTTTGACGGGTAATATCCCAGACAACGGTCATACACGATGTTATGTGTTGCAGGAATCATGCCAAAAACACAACATTGACATAAAATCTTCTAATTTATCTATATATAACGAGTTAGCCTACTCATAATATTCGAAAAAAAGTATATTAAGAGCGCGTTGCGACGATTTGGGCGCAATAATCGCGGAGCCTTTTGCTATGCAAAATCGATATTTTGCATTTTGTGTCAATATGTATAAAACACGCTCATGAACACCCTTGGCTTCTCCATCCAGGTGACCGGTTCCCAATAACCGGAGTGGTACATCTGCTCCGGTCGTTCGATTTTTTGTGATAGGACGTTATCCACCTTCAATTGTATTTCGAGCGAGGGTAAAGGTTTAAACGTAATCCCAGAATTTAAAACAATGTAAGAATCTGCTTCTTGCCATTGATCTAAATATTTCATCGAACCTGTCAAAGTAAATTGATCGGTTAAAACATGAGAAATTCCGAAATTGACCATATTATTATAGGTGTATTTCAGATCGCCGGACGTGGTGTCGGCAAGAGTGGGATTGATGACTGCGGATTTGTCGCGACCTTCTGCGTAGGAATATCCGCCAAAGCCAAAGGTGCGGTCTGAAAACCGGAACTTAAATTCCAGCTCGACTCCCGTGTATTCCAGTTCGCCGCTATTTTCATAAGTCTTCATCGAATCAGGAGTTAGTCCCCGCACAATTTGATCTTCGATGGTCAACTTAAAAATATCGAGATTGACCTGAACCCCTTTTACCAACCCTGAAATTAACGCGTCATAAGACGTGCTTTTTTCTGGGGATAGCTCCGGATTTCCGACCAATTGAGGCATTTTGACTTCCTTTTCCGGATAGGTTGGCACTCGGAACGATTCGCCGTACATACTTTTCACATACCAGTTGGGGAAGATCTGATAGGTCAGAGCGACCCGTTTGGAAAAATTTGATTGCCCCACGCCTCTGATGGATGATCGATAATAGCGTCCGCCATAAAATAAATTGAGTTGGGGCGACAGACGGTAATTTCCGTTCAGATAAACAGATAAATTCGTGGTTTTTTCATCATCTGCTCCAATATCATACACATCGTCGAGCAGTTTATAGCGTCGTCCATTAAGAATATCCAGGCTCACCCCAATTATATTCTCGCTTTTTTCAATAGGAGAAAGGGTCAATTCTACTTCGCCGAAATACAGCGAAGATTCATACAGCATTCGATCCGGAACCAGTGTGATTGGGTAAGGATAAATACGATCCATTTCCCAGATAAAGAGATGACTGTGCGTGTGAAGCATGGCTTTTGGTGAAAATTGACGTCGATAATCCACATTCAGGATAAAGCCGCTTTCGTCAAAAGTCCAGGGCGTAAAGACGGTTTTGTCGTCATCGGTATCCCAATTGGTAAGCATCGTTTTTATTTCGCGCCGAAAATGCTGGAAGTGGATCTCCACATCCTGATAGTTAATTTTTGCCACCACGCTGCCGTTGCGGAAATTGGTCTCCTGTTCTCCAGATTCGTACTTGTGATTAAACGAATCAAAGGTCTCGCCTTCGATAGAAGTAATGTCCGCAAAAAATCGAGAATCAAATTGATCAAAGGATTTGAAATGTGCCCATTCGCCATGAATAGTCTTGTTCTGACCTATGGCGACCTTTCCCGTCAATTCGACGTCGTCAGATTGTTTTTTGCTGATAATATTGATGACCGCGCTCATGGCATTGGTCCCATACAGGACAGAATTGGCACCCTTGACGATCTCCACCCGTTCGATTGACGATAGCGGAATCCAGGACAGGTCAAAGCTACCGTGAAAGGGATTATAAATCGGAATACCGTCGAACAATAGCAGGGAGCTGGTCTGAAAATTTACCAGCGTGTTGCCCCGAATCGTCGATGTGACGAAAATCGGCAGTGCCTGAGCATGATTGGATGAAATGCCCACGCTGTATTCCAGCACTTCCGTCAAGGTTTTGAAATTCAACAGCTTAATTTCGTCCGCGGTGATCACATTGACCACCGACGGGCTTTCCAATATCCCCTCTTCTTTCTTATTGGCAGTCACGATTTGGATATTGAGCAACTCTTCTAAAGATATTTCATTAAAATCTCTAAAATCGCTGATTCCATCAGTAATTGAACTTGCTTGTAAGGATTGAGATGAAAAAACAGCAAAAATAAGGATTTTGGTAATTATGAACGGTAGATATTTAACTTTTGATCTATTCAAATTATATTCTCCTTTTTCAAAAATGTGAATTATCTCAACAATACCATTTTTTTTGTATTTTCAAATTTCCCCGCTTCAATTTTATAAAAATATATTCCGGAACTCACATCTTTTCCTTGCTCATCAACTCCATCCCAAACGACAGAATGATAGCCTATCTCCATCGGTTTATCAACGAGATTCCTTACAAATTTTCCGGAAACGTCGTAGATTTCCATATAAACTTCGGAAGTTTTTGGTATCTCAAATATGATTGTAGTTATCGGATTGAATGGGTTGGGGTAATTTTGAAGCAAAGAGCAGGTTTTCGATGTTGTTATAATCTGTTCCGGCGTTATTGAAATAGGCGATGGGTTAGAAATTTCCCAACCAAGCACCCAATCAAGAGCTGGCCAGAGAAAATTCCAATCCGAACCCCCATCATTGAGTTCATCTGCAAAAGATGTATCGTCTCTATCGCTATCTTCCTCGATCTCCGGGTGGGGTCCTATGAGCAAAACTCTGCCCTCTCCGTAAGTAAAATTAATGATCGCGCTGTGGCTATCGTACTCGACCCATGTTGCGACTGTATCGACACTCACGCCCTCATGGGGATAAAATGCAGGACCTCCGTAATACAGCATAATTTCCACAGGGGGCTCATATTGATTTATTGGATTATCCTGATTCATCCAAACGGTCGTCATGTCATAACCAGACCACGGCTCTATGGAATCAATCGCGCCTACTGCCGTTCCCTGAAAAAGATTGAGCGGGTAATTATACACAACGCCTTCCCAGTCAACCTGATCAGAGGCGTAATATGCTCCAGCGCAAATGCCAATATACGCCCCGCCATCATTAACCAAATCTCTGATATGGCGTCTGCCAACTCCATTTATGGATATTTTAAAATCATAAGCGTATCCGCCAGGAAAATATATTGCGTCGTAATACTCCCTCAAATCATGAAGATTTATATCATCTGCATCAATAGCCTCGTGGGTTATGTCTTTCCAATCAAGAAAATTTTCAAAGGCAATAACTCCGTGGCTCCATGCGCCTTCGCCGCTGTAAATCGCTACCTGCGCGCCATCTATAGCAATGGCAAATTCAAAGGGAACCAGCGAGATCAAAAACAAAAATAGGAGAATTAGTATATTCTTCTTAAACATTTGTAATTCCTTTTTCAGAATGACACATCATAAATAAAGAAAATTTAGTAAAAAAAAGCCGGAGAAGTTTTCACCCCTCCAGCTTTTTTATCAAAGAGAATAAGCCCGCTTTTATTTCAACAAGGTCATAACCCGTGTAATTTTCTGATTTCCATCGATGTTCAGCATATAGAAATATGTTCCGCTGACAGATGATTGGCCCGAGTCCGTGAGTCCATCCCATTGGGTGACGTGAGATCCGGTTCCTTTGGTCCCATCCACTAAAGTCCGTATCAAACGACCGGTTATGTCGTAAATACTCAGATTCACATGCGCGGAATGGCTGAGTTGATAGCTGATTTGGGTCGATGGATTAAATGGATTGGGGGAATTTTGAAACAAAGCCGAAGAGGTAAAGTCCGTTGTCTCAACGTCATTTCCTACGATCTCGAATGTCGCTTCCAGGGCGTATTTTTCATAGATAGTAGAAGACGAAGTTGTCACTGTGTTTGCGAACGTATCGATCTGGATGTTTGGAACTATGATCCAGCTTTCCAAATCCGCGTCCCATCGGTATAACGCAAGGTCATCTTCACGAGTGGGCGACATATCACTCAGACCATATTGAGCCAATTGCTCATCCGTGTAATGAAATTCCAGATCAATTGATTGGCTAAAATGAATACAGCCGTCGTCATCCATCAGGTTTTCGCCGTCCAAATTGTGCTGGACCCCAAGCATCGTGAAATGGAATCCGCAAAACATGTCTGTTTGCGGGTCTGGCAAGTCCCAAAGATCTTGTTCCAGGAACTCCACATACATTTGATTCCAACCGCAGCCGCCCATGGAACCATTCGGAAAATACGCGGAATTCTGCGGATCTGTGGGGCAGTAAACGTTCCCGCCCTGATTTTGCACATGATGTCCGCCCCACCCATAAGAATTGGGTTCCATCCAGGTTTGACCGTTAATCTCCCAGACAACGATCATATTCAGGCATCCGTCGTCCAGGTCACAGTCGGTGAGACCCCCGACAATCGTGATTGCGTCGCCATCAAGGGGGCGAGTCGCGCCATTGGTCGGTTCATACCAATGGGGACCAAAATTCATACGATAGTCGGGAACTTCGTCCCCGTCCACATCAATATAATAGTGATGGTGCACATAAACAGGATCAAGAATCGCAACGCCGCTGACAGTAATTTCTTCCAAATCCGCCCAGCCTCCGCCGCCATGATGTCCACCGCCATGATGTCCGCCGCCGCCATGATGTCCACCGCCGTGATGCCCATGACCACCATAACCGCCATCGCCGTGATGACCGTGATGTCCGCCGCCGCCATGATGTCCGCCGCCCGGCTCAAAAGGATCACGCCAGAATTCGCCGTTTAACTCCCAGACAATAACCGAACTCTCACATTGTCCGTTATTGCACTCTGTGAGCCCGCCAAGCACATTGATCACATCGCCTTCTTGGGGGCGAACGATGTCGTTTCCAGGCTCATACCAATAGGGTCCAAAATTCAGATGATAATCAGATACACCGTCTCCGTTTACATCAATATAATAAACCGGATTATCACAATAATCACAGTCCGTATCGATGATTGTCGTACCGCTGAGTTCGATTTCCTCCAGATCCCACCAATCACAGTCACCTTGCTGCGCGTTCACTCCTGTCGCCACGATGAGAAGTAACGCGAGAATTAACATACTTTTCTTAAACATTTGCAACTCCTTCAAGTTCAGTTTTCTGATTCCATACACTAAGACGCTAAGTAAATAATAAAAAACGTGTTGTCAACAATCACGCTTTTATGCATAGCAGGAGTAGCGCCAAAAACACAATTATCAATATGGAATTTTATAATATTTCGTAACATAATGATATATAACGAATTAACATGATCCGAATTTTCGAGTCAAAAATAGGTAAGAGCGACGATTTGGGCGCAATATGCGAGGTTGTCTAAAAAATACGAGAAGCGGTGAAACCGAGCCAAACTGCAAGTAAACCCAGAACAATGTGTAATGTTAAATTTGCGAGTGAAGAGAGCATTTGTCCGTCTCGAGCAAATTTAAAAATTTCGTACCCAAAAGTTGAAAATGTGGTGAAGCTGCCCAAAAATCCGATGAAGACCAGCAAACGAATTTCCGGGCTAAATATCTGACGTTCTTCCGCTAAACCGC
This sequence comes from Candidatus Cloacimonetes bacterium 4572_55, assembly GCA_002084765.1. Lineage (GTDB taxonomy): Bacteria > 4572-55 > 4572-55 > 4572-55 > 4572-55 > 4572-55. Next base: position 193,096 of record NBMB01000003.1, on the reverse strand, counting down.
TCAAGAGGCCAATCAAAAGGCAACCGATCAGATTTACGCCCAAAGTGCTATATGGAAACCGGGGTCTTCTCAATATTTGATAAATCCAATCGCTGACCACATAACGCATGATGGCGCCAAAAAACCCGCCCATCCCAACCAGCAATATTTTTTGCATAAATTTTTCTTCGCTAAAATGTAGTATAAATCATGTACATCCCGCCAAAAATCACCAATAGTCCGCAAAATCGTTTGATCCACACGATTATTTTGGATTCTTCGCTCCAATTCAAATAGGATTGCACCCATTTGGAGACTGTTCCCGCAAAAACGATCACCGAACAGTGACCTATACCAAAAGCAAATAATAGCAAGATCGCTTGACCTATTTGGTCGTCGGACATGGTGTAAACCACGCCCAGAACTGGTGCCATATAGGCAAATGTGCAGGGTCCCAAACCGATACCGAATATCAGTCCCAATCCCAACGCGGCGGCAAGCCCTTTAAACCGGATGGAAGAGATGGGCAGGCCGCCCCAATTCAGCGGGATCACATCCAGCAGGTATAAACCGACTATGAAGAAGACCGCGGCTACAATGTAATTTCCGGCTCGTCCCACATCTCCCATCATGCGACCCATCGCGGCAGTGATCAAGCCGATAGCCGCTATGGTGATGAGGATACCGACGCCAAAAACCAGCGAAATCCAAAATGATCGGCGCACTGTCATTTTTATCTCGCCACCCTGACTCTGGCTGGTGATAAATCCGACGACTAAGGGGATACTGGACAAATGGCAGGGGCTGAGCAATATGCTTAGTATCCCCCAGGCTACCGCGGCGATCAGAGCCAATCCAAAGTTTCCGCTCATGGCAAGAGTTAAATTGGTAAAAATCCAATCGATCACAAGGCGTCCTTTGTCGTTGGATTTATGGGAGTTAAGCCCTGTTTTTGTAGAAAAGCGTCAATTTCCGATTCCGGAAAAAATCCTACGTGGCGCATCAGCTCTTTTCCGTCAGCGTCCAAAAAGACCTGAGTCGGGATCACTTTGACGCCATATTTGTCCCCAGGTTCCGGGTCTTTCCAGACGTCGTGAAACACAACCTCGACCTGATTCCCATATTTGCCTTCAATAGATTTCATCACGGGCTGCATCTTCTTGCAGGGAATGCAGGTGACCGATCCGAGTTCGATAAAAGTAATTTTTGGTTTGATCTCAGATTTCAGAGGGGGTCCCGCGCTTTCAACGCTATCCGAAAATGTGGATGTTTCAGCGCGTGATTCTTGATCTTTTTTTACAGATTGATCCGCCTGACTGCACGCCAATCCAAGTGCCAGCACCAGACTTATAATTGAAGCGGCATAACGGAACATTCAGCCTCCCTTAAGCCACGTCAAAATTTGGTTGTCTGTTGGTATTTTACCCGAGCTTTTCACCTCGCCATTGACCACAAGACCCGGCGTCATCATGATGTGATATTCCATGATGTCGTTGATATCGGTTATTTTTTCTAAATCAATAGCAATGTGATTTTTCTCAGCTAACTCCATGACTTTTTGCGCCAGTTTTCGACATTTCGGGCAGCCTGTGCCAAGAACTTTTACATCCATCGTAGTTTCTCCTCAGAAAGTGTTTTAAAATAATGCGCCAAACAGCGCCCCGCTCAGAGTCGCCATAACGACCACCAGCGAGACAAATATCATCGTTTTTTTTGTGCCCATCACGCTGCGAATAACGAGCATATTCGGCAGCGATAACGCGGGTCCCGCCAGCAATAAAGAGAGCGCTGGTCCCTTTCCCATGCCTGCGTGGATTAGTCCCTGCACAATCGGAACTTCGGTCAACGTGGCAAAATACATGAACGCCCCGACGATCGAAGCAAAAAAGTTGGCTTGCAGCGAATTTCCGCCGACCAGATTGCCGATCCAGGAATTTGGGATGACGCCCATCCCGCCATCCGGCTCGCCGAGCAGGAATCCCGCGGCAAGAACGCCCATTGCCAGCAGGGGCATGATCTGTTTGGCGAACTCCCAAGTTGAGCTCATCCACTCCTGGGGCTCGTGATTCGGCGAAAAAGAGAGGAGTAAACTCAACGCTATCATCGCGGTGCTGAAGGGGATCAGCGGTTGGGTTGGGAACAGAAGCACCAGGATGATAACCGGAAGGGACGCCAGTCCAACAAATATGGGCTTGAGCTTTAATATATAAATCAGGGATCCCGCGAATAGTATTCCGAAAAAAGCGGTCAGGTGCCATTTGTGGGTAAAAATGGCAGCCCATGCGCCGCTATCACTATCGGGTCGGCCCCAATTCGCGAAGACGAGGATCGCAATCATAACAAAGAAATGAAACGCAGTCTGCCACAAAGGGCGGTTTTCATCCGGTTCGGGCAGATTTTGCTGGGCAACAGCTTTTTCCCGCTCCTCTTTGCGGAAAATTACGTGCATGAGCAAGCCGATAATGATGCTGAAAGAGACCGCGCTGACGACTCGTGCGATTCCCAATTCCGGTCCTAAAATCTGGGCTGTGAGGATGATCGCCAGAACGTTGATGGCTGGACCAGAGTAGAGAAACGCTGTGGCTGGTCCAATGCCGGCTCCCCGTTTGTAAATACCGGCAAAAAGCGGCAAAATAGTGCAAGAGCAGACTGCCAATACCGATCCTGATATGGAGGCAACCGCGTAAGAGAGCCACTTTTTTGCATTTGCTCCAAAGTATTTGATCACAGCGGCTTGGCTGATAAATACAGCGATCACGCCCGCGATGAAAAAGGCTGGAATCAGGCACAACAGGACATGTTCGCGGGCGTACCACTTTGTCAATATCAAAGCGGAATGCACGGCTGTATTGAAACGCTCATATTCGATAGGCAAAAAATACGCGACCAGAAATAGAGTGGTCAGCCATAATAAGGGTTTGTATTCGTCTCTCCAATTCATAAAAATCCTTAATATAGAGTTAATCGATAAAAAACAACTTTTCTATTAACAATATTCCTCGTGAAATCATGATTTCATGTTGTATTTCTGTAATTTGTAACGCAAATGTCGTTCGGTCATACCCAACAAATTCGCGGCTCGACGCTGCACACCGTTTGTTTTTTCCAACGCCTGCCTGATCAATCCTTGCTCGAATGCCGCTGTTTTTTCGGCAAATGTGCCTTCGAGGATAGGGAAAGTTTGCACATTTTCAACCGGGAGTTCACGAAATGCAGAGGGCAAGTCCATTGTAGAAATCATGCAGCCGCGGGCGAGCACAACCGCTTGCTCTACAGTATTTTCAAGCTCTCTGATATTTCCTGGATAGCCATATTTCATCAATAAATCATGCGCTTCTTTGGAAAACTGCATGGGTTCCCGCCCATTTTCCTCGCTAAATTTTGTCAGAAAGCTGTCCAATAACAGAGGAATATCATCGCGCCGGTCACGAAGCGGAGGGAGATCGATGGCGACGACATTCATGCGGAAAAACAGGTCCTCCCGAAATGTGCCTTTTTTTATCATGGTCTCTAAGGGTCGGTTTGTCGCGGAGATAAGCCGGACATCCACATCAATAGATCGATTTCCGCCGACACGTTCAATTTTCCGCTCCTGCAATACCCGCAGCAATTTGACCTGAGTTGCCGCGGGGAGATCGCCCACTTCGTCCAGGAATAGAGTTCCGCGATCCGCCTGCTCAAATCTGCCGATTCGCTGACGATCCGCGCCGGTAAAACTCCCTTTTTCATGGCCAAAAAGCTCGCTCTCAAGCAGAGTGTCAGACAGGGCGGCACAATTGACAGCCACCATAGGTCGATCTTTGCGCGGACTGGCAAAATGGATGGCTTTTGCCAAAATTTCCTTGCCTGTCCCGCTCTCGCCACGGATCAGAACCGTTGCTCGGCTGGAAGCAATTCTGGTCGCCCGAGCTGCGACTTGTGCCATTGCCTGACTTTGATAGATAAAATTATGCAGCCGGTAACGTCCCGCAAGCTGCTCGCGCAGCCGCTTATTTTCAGAAACAAGATAACGACGCTCCTGAATTTTTTCCAGCAAAATTTCCAGCTCATCCAGGTCGATTGGTTTTGTCAGGTAATCGAAAGCGCCGGCTCTCATTGCCTCCACAGCGGTCTCGATTGTGCCATAAGCTGTAATCAACACCACGTCGATATCAGGATTGAGTGCTTTGACGTTTTTTAGGACGTCCATCCCGCTCATATCCGGCATTCGATAATCAGTCAGCACGATATCCACGAGATTTTTTTCAGCGTAGGCTATGCCGTCTGTCCCAGACGCCGCGGTGGAGACAGCATGTTTTTGTTTCCTCAGAAAGCCGGCTAACGAATTTCGTTGGGCTTTTTCGTCATCTATAATAAGTATATTCATTTCTATCCTAATAAAAGTACGCGCTAACCTGCATTATTCATAAGCCTCGGAGAACCAGATATCTCAGATGTTTGATATTTAATGGGTTAAAGTCTATTTTTAACGATATTTCCAAATTTGGCAAAAAAGATATAATTCTTTAATTATCAATTCTTAATCTGCGATAATCTGCGTAATCTGCGGATCGATTTCCGTGATGACGAATAATCCAGGCTAAATAAAAGCACTCGCTAATTCTTAGTTTTTTATAGGCAATACGACGCTAAACAGAGTCCCGACTCCGGTCTCGCTTTGAACAGCAATTTGCCCGCAATGTTCCGTTATTATACGATGCACAAGGGGCAGACCAAATCCAGTGCCAGTTGTTTTTGTGGTAAAATAGAGGTCAAAAATACGCTTTAAATGGGCTTCTGAAATCCCGGATCCTGTATCGTCAATTTCAATAATAACATCGCGTTCCAGTTGGGAGACGCTGACTGTGATCTTGCCCGAGTCGTTTTCGCTAAGAGATTCCAGACTATTTTGCAGCACATTCAGGAACGCCTGATGCAGTTGATTCCTGTCAACATAAACTATCACATCTGTTTTGATATGGGTGGTCATGCGCACATTCTGCGCGTGCGCCTGGCTGGAAATCACATTGAGACAGCCGGTAATGAGTTCATCAATCGGAACGCGCGTTTTGTTTAATCTTGGGGGTTTGGCGAATTTCAGGAACTGATTGATGATTTCGTTAATCCGTTTGGTTTCGGAGCGGACAGTTCGGGCAAGTGAAAAATATTCATCCGCGTCCTCTATTGGCTCGAATTCTCTTTGAAATCGCTGAACAATCATGCTGATAGCGTTAAGCGGGTTGCGGATTTCATGTGCCACACCAGACGCCAACTCGCCCATTGCCATGAGTTTTTCTTGTCGTCGAAGCTGATCCTCGAGCTGTTTCTGCCGGGTCAGATCGCGTAATAAGACAACAGGTATGTCGTCTCCCTCGCCGCTATCGTCATGCACATACGAAATGCTAATCGAGACAAAAATCGTCTGGTTCAGGGGTGTGATACGCAGCGATAATTCTGAATTCTCTAAGGTCTGCTTTTTCTCCAAAATCTGCAAGATGGATTCTGGGAAATACTCTACGAAAAGTTTGCCCACGATCTGATCCCTGTCCACTCGGAGAAGTTGACAAGCCGCTGTGTTGACATAAGTGATCACGGTCTGCTTATCCACTCCGATCACGACGTCCGTCATAGCGTGAAGGATATTGCCTGTATAGGTTTTTATCCGCTCATGCTCCTGATGAAGCAGGGCGTAATTTTGGTTGATCAGCACAATGCCGACCAGAATTAAGCCGACAAAGCCGATCACCAAAGAGATACCAATCGCCCGTCTGACCATGCGCCGCTCCAAGGCTCTGAGTTCATCCAAGTGCAGACCAACCCTGAGAATCCCCATATCGATATTTTTGATCCAAAAAGGGCAGACAACCTCAAGAACTTCTTTATTATTGTAATGCACTGTCCGGGTTTGTACAGAATCCGCCTGGAGAAAAGCATCCGCGGCAAGAGACGTCATCTCCAGAACCCCTGGGGTTGCCGCTAAAATCCCCTGGTCATCCTGCAGGACAATGTATTCGAGACCGGGTTGATTGGTGATATTTTCGATCAGCTTGCCCAGCCCGATCCGCTTGCGAAAAGCCAGCATATCCTCCGCGTCGATGTTGACGACAATGACGCCGCGACTCGCCCGTTTCACCGCGACAGCATATCGCTTTCCCTCTGTAAGTCGCGCGCTTTTCAGCCCAATTTCGATTTCCTCTACCGAACCGTCCAGGATCGATTGGAAATATTCTTTTGGTTGGTGTTTTCCTTCTTCGTAATGCTTTTCATCAATACAGCTTGATAGGATTTTTTTGCCGTTATTATCAAATATATTGATTCGATATAAATGGTTTTTTTCCGCAAAAGATTGTAAAAATTGCATGTCCAGGGGATGATATCTTTCGATTTCCCGCACTGCTCGGGCATTGTTGAATAGCCGTTCAACCATGAGGTCCTCGATCTCTACCTGGGACAGAAGCGATGTTGTGGCGGAATGCCTGATAGTTTCCAGCAAAGCGATTCCCTCATCGACATGGATCTGTATCAGTTCGGCTCGACTTTGCTGCAGTTCAAAATAGGCGGATGTCGCGATCAAGACGCTGAAGATGAGTCCAATCGTGAGGATATAGCGGGGCTTATACGCCGCAATTGATGTGAATTTGTTTTGATAAAATAGGCGTTTTTGCATGGAGTATTACGATTTAGAAATTCGACTTTCAAGAGATTATCTGATGTTTTTAGGATTTGATCCGAAATCCTAAAACCCTAAGGGTCTTTAAGACCCTTAGGGTTTCAACTTAGGGTTTCAAAAAAATCCTTGAGATCACGCAGCGGACGCGGCTTTGCCTTGATTGGCTACCGACTCTGTCGCCTTTTTTAGCTCATCCGGATCTCCGAGATAATAATGCGTGATCGGACTAAGATCGTCGTCGTTCAGCTCATAGACCAGCGGAATTCCGGTCGGGATGTTCAGTCGGACGATCTCGTCATCTGGTATATTATCCAGATACTTCACCAAAGCCCGCAGCGAATTGCCGTGCGCAACGATAATCACTTTTTTCTCAGACTTGACCGTCGGCGCGATCGTTTCATTCCAATAGGACAAAAATCGATGGACTGTATCTTTCAGGCATTCTGCCAGAGGCAGTTCATTTTCCGTCAAATTTTGATAACGGGGGTCATGCCCTGGATAGCGAGAATCCTCTTTTTCTAACGACGGGGGCTGAATATCATAGCTTCGACGCCAGATTAGAACCTGATCCTCGCCATGTTTTGCCGCGATCTCGGCTTTGTTTAATCCCTGCAACGCGCCGTAGTGACGCTCATTTAGCCGCCAATGACGATAGACTGGAATCCACATTAAGTCCATGATATCCTGTGTGATCCACAGCGTGCGGATTGCCCGCTTTAATACCGAGGTAAAGGCGATATCAAATGTATAACCGCCTTCTTTCAGCAGATGTCCGGAATTTTTGGCCTCTTCAATCCCATTTTCGGAAAGATCGACGTCGGTCCAGCCGGTAAATCGATTCTCCTTATTCCATGTGCTTTGACCATGTCTTAACAACACCAATTTTTTCACCGAGTCACTCCTTTTCGTTGCAATTCAACAATTGTTTTTCTCTCACCCCAAAATTCATACCGACAGCCAAGCCAGCTTTGATCAAGCTGCAGTCCCACGGAACCAATCTCTGTTTATTCATCACTTTTTCAATCGGAACTTCGACCAACATATTTCCCTGAATAGCGACCATGTGGTTAAATTTCTCATTAACGACCATGTCCACCGCTTTTACGGCAACCTCTGTTCCGAGGATTCGATCAGCCGACGTTGGCGCGCCTCCCCGTTGCAGATGACCCAGAATCGCCACCCGACACTCAATATCCGATCTTGCCTCAATCTGATGCGCGATCTCATGGCTGACGCCGCCCAAACGAATCGGTTCCGGGCTATCAGCCACAATTTTTTTAACCACTTGGAATTTCTGGAATGATAATAATATCGCCGCCGCCTGCAACTCCGGATTCTAACGCCAGCCACCCTGCATTCCTTCCCATCACCTCGACCAGCATCACCCGATGATGCGACTTCGCCGTAGTGTGGATCCGGTCAATCGCGTCAGTGACGCTTGATCTGGCAGAATCGAAGCCAAAAGTGGTGTCTGTCTCCATCAAATCCTTATCGATTGTCTTCGGCATTCCGATGACGCGCGCTCCTTTTTCTGCCAACTGCCCTGCGATAGACATGGTTCCATCTCCACCCGCGCATACCAGAGCGTCCAGTCCCAGACCTTTATACAATTCCATACAATCGTCCGATACGTCGATTGTCGTATTCTTGGTTCCCTCTTTGATCGTGTAAGAAAAAGGGTTGGCTTTATTGCTCGTACCCAAAATCGTGCCGCCCTGATGCAAAATTCCAGAGACATCCTCCAGGCTCAAAATGCTGTAACGTTTTTCGATCAATCCCTGAAATCCATCATAAAAGCCGACAGTTTCGATGTTATGCAAATTAATCGCCGCCTTTGTGACACCTCGGATCACCGCGTTTAAACCTGGGCAGTCCCCGCCGCCTGTCAAAAGACCGATCCGCTTTTTACTCATGATTCTCTCCTTGTATATATAATTCTCTTAATAATATCTAACTTGAATTATCCGTCATCACGGAACTTGATCCGCAGATTATGCAGATTATCACAGATTAAGAAATGTAGGCTAACTGGCTATTCCCTAATTTTCTTCCGGTGGAAAATCCCTCAAAATTTGTCTGACAAACTCAGCGACAGTATGGTCCGCATCTCCAGGTCGGAGTTTACTTTGGTCCCATCCCCGCCAGATCAGTTCCTTGCTAACCGGATCGATAATGTCCAGAACCAGCGTTTTCTCTTTATAAGGTTCTGTCTCAATTCGTTTGACCCAGGAACGCCCGCGTCGATACGAATACCCCCAATCCGTTACTTCCACTTTATTCACCACATTTAGATGAAAAGTGATCAGGAAATCGGGTTTTTTCGATGTCTTTTTGTGGTATCCTTTCCGATTCAGCTCGCCTTCGATAGCTTTTATGATCTTCTTATTTTCCAATTTGTTACGATAGTTCACCTTCAGATTATTCGGGGGCTTAAGCCAATCGTAACCTTCAAAAAGAAAGAAATCGACGTCGGGGTCGTAATCGGAGTGAACCGAAACGGAAGAACATCCGCCCCAAACAGTTAGAAACAAAATGGCTGTGAGAAGAGATAAAATTTTTTTCATAGATCCTCCTTTGCAATGTTCTGGTTTGGCCGTTCGCCACAGAGCGCGGAGATCTGTAGCAAATTTGCCAAAAAAATTAAAAAAAATGCGTCCATACGATACATAATGGCACATATTTAAGATAGCCGCTCATGCGTGAATTTCAAGATATTTCTTGTTGTATAAACCGTCGAACCCGTTTTATACAGTGCTCTTTTCCCAATGTCTCTATAATAATCGGGAGGTCGGGACCTTGCGTTTTACCGGTCAATCCCACTCGTATCGGCATCCATAGATGTTTGCCCTTGACCCCGCTTTTCTTCTGAACATTTTTCATGACAGACCGGAATCCTTTCAGATCAAGAAGATCGACTTTTCCCGCTTCTTCGACAAAAGCCCGATAAATCCTTTGGCTCTCCTCAGTTTGGGCAATTGCATCCGCGTCGCTGTCAGGAGTCGTATCATCGTCGTAAAAGACCGATACATGGTGATCGATCTGCTGGAGCGTCTCGATTTTGCTTTGAATCGACAGCAAGATTTTCCGTGTGATTTCCGAATCATCCGCGGGCCTCCCTGCTTTTTTCAGAAAAGGCAAGGCGGATCGGATAAAATCCTCCTCGTCCATCCCTCGGATATACTGTCCGTTCATCCAGCCCAATTTGGATCGATCAAAAATCGCCGCGCTGGAGGAAATACGATCCAGATCGATCTCATCGATTAAGCGATCCATAGATAGGATTTCCTCCTTGCTTTCCGACGACCAGCTCAACAGGCTGAGAAAATTGACCAGAGCCTGGGGCAGATACCCTTCCTCCATAAATTGCCCGACAGAGACCGATCCGTGCCGCTTGGAGAGCTTGGATCGATCCGCTCCCAGGATCATAGGAATATGAGCGAAAAGCGGTGATTCAACACCCATAGCCCGATAGACCAGAATCTGTTTTGGCGTATTTGTCAGATGGTCGTCGCCTCGAATGACATGGCTGATCTTCATTAAAGCGTCGTCCACCGACACAGCGAAATTATATGATGGGGTTTGGTTCGCGCGCAGCATGACGAACTCCGGGATCGTCTCGGCTTTGAAGCGTATTTCGCCTTTTATCAGATCGTTAAAAACAACCTCCTCAAGATAGTCAGGAACTTTCAGGCGAATCGTCGGGACCTCTCCCGCCGCGAGTTTTTCTTGCCAAACCTCTTCCAAAGCGTCTCGGTAAGGGCTTCGGAGAATCGTGGACTCACCCGAGGCAAGAGCCTGTTCCCGTCGAGAATCGACCTCCTCCTGCGACAAAAAACAGCGATATGCCGCGCCTTTTTTGAGCAGAGTCTCCGCGACTTCTCGATACATATCAAGCCGCTCCGTTTGACGATATGGTCCAAATTGTCCCCCGATATCGGGACCCTCGTCCCAGTCTGTCCCCAATTGGCGCAAATCTTCTATGATTTTCATTTCCGACTCTCTGGAAGACCGAGCTTGATCCGTATCCTCCACGCGTAGGATAAATTTCCCTTTATGATGCCTGACAAACAACCAGTTCAGAATCGCGGTTCTTGCTACGCCCACATGCAGATGTCCAGTAGGACTGGGAGCAAAACGCGCCCGTATCTCGTTTGTTTCCGTTTCCTCGACCCCTCTATTTTGGCAAGTCGATGTATGCCGCGTCATGATTTCCTCCAGTGCAAAAAACAATCAAAAAAAACAACAAATTTGATACTTACTCGAATACAACAGAGGTGATTATGCCAGATTTTTTTTATTTTGTCAAGACGTGATTTCTATGGGATGACAAAATTTAGTCCGCCCAAACTCGGTCCGCAGATTACGCAGATTATCACAGATTAGGAATTTGATTCTTTTTTGCCAGATTTTCACTCAGGAAAAAGTCCTGGATTTGCTCGCAATTATATGGAAGGCTGTACTCAAGCAGGATTATTCCGCCTTTTCCGGTCTGCACAATCGGACAATTACCCTCCCAACTCACGATCTTTCCTGGAGATATGCCTGGAGATAGGTCGGGCTTATCTCCAGTAAGATCGGCTTTCCAAACATATAATTGGAGACCCTCTTTTGACTGACAGAATGCGCCCGGATAGGGACGCGTCACCGCTCGGATCAGGTTGTAAATTTCTATAGCTGGGCAATTCCAATCGATCTTGCCGTCTTCAGGGATTCGACCTGGGTATTTTGTCGCCCGGGACTCATCTTGACGGGTCGGAATAAAAGCGGGATTAAATCTGCGGGACAGCCCCTCTGTCAAAATTTCGGGGATAATTTCGCAGATTTTTTTATACAGGTCCAGAGCCGTGTCTTTGAATCCAATCGGAACGCGTTGCTGGATAATGATGGGTCCGCGGTCCACCCGTCTTTCCATGATGTGCATGGTGAGACCGGTCTCGCTTTCTCCATTGACAATCGCCCAATTGATCGGCGCGCGCCCGCGATATTTCGGAAGCATCGAGGCATGAAGGTTGATCCCTCCGAGAGACGCGGTTTGCAGCAATTCTTTGGATAATATCTGTCGAAAATGAGCCGAGATCAGCAAGTCCGGATGATAGCCTTGAATTTGGACCACCAACTCCGGCGCGTTGACGTTATTCGGTTGATACACAGGGATGCAGTTCTGAAAAGAACGCTCTCGCACACTCCGAAACCAGATATTTTCCTGCGTATCGTCGGGATGCGTGACGACCGCAACCACATTGATGTGATCCAAATTCAGCAGCGTCTGCAGTGCCACATAGCCAATATCGTGATAACCGAATAGGACCACCCGTTTCCGATCAACCGATTTCTTTTTTTCTCTCACCTCTTTTATTTCTCTCACCTCTTTTATTTCTCTCACCTCTTTTATTTCTCTCACCTCTTTTATTTCTCTCACCTCTTTTATTTCTCTCACCTCTTTTATAAGATAAAGAGGCTGGCTCCGGACCTGGCGATACATACGACCCATATATTCGCCGAGAATCCCGAGCGAGAGAAGAACTGCGCCGAACAGAATGCATAACAGAGCCGAAATATATAATACGCTGCGATTCTGCGAGCCTTGAAAAGTCGCGTACAGGGCGATGATCGCGCCGAAAATAGATAGGCACAATCCCGATCCGCCGATCAGTTGAATCGGCAGGAGGGAGACAGAAGTCAACAGATCAAAATTGAGTCGAATTAGGCGCAATAAGGGATATTTTGACTTTCCTCCTGGGCGCGCTTCATGCTTGATTGGTATCTCTTTAGTTTTCACTTGCAACCATGCGGCAGTTGCAGGAATAAATAAACTTTTATCACGAATTTGTCTCATCATTTCTACCACAGGGCGACGATATGCGCGCAACATACAGCCGTAATCATGCAAATCGGTTTCTAAAATTCGGTTTAACGCTCGATTCACCGCAAGAGACGCGAGCTTTCGGAACCAAGAATCCTGCCGATTCTGCCGCCAGCCCACAGCCGCGTCATATCCCTGATCAATAATCGAGATCAGCTTGGGGATCTCCTCCGGCGGATTTTGGAGATCACCGTCCAGGGTGATGAGAATTTCCCCCTTTGCCCGATCAAAGCCCGCGCAAATAGCCGCATGTTGTCCGAAATTCCGCGCCAATCGAATCGTGATCAATCGCTCGTCAGTTTGACTGTAGCGCGTCAGCAGCTCTACGCTCTGGTCAGCACTGCCGTCATCGACAAAAATAAGTTCATACGTTCGGGAAATAGCGTCAAGGGTCTGTCGCAAACGGCGATAAAGCTCCGGCAAATTTTCCGCTTCGTTATAGATTGGAATAATGACAGATAATTCGATCATTTCAGCTTTCCTTTCTCTTTATTGGTTGAGTTGATTGGGTAAGTTGTTTATTTTACGGAAGTTAGAGAACTCTGTGAGGCATATCAAAAAAAGTAAACCGCATGGATACTATAATTCAGCCAATTCTGTTCACTTTGTCATTAAATTAAAATATCAAATATACCCTTGCGACGCCAAGTATTTTATATATATTTTATTAAGACGGGTTTATGGGATCCGTCAAGCAATAAACGTAATGCACGTCAGCATAAATTCGTCGGGGAAAATTATGCGAAAAATGAGTGTGTTGGTTCTCAATCAAAACTATGAGCCGCTCAATATTTGCGACGGTCGTCGGGCGATCCGATTGATTTTTAAGAATAAAGCTGAAGTGATTGACAGCGACCAGAGTCATATCCATTCAGAAAAGTTGAATCTCCCGACGCCAAGCATTATTCGTCTATATAAATTGATCCGTCGGAGGAAGTTGAAAGTTTCTTTTAATCGACGCAATATTCTTCGGCGAGATAAATTTACCTGCCAATATTGCGGGAACAAGCCTCCCGCCGGCGAGTTGACCCTGGATCATATCACTCCTCGCTCAAAAGGGGGGGGAGATAGCTGGGAAAATGTCGTTGCCGCGTGCAAACGGTGTAACAATGTCAAGGCGGATCAAAGCCCCAGTCAAGCTGGCATGCGCTTGTTGAAAAAGCCGGGGGACCCCAGTCGCTATCCGCCCATGTTGCTCTCATGGAAAATCCCTGAGCATCGACAAAATTGGCGAATATATTTTTTTATGGATTAATTAACGATCAATACGTATATACTTTCGAAGAAAGGAGATTTTATGCGGAAATTAGTGATTATTTTGTTTCTTGTCACGATCGTCATAGCGACTGTCAAGGTCGGATACGCTGATCCAGAGACCTCGTTTTCGGATGTGGACTGGAGCGTTTTTTTCTCGAACATATTGGGCGAAAGCGCGGCTCGGGACTACAACGTGCCGCCCACATTTGAGGAGGTTATTCTCATTCCCCCAACGCCAGTTGCGGATTATTTTCAACAGATCGAGGTTCGGACTTCGGATAACGCGGCACATGTCAGCGTGAAAGCGACGACAGATAGTGGTGAAAGTTGGTCTTATATCACATTGGCGCGGCAGGAGCCTGGATATTGGAGCGGAGGGCTGGGCATATTTTCGGAGGGTACGGAAATTACCTTCTTTCTGAGCGCGGAGGACAGCCTGGGACAAAAGACAATCGAGGCGTTCCCTGTGAGCGGCTGGCTTCCGGAATCGCAAGAATGGTCGTCGATTTTCTCCGATGAAAACGACGCGGATATCGATGATCTGGATATCCAAAATGGCTATGTCGGTTATGACGCCGATTATTTTTACGCCCGTTTTGACGTTCGCGGCGATATCAGCGGTGGTTCGATTTTGCCCTGGAACTTTAAGGTTTATACGTACGTGGCGGGTATAAAAAACGTGGGGACAAATGTCCAATACGGGTTGGTTTATGTCCCTCTGGCAGGTAATTTTGGACAAGATGATATCGCGCTGCGGATCGAGCCAAACGGCGACACGGTTCCAAACGCGAGCGAGCAATATAACGAGGATGACGACGAGTTGTCGATGCGCTGTCTTTTTGAGCCTATGGGAGAAAATTCCGACAACTATTATCGACTGACTTACGCCACTGCTTATGTGAGAAATCTGGACATGGATATCGAAGGGGTGGACACCACTGCGTACTGCCATTTTTATCCCAGAGCGCATACGTACTCGGTGTTATCAAATCAACCGCCGATCGCGGTGACGGATTCCTCTATCAATGCGTTCCGCGGGCAACTTGTTGAGCTTGATGGCAGCGGTAGTTTCGACCCGGACGGCTCTCCGCAGCCTTTGACTTATATGTGGTTACAGACTCAAGGAGAACCGGTCGAGCTGAATGATCCAACCGCGATGAACCCCACCTTTCAAGTGCCGAACGCGCCGGGTCAGTTCCGGTTCGAGCTGACTGTGAACGATGGGGCGCTGGAGAGCGATCCCGCGGAAACCATTGTCAATGTGAATAACGCCCCGCCCACGATCAGCGAAATTCCGCCGATTAATTTTGATGAAGATACGATTTTCTATTTTGATGCGCGCCCATACATCGACGACCCAGACGATCCGGAGGAGAGTCTGACGATTGCTTGGGATGAAAACGATCTGCTATTGATTGAGTCGGTCGGCGATTCGATCTATCGATTGACGACCCACGCGGCTGATCAAAATGGGACGACTCAAGCGGTCTGCCGAGTCTCTGATCCTTACGGTGGCGCGGCGTTGGCTTCAGTGGACGCGACGGTGAATCCGGTCAACGATCCCCCGCAGATTTCCGATATACCGGATTTTGATTTTTATCTGGGCGATACGCTCACAGTGGACTTGTCCGGGTATGTCGCTGATGTCGATCATGGAGTGGACGAGGTTGTCTGGAGTTGGTCTGGAGCGCAAAATTTGACGGTCATGACGCTCTCACAATCGACAATTCAGATCAGGGTTCGTCAGGTTCAATGGACGGGCGTAGAACCGATTACTTTTACCGCGACCGACCCGGACGACGCAATGGACATGACGGTCGTGCAATTTACCGTGACCCGTCGGGATGGCGACCCCACAGGCGATGGATTGATAACTGTCGAGGACATCGATTGGTTGGCAGAAGAATTGCTCACATTTGACACTTTTGTCTTCGGCGATATATTTGCCGCGGCAGACCTTGACGACGACAACATCCTGTCGATACGCGATCTTGTTCTGATGGTCAATTTGATACAATCCGCGGAACGATAAACACCATGCCGCGCCATCTTTGTTTTTGATGAACGAGCAGACGCGGCATTTCCCTACTTCTAACCAAATTTCACATGATCACATTGATCGCGGAAACCAATTTTATTGTCGAAGTCATTCATGATGAAAACGACGCGCGTTACTTGTTCGATCTGGCAAATTCTGGAAAAATTAAGCTGGTTCTGCCTGCAATCTGCCTTTTAGAGGCGGAGCAGGCAATTTTGTTCCAAGTTCATAATCGAAACGAGTTTGCCCAGCGCTGCCACCATCTGGCAAAAGAGTTGGATCGAGGTCCCCGTCGGAAACGCAATCCGCAGAGAAGTCGCCATTTTATCCGGGCCGAGGCTATGATCCACGAGCTTAATCAAGAAGATCAGCAGCGCGCACAGGAGATATCGGATCAATTGACGAAATCTGCCCGCCTCCTTCCTCTCTCTCCAGAAATCCTGGCACTAAAGGAAAGAATCGCCTTGAATCCAGCATACGGATTCGATCCCTCGACAGGACCGATTTTGATAGGCACCGACGCTTTGATCTACGCGGTTATCCTCGATTATGCCTCTTCCCTTCCAACCGACAAACAAACCGACCAAACCGATGGTCATTCTATTTTTTTCTTCTCGCGGGATTCCCACTTCCATTCGGCTCAATTGAAATCGGATTTGCTTTCGCACAACGTGAATTTTTGCGCGAGTTCCGGTGGGATCATCCGGGGAATACAATTATGCAAAACATGATTCAAAAATAGAGCGACAGATTTGGTTTCATAAAAATGTTCCGTAATCCAAAAAAAACCTTGACAAAAAATTTCACATTTTGTAGACTTTTTTCAAGTTCTTAGAATTCATGCAGTTCGTACAGTGAATTTGTCTTAATCCGCACGGTTTGTTCTACGTTTATGGGGGAGTCTATTTAAGTATCGTCTAAAAATCTTCAAGAAAAAGCTAAAGAGGAGGTGTGTTGTAAAACTCGTTGGATGGGAACCGCCCGCCGCATTTCGGGTGTCTTTGTTTATCAACTGTATTTTTTAAATGTGTTGTTTCACTTTTACTCTTACCGATTGAATTTCAAGTAATAGGTAATTATGGAGGAATTATGAAAAGTAGTTTGGTGAGAAAATTTTATGCTGTGGCGGCCATATTTATCATTGGTCTTCTCGCGGCAAGTCTAGCATTTTCAGCCACGACTGGCAAGATATCCGGAAAAATTCTGGATAAGAAAACTGGAGAGTCCTTGCCAGGTGTGAATGTGGTGATTGAAGGCACCACAATGGGGGCAGCAACCGATATTGAGGGTCGTTATATCATTATCAACGTCCGTCCTGGCGACTATAATCTTACCGCGTCGATTATAGGTTACCAAAAAATGAGATTTGAGGAAGTTCACGTTTCCGCGGACTTAACCACCACGATCGACTTTGAGTTGAGCGAGGAGGTCCTGAAAGGCGACGTGACGGTCATTAGAGCTGAGAGACCGCTTGTTCAGCGCGATCAGACCGGTTCTGTCCGGGTCTCTTCTTCTGAGGAGATCGAGAACATGCCTGTTAGCAGTATCCAGGAAGTGGTCGGTATTTCCGCTGGCGTGGTTCAGTTTCAGGACAGCGGCAACGGCATGGTGAGGCGTCGCGGCGGTCAAGGGACCAGCGCATCGAATCTACCTCAACTAAACGTCCGCGGAGGACGCGCCAATCAAGTGGCGTATATTGTGGATGGTTTTTCTGTGCAAGACCCGATCACCGGTCGGACCACAGCAACCATCGCTCCTGGTGCTGTGGATGAGATCGTGATTATGACCGGCGGTTTCAATGCCGAATATGGTCGGATCATGTCCGGTGCTGTCAATGTGACCACTCGGCGGGGACAGCCCCAATTTTCCGGAAAAGTGCATGCGGTCACCGATAATGTCGGAGCGGGAAGCGAGCCGCAGGATTATAATATGTATGACTTTTCCTTCAGCGGACCACTGGTTCCGGGCAACGACAAAGTCAGCTTTTTTGTTTCCGCTTCTCGGGCATGGGAGAGAAACCGAACCCCTCGCGCCAACATTTCTGGCAAATATTTTGATCTGATTGCGGATAGGGATTCCGTAGAAATGTCAAACAGTGATGGGTCTACCTACAATATCGGCACGCTGAACACCTATGACGCGCACAGGAGCGATTATACCCACTATCGCGACGGTGTGCTTCCGGGGAACTGGCGGGACAGTTGGTCTTTCCAAGCAAAAATCGACGTGGACTTGACCGACAACATCAAGCTGGATATGTCCACCATTGGATCGACCGATGACTATCAACGCTATCAGCACCGGTATCTTTTTAATTCGGAACACGCCAATTATTACGAAGACCGGAATCTCGGCGTGAACGGCAAGATGACCTATCAGATGAACAAAAATACAGTCTTCACCGTGGCTGGAAATTATTTTGGCACGTCCCGGTTCGTCGGCGACGGAGTGCATAAGCACGATATGATGGAATATGCCCGTCCAGTCCAAAACCCCAATTACGACGCAACAACTCTGTACTGGAGTTGGGACGATATCGATGGTCCCACCCCGACCGAGTATGGCAGTTACGCATGGAATCAGGACGTTTGGGGTTCTGAGTCCGCCGGGTGGGATTCGGTGCAGTTTGTCGTAGGAGGCGACGAGGGTCATGTCAACAGAGGTGCATACCTGAAACGGAGTTCCAGGTATGTCGGTTTTGATTTTGACGTCATCAGCCAAATTCACCCCGACCATGAGCTCAAATTTGGCGTTGATCTCCAGAAGCATAAACTGCGTTATTATAGTGCTGTGTACGCCAACCGTTCCTGGGCGTTTTTGACTGATCCGGGTTATGCGGAGCAAGATGTCGATCTTTACGGCTATCGCTGGGACCCGGTCGAGCGCGAGTTAATCGAGACTGACGATCCGATGGAAGGCAACCATGACTATAACTATGGCGAGCCTTTCACCGATGAGAATAACAATGGAATCTATGACGAAGGCGAGCCGTTTGAGGATACTGGCACAGGTCTGGATGGACCCAAAGAACCGCTCACCCTTTCCTTCTATCTTCAAGATAAATTTGAATATGAGGGAATCGTCGTCAACTACGGCGTACGTTACGATTATATCGATGTGAACACCGAGCAATTGGTAGATGAACATTATCCGCTTGGCGATCCAAATCAAGAGGCGCAACCTGGGGATGCCGATTATAACAACCCCAACCGGATGGATAAAGATAAAGACCTGAAGGACGCTGATGAGCAAACAGCGTTTAGTCCCCGTATTGGCATCGGTTTTCCGGTCACTGATCGGACAGTTTTCCACGCCAACTATGGTATCTTTTATCAACAACCGCGTCTGGTCGATCTCTATGTGGGCTATACTTATCTGGACTACTACGTGCGGAACAGCCCCTATTTCACCACGGTCGGCAACCCGAACTTAGATTGGGAAAAAACCACCGCTTATGAATTTGGCATGCGTCACCAATTGGGCGAGCGTTCTGTGTTAGAGATAACCTCTTATTATAAGTCGGTTACCGATCTAGCGCAGATTGAAAATGTCTCTTCCTTTCCGGCAAGTTTCACGCCGTACAAAAACAGCGATTATGGAACGATTAAAGGATTTGACTTCTCTTTCCGCACCATGCGCACCAACAACTTGGCAACAAATGTGAGCTACTCCCTGTCCTGGGCTACCGGTACCGGCTCCACATCGACGTCAAGTTATAATTCGCAATGGCACGGTGAGGACTCGCCAAAGACTTCCGCGCCGCTGGACTATGATCAGCGTCATAAGCTCACCTTTAACACGGACTATCGTTATACCAACAACGCCCCGATTCCCCTGCTGAACAACTTCGGCGTGAATCTTCTCGGCTCTTTTGCCAGCGGCACGCCTTATACGCCGGCAAAAACCTATAACGAAGTGACCGAAGCCTCTGTCACGCCGGAAACCAACGGAGCTATCAACTCCCGCTATGGTCCCTGGGTGTTTCGTATGGATATGAAGGCGAACAAGACCTTTCAGTTGGGCGGATTTGACATGAATTTCTATGTTTGGGTGCTAAATCTGATGGATCGGGATAATGCAGTTGACGTGTACGAGGGAACTGGCGATCCTGAATCCACCTCTTGGTTGAATTCACCAGAGGGAGTGGAATTCCAGGATACCTATTTGGAAGCGCACGATTCGTCTGGTCTGACCGGCGAAGAGAAATATATGTTGAAAGAACGGAATCCTCGTAACTACGATCTGCCGCGTGTTGTTCGTTTTGGCATTGAAATCGGCTTCTAAGAGACTGCTTTTTAAGAAAAGTATAACCTGTAAATTACGGAGGTTTGTTTGTATGAGATATATGAGTTTATTAGTCTTATTCGCTGTATTATTAAGCTCTGCCGCTTTCGCCGCTCCGCCGGCGGAATATCACAACGCGGCGACGCCAATGAGCTACGATACGGATAAGCGCATTGATGTGAATATGTTGGAGATGGTGGTGACCAACAGGGGTTCTTTTTCCCGCTGGATCGCCAACAATGATATTTCTGGGTTGTGGTATCCTCGCGGCACAGACAAAACAGTAGTGTACGCGTCTGGCCTGTGGGTCGGCGGAACTGTGAACGGAGAGACCCGTGTCACTGTCGCAGAGTATGCTTATGAATACACCCCTGGGTATATCGAAAGCTGTGAGGGTGGTCCCTACAATGCAACGGACGATCCCGACTATTATGTATACAAGATCTATAAGGGCGACGACAATAGCAATCCGGATTATGCCAATTGGCCTTTTGACCAGGGCGCGCCTTATGTGGATGCAAACAACAACAATCGATACGACGAGGGCGAGTTGCCGCGTATTACCGGCGACCAGACTCTGTTTTCCGTCTATCACGATGGTGTTCCCGACCAGCATATTAATGATGCTGGCGGCACCTTGCCGATGAATATTGAGGTTCAGCACACCACATTCGGTTTTGACCGAGCCGATCCCCTGGGAAATGTGATTTTCTTCCAAATGAAAGTCATTAACAAGGGATGCGACACCATAGAAGATACCTACTTTTCTCTCTGGTCAGATCCTGATCTGGGCGGGTCTGGTGACGATCTGGTCGGTTGCGATACAGACCTGAGTCTTGGATACTGCTATAACGCGACCAATAACGACAACGTCTATGGTAGCGCGCCGCCCGCGGTCGGTTTTGACTTTTTTCAAGGCCCCCTTGTGCCAGATACAACCGCTGGAGCCGAGGTGACCCTGCCGGACGGACGCGTGTTTGAGGGCATGAAAATATTGGGCATGACCTCTTTTAATAAGTATACCAATGGAACCGACCCCCATTCTCCGACAGAGTCCTACTTCTATATGCAGGGGCTGGAACCGAACGGCGACGACTTGATCGATCAATATACGGGATCGCCGACCCATTATTATCATGACTACGATCCGACCACCGGCGTAGGCTGGATAGATACAAACGCGGCTGACCGCCGTTTTATGCTCTCCAGCGGTCCCTTCACCCTCGATCCTTGGGAAGATACCGATGGCGATGGCGAGCCGGATCTGGGCGAGCCGGGTGTGCAAGAGGTTGTCGCCGCGATTATCGTAGGACAGGGAGGCGATCGCTTGAGCAGCATTTCTGTGATGAAATATTTCGATCAGTTTGCTCAAGAAGCGTTTGACAAAGCCTTTGTCATTCCTGATCCCCCACCTCCCCCAGAAGTCAGTGTGGTGACTGGGGACCAGCATATCATCCTCTATTGGGATGACCGTTCCGAAGTCGATTCGGACAGCGAGTTCGAATTCGAAGGTTATAATATTTACCAATTCGGTTATATCGGCGATCTGAATCCGAGAAAAATCGGGGTTTATGATATCGATAACGGCGTGGGGCACATCCTACAAAAAGAGGTGGACCCAAATGCCGGCGACCTGGTGGACGTCGTGAAACAGGTCGGATCTGACAGCGGAATTAGACGCTCTGTGATGATTACGGAAGATGCCAAAAGAGGCCTGGACCTCTACAACGGCAGCACATACCTTTTCGCAGTGACCGCTTATTCCTACAACGAAGACCCGGAAGCGACGATCAGGACATTAGAGAACTCCGCCCAGATTATCGAGGCGGTTCCTAACGCCCTAAATATGGGCGACAATTTTGAATATGTATACGACGACGTTATCGACGCAAGCCACATATCTGGTAAGAGCGACGGGATTGTCCGGCCGGTCATCGTAGACCCCAGCGAGATAATCGACGCTGATTATGAGGTGACTTTTCGAGAAATCACTGACGCGGAAATTTGCGGCTTTGAACAAGTCTTAGACGATTCCACTGGAGAAGTGATCGAGATCATCCCGTATACCTGCACAGTATGGGATGCAAAAAAGACTGTAGACGGCGTGGCCACCACGATTTTTGAGAATCAACTTGAGGCGGCTTCGCAGGATCTGCATACCCAATTGCTTTCAGACGGCTTCTTGCTGAAAGTAACCGGTCCCCCGCCCGGCGTCAAGCAGGAGGATATGTACTCCAGCGATGATGAGAATACCTGGGGATGGGATATTCCACAGGGAAATCGTCGGTTTACCTGGGCTAACGCCGACTTCGGATGGGAAGGATTTCGCGGCGCAATCGGATGGGGAAGTCCCCAATTCAATTGGGGCGGCGCGGAAGACCCAATGGTCGCGGCTCCGGACCTCAAGAAAGTCCTCCTGATTCTCGCTCATGTGGGATCGGATACCGTTTTCTTTAATCCTCCGTTCGACATGGATGATGAGAATCTCTCTTATGCGTACCGGTATGGACGCAATTTCGGGTCGGATCCTCAAGAACCGGAATTTGCCGAATATATGCCAAACGGCGGCTCTTATGACTTCCAAGATTTCGAGAAAAGCGTGCCGCTTTCCGCATGGGATGTCGAAGACCCTGACAATCCCCGTCGGCTTGTTGTTGGATTCTTAGAGAACAATCAGCCAAGAACTTACGACGAGGAAACCGGCGCTCTGATCGCCCCAGGCGGAGGTCTGGTCGATGGTAAATGGTGGCCTGGCGACCACGGTCATTTTGATAATACCGCAGGCGGCGGTCCGCGTGAGTGGCTCTTTATCTATGATGCGGATTACAGTGAGACGATAAATGACGACTTTACAGGCAACCTCATTGATGATGCAATGCCAGTCATGTATTGGCTGACCGTCAATCGGCGTGGGGAAGCTTCCTTTTCGCCTGGGGGGACTGGCGAAGACCACTTCACAATCGTCCCAGCCTATATCAACACGCCTGCTGATAAGTTCACCTTTACCTCAGTCGCGCCCACATTGGACGACGCGGAATTGGTCAAGAGCGAAAATCAGCTGGATGATGTCAAAGTCGTGCCAAACCCGTATTACTGTAAATCCTCGTGGGAGCCGAATCAATTCGAGCGGAAGCTGCAATTCACGCATCTTCCTGCAAAATGTAC
The DNA here is from genome assembly GCA_002084765.1 of Candidatus Cloacimonetes bacterium 4572_55. Taxonomy (GTDB): domain Bacteria; phylum 4572-55; class 4572-55; order 4572-55; family 4572-55; genus 4572-55. The sequence continues at coordinate 169,861 of NBMB01000003.1, read as the reverse complement.
CATTCGAATTTTTAATCTTGCCGGCGACTTAGTCCGTAAAATTAATAAAGATGATCCGCCCTCGGCAAATGACGACGATCCGTCCGATCCAAGTTCCATCTATGAATGGGACTTGACGAACAGCAACGAGATCCCCATTGCCAGCGGTATTTACATCTGGCATCTGGAGTCTGATTTCGGTGAAACTTACGGAAAAGTCGCTATTTTTATGGAAGAGGAGCGGATGACCGAGTATTAATCGGTTACGAATCTCTATTATGGATTAAAATAATGGATTTAGATGAAGATTCGATCAACCTAAGATATTTTTGGGAGGTTAAAGATGAGAAAGAGTAGTATTCTACTATCTGTTTTAATCATTTTTCTGTGCATCGGCATCGTGCATGCGGAAAATAAGCGTATTGGCGTTGTCGGAGCATTAGAGCTTAGACTACCGGTCGGCGGACGCGCGACCGCATTGGGCGGCGCAGTCCTGGCGGATGTGACCGGGACCGAAGCACTATTCTGGAACCCTGCGGGTGCCTCGGCAACGCCAGGTTATGAAGCAGTGTTCTCGTACGGCGAATATATCGCGGACATCAACATTAATTATTTTGCCGTCACGGCCCCTACCGGCGGAATAGGGACAATCGGCATCAGCGCAAAAGTGCTTGATCTCGGCGAGTGGGAAGAAACCACCGAGTCTCAACCAGAAGGAACTGGCGTGATGATCGATCCGAACTTCTGGGTATTGGGTCTGACCTATTCCCGTCAGATGACCGACCGAGTTTATTTCGGATCCACATTCAACTATGTTAGCGAAAATGTGGAGAATACCAGTGCAAACGGTTTTGCGCTGGACTTCGGTTTTCAATATGTCACGCCAGTGCAAGGGCTACGGTTTGGCGTTGTTCTCAAATCGATCGGACCAGATATGCGGTTCGACGGAGCTGATTTCGAGAGAAAACTACAATTTGAGGAAGATGACCCCAACGCCAACCCGAAACCAGTGCGTTTGGTATCCGCTTCTTTTGAATTGCCGTCAAACATCATGTTCGGCGTCTCTTACAAAGCACTGCAAACCGACATGTACTCCATGAATGTGTCCTCTGATCTGCAACTCAACAACCATTCTGATAATGAATATCGGTTTGGCGGCGAGTTCGCCTATAAAGAAATGTTTTTCCTACGCGGCGGAATCATCGGCTGCGGCCAGGAAAATTATCTTTTTTCCGGCATCACATTCGGCGCGGGCGTCAAGGTAGACCTCGGCGGAACTGCGCTAAACTTCGATTATTCTTATATCCCAACGGATCTCTTTGATAACCAAAATTGGTTCTCAGTTCGATTAGGCTTCTAAACATAGACTCCTTGATCGAAAAGTGAAGGGATAGCGGGGAGATCGGCTCTTAATTGGCTGATCTCCCCTTTTTTAGTCAAATCTTTTTATGTAAGATTGAGAGGAGAACGCCATGAAATTACGCTATTTATCTTTGCTTTTTATTTTTACTTTAGCGACAACATCGATCGGAATGGTTCAGGAAGAACCCGATTTTTCGGTCTGGTATGACGTTGCGGCTTTTAAAATGGCTGATAATAAGGCAACCTATTATGAAATATACTTGAGTATCGCTCAAAACGACTTGACTCCCCGTCAAATCGAAGAGGGATATGAAGTCGCCTATATTGCCAATTTACAATTGCAATATCAAAAAACAGGCGAAACTGTCGTTGATGAGAGCTGGGAGCAGATCAAGACGGTCCAAGATTCGACTCAATTGCGTCTGAATATGCCAATTTTAGACCAGATCGACCTGGTTCTCTTTCCCGGACAATACTCGGCTACGTTGACCGTCAAAGACAAGTATGCTGAGCGACAAGCGATTTATGTTGACACGCTGGATATTCCAGAATTCAATGACAATGAACTGCTTTTGAGCAATATCCAGTTCTCCAGCCTGGTGGAGTCTTCCGAAGAAGAGAGCGAGATTGTCAAGAATGGGCTTCTTATCGTGCCCCACCCCTCCCGCCTATTCGGGGAAGGAGTGGGCCTGCCCCTTCTTTATTTCTATGTGGAAATCTACAATCTTGGCGTTGAGGAGGGGAAAAAGGGGACTTTCCAAGCCGATTATCAGATTGTCGACTTTAGCGGTAAGACAATCAAGTCGTTTCCGATACAAAATGTGACGGCTTATGGACCCTCGGCAATCTTAGCCTCCGCAATTAAGCTGGAAAATGTGCCGTTGGGAAATAAATATTTCCTGTCTATCAAAATTACTGACCCCCTAACCGGCAAATCTGCAGCTCGTAGGGAGCCGTTTCATGTCTTTCAGGGAGTTGATCAATTGATAGCCAAGGACCGCGAGGAATTCTATATCCCTGATCTGACTGAGGAAAATGAACCCGGATATTATGGGCAGGCGTTCCATCACTTTAATGAGAGGGACATCCAGCTTTACAAAAGTTTGAGCTTTATCGGCAAGCGACAATTTCTAATCGATTTTTGGGAAAATCTCGACCCGACTCCAGGCACGCCGGTAAATGAATTCTTTAACGAGAATGCACAGCGTTTTCTATTTGCCACAAAGGAGTATGGCTACAGCAATGTCCCGGGTTGGCGTAGCGACCGGGGTCGAGTTTTTATCCTTTACGGGCAAGTGAGTGAAATCGATCGAGAGTATTTCTCAAAAGATTTCGCGCCTTATGAAATATGGGTTTACAACGATCTGGGCGACCACATATCGATATCGAAGGAGACGCGGACCACATACTCTTTGCCGGAGGATGATATTTATTTATTAGGAAAAGCCGCGTATTTTGTTTTCGGTGAGCTGAATAATGACGGAAATTATTATCTGATTCATTCCAATGTAGACGGCGAATTGAAAAGCATTGACTGGAGAGGCGATCTAAAAAAATATGAGGAAGGACATATTTTTCATAGCCGTCGACAAGGTCAAGACTCAGATGAGATTCAAATCGGAACGAATGATTAATAAACTGTATAGGAGAGAATTATGTCAAATCTAAAAGTTTTAAAAGCCGCTTCTCGCACGAAAAACATCCGTTATGCGGTGCGAGACGTGGTCGTGTTGGCGAACGAAGTAGCGAAACAGGGCAAAAAAATGCTCTATTTGAATATCGGCGATCCAAATCTATTTGATTTTGAGACGCCAGATCATGTGATCGAATCGATCAATCAAGCGTTGAAGAGCAATCGGAACGGGTACGCGCCTTCATCTGGAATTAACGAAGCGCGCGAGGCGATTGAGGGAGAGGCGGAGCGACTCGGTATCCGAAACATTCAGGATATTTTTGTCACGACCGGTGCTTCGGAAGCGATTGATATTTGCCTGACAGCTCTGGTCAATCCTGGGGAGAATGTGCTGACTCCGTCTCCGGGCTATCCGCTCTACACCGCGGTTTTGAGCAAGTTAGATGCAGTGGAAAATCCCTATTATTTGGACGAATCCGCAGGCTGGCAGCCCGACGTGGACGACATTGCTTCCAAGATCAACGACAAAACCAAGTGCATTGTGTTGATCAACCCCAATAATCCGACCGGCTCTGTCTGCTCAAAAGAGACCCTGCAGAAGGTGATCGATATCGCTCTGGAGCGTCAAATCGTCATCTTTGCTGACGAGATATATGACAAGTTGTTGCTGAATGACAACGAACATGTCTCTATAGCATCCCTGAACCACGAGGTGCCGATCATCACCTTTAACGGACTGTCAAAATGTTATGTGGGTCCGGGTCTGCGTATCGGCTGGGGCGTGGTCAGCGGAAATAAAGCTGTGCTGAGCGATTATATCGAGGCTATCAACAAAATTCTGCGCTCCCGCTTATCAGCAAACCACCCAATCCAATATGCGATCAAGCCAGCGTTGGAGGGAGATCATGCTTTCTTGGAGATAGTTAAGCAGAAATTGATCCGACGCCGAGATATGACGGTGTCGATGCTGAACGATATCCCCGGGATTTCCTGCATGCCGCCGATGGGCGCGTTTTATGCGTTCCCCAGACTGCATACGGATAAATCGGATTCCGATTTCGTGAAAGGATTGATCAAGGAGCATGGCGTGGTCACTGTGCCGGGTAGCGGTTTCGGTCAGATACCGGGAACCCGCCATATTCGCGTGGTCTTTCTTCCGCCAGAGGAGGTGTTGAAGGAGGCTTATGAGAAGATCGGCGATTACTATGAAAAATTTGCGAAATAGTAGCTTGTTGGAATAATAAGGCTCTTAGGGTTTCGATTTTTAATTACGTGATACTTTTAATATGAATCGATTTTATAAAAGAGAGACCCTAAGAGTTAAATTTATAATATTTAAACTTCATATTGCCTTCCGATCCAAATTTCCCAGCCCATTATATTATTGCATGAGACGCCTAAGTTCTCATAAATCAGGAGGAAACGTGTCCAAAGCTTTAGAATCAAATTTTATTTTAAAAATAATGAGAGCTTCACGTTCGATTTACCGCATAATTTTTATTCTCCTATTTACAATCTCAATATATCTTGTGATGATGTCGGGGATAGCTCTGTTTGGATTTGTTACTAAGACCGCTGTGGGATGGCGCGGCTGGATATTGAGACGCTGGGCCAAAGGCATGGCGTGGATCGTCGGCATGAAAATAAAGACGATCGGGACTCCGCCAAAACCGCCCTTCTATCTGGTATCCAATCACGTTGGCTATATGGACGTTATCGCCTATCTCACAAAATTGCCCTGCATCTTCGTCTCCCGAGGCGACCTAAAAAAATGGCCGGTAATCGGATTTTTCGCCTGGTCGGTCAATACGCTTTTTATCAGTCGTAAACATAAAAAAGACGTGATTCGTATCAACAAATTGATCGAGAAGGCGATGACAAATCAGGAAGGGCTGGTCGTATTTCCAGAAGGTGGAACCACCAACGGCGCATCTATATCGCCCTTTAAGCCGCCCTTATTGGAATATCCGGCAAAAAAAGAACTTCCGGTCTCGTACGCCAGCGTCACATATAAAACGCCGCAGACAGAAAAACCAGCTCACCTCGCGGTCTGCTGGTGGGGACAAGCTCCCTTCTTCACTCATTTTTTTCAGTTGTTCGGAATGCCGGAATTCGAGGCGACAATTATTTTCGGGGAGACAAAAATTCAGGATAATGACCGAAAGACGTTGGCAAAAAAATTGTGGAAGGCGATTCACCAACAATTTATCCCGGTCGTCCAATGACTCACTCGGAAAAAGAGTCCGCAGATTTCACAGAATACGTCTTTATTTCTTCCGAAGTTTTTTATTTCATCGTAATAAGCGTGACTCCTCCGATTGTCAACAGGATGCCGACCGCCACTTTCCAGGTCAGGGGTTCTCCGCCAAACCAAATGCCCATCAACGCTCCGAATAAAGGGGATGTGAACGCGATCGGCAAAACCAGGCTTAACGGCGCGCTTCTGATAGCCGCATAGAAGCAGAGCATGCCTATAGATCCGGCGATCACGCCGCCGCCGACTATGATCCACATCAAGGCTTTTGGATCAGCCTGCAGGACGCTTTTCCATTGGTTAAAACTGATCGTGCTAAGGACAAATAACGCTACAACCGTGCGCAACGTGATGCCCATTTGCGGCGAAAGACGTCCCATTTGCAATCCTTTTTTCTCAAAATAACTGCCCACACCCCAGGCTAAGGATGTTGCTAAAGCAAAGATAATCGGCTTCATAATCGAAAAACTCCTTTATGAATTGGTTATATTTCCGCATTTATAAATCGCTATGGCACAGGGTTTGATAACGAGGGGACAATATAAGGAGACAACACGGCTGTCGGCAACCTAAAAATCACCCGACTCTTGTGCGCATTTCATTTACTCTATTGACAAAATATGAGAAATAGCTTATACTAATAAAAACTGTGGATTGAAATTTTTATCTTCATTGGCATTTCCATTGGACTGATTATAATAGCTACGACTGGAGAAACGGGATGGCAAAAAAATGGTATAATTATTTTATAACGGTTGAAAACGAACCGGAATATCCCCCGGAGATACCGTCTGATACGCATGCGCCGAATTCGGACGCGGCGGCAATGCCAGCACCAAAAATTGCCTCGAAAAGTTTCGAGCCGAAAATCACCGAACGGATCGAGGTTCCAAATAATGAGCCGGTCAATTTTCAAGCGATCTATGACGCTGTCGGAATCCAACCAGTGATTGGCGGATTTGATGTGGATAAGATCGAGACTATGTTGGACTCCGACCTTCTGAAAGACCTGAGCTCGTCGGTTAAGCGCAATGCGATATTGGTCTCGCTGGAAGCCGCGAACGTCCCGATTGAAGAGGTGATTAAAGACGCTATTCAGCGGGATCGGGCGTTGGACGCGTATGAAAAGGTCGAAGAGAAGAGCGTCACACATATCGAGATGGAAAAAATGGATGAGAACGCAGCTATTCAAGAAGAGATAGATCAATTTTTGGAAGAAAAACGGAAAATTATTGAGGCAAATAATGAGATGGTACGCTCGGCAAAGGAGAATTTTTCCGATTGGGTGTTACGGAAACAACAGGAAGAACAACGCATTTATGAGGTAGTCTCCTATTTTATATCTCCCAATCCGATTAGCACGACAACCAACCCAGTGGTCGCTCAACAGCCAAAACCGGAATCGGAGCCGGCTGATGATACGGCGGGAGCCTAATTGAGATACGTTTGGAATTGTAGTTTTAATTTTTTGATTTAATAAACCGATTAAAAAAAGGTGGAAAAAATGTGGAATCGATTTAAACGAATGATTCGGTCTATTGTCGGACTTTTTATCTCTTTTGGCGAGGATCCCGAGCTGATTTTAGAGCAGAATATCCGAGATATGCAGGATCAAGTGCCGAGAATGAACGAAAATATCGCTATGGTCAAGGCGAATGTGACCCTGTTGGAAAAAGAGGAGCGTAAGTATAAAATGAAGCTCAATGGTTTGACCAGTAAGGTGAAGGCGGCAATACAAGCAGGTCGGGACGATATTGCCGTCACGTACGCCACTACATTGGAGCAGACCAAATCCGCTCTGATCCATAATCAGGGCGAGCTATCTGTGGCTCGCCAGGCGTATGACAAAGCGCAAAATGTGAAGAAGGCATTCATGCGGACAATCGATAAAAAAACTCGGGAAGCACGAGGTGCTTTGCGAGATAAAAAACGCGCGGAATGGCAGAAAAAAGTAGCGGACGCTATGGAATCCTTCGAGGTTGCGGGCATTGACCAGACCCATGACGAGATGATTCGTAAAATCGAGGAGGAATCCGCGGTGAACGAAGCTCGCATGGAGATGGCGATGGACAATATCGATCATCAGGGTTTGAAGATCGAAGAGGAAGCGGAGAAGATACAGGCAAACGAACTGCTCAAACAGTTCAAGATGGAGATGGGGATGGCTTCTGTTCCGGAGTCCACTGGAGCAACGGAGAGTCCACAGAAAACAATGGGTCCGAGAGAGAGAAATTAATTTTAGGAGGCGATCATGGGTATCAAGATTGAAAAAGGGGGAAAATTTTTCATTGTCCTCATCGCATTGGCGCTCATTTCATACGGGTTATGGAAATACGGCGTCTTAGATCAGGTTATGAATCTTGTGGCTCCCAGTAAAAAACCTGCCGGAGAGGTGACACAGGACGACTTTTTCTCCCCAAACTCAAGTCCATCAACGCCGGACGATCCGGATCTGTCAGAAGCTGCGCCTGTAGCAAATCTTCCGGAAGGTTCTGAAGAGGGTCTCAAGCGTCCGATTCGGGTGGCGATTGTCACATGGGGAGGATACGCTGGCGGAATTATGGCAAACAACGGATTTGCTCCGAACAAGGATTGTCTATTTTATCGAGATTATGGGATCCAGGTTGAGCTGCTGGTGATTGACGACTTTGTTCAATCTCGAGAGGCGTTCAAAGCCGGCGGCAATGCAGATGGAGTGGACATCATGTGGTCAACCGTCGATGCGTACGCGCTGGAATACCCCTCGTTGTCAAATTTGAAACCTGTGGCTATCATGCAATATGATTGGAGCCGAGGCGGCGACGCTATCGCTGTCGCGCAGGGGATCGAGTCGGTAATAGATCTGAAAGGTAAGCAGATCGCGGTCGCAGAAGCCACGCCCTCGCATTACTTTGCGCTCTATGTCCTGACACAAGGCGGGTTGACCAACCGAGACGTCCAGTGGGTGTTTACCAACTCAGCCGTAGACGCGGCAAATACTTTTAAAGCCGGTCATGTGGACGCGTGCGTGAGCTGGTCGCCTGATGTTTATATGGCGGCAAAGGAGAGGCCCGGAGCAAAAATTCTGACTTCCACGAGAGAAGCAACCCACCTGATTGCGGATATCTTTGTGGCTCGTGGCGATTTTGTTCGAGATTACCCGCAGGAGGCCGCGGCTTTTGTCACGGGATGGCTAAAAGGCGTGGACATGGTGGAAAAAAATTCGCAGCAAGCATGTCGGCTGATGGCGGATAATTTCGCGGGTATCGGGTTGGAGGACGCAGAGGGGATGTTGGATGACGTCAAATTGCCGGATTATTGGGAAAATCGAGAATTTTTCGAAATGGACGTCGATATTCCAGTGGGCTTTGAGGATGTGTTTAAAAGTGCCAGCGGTCTATGGCGCAAGATTGGACTGACTTCTAAAATCGCCCAGGCATATCAGGCAAAAGATACCAGATTCCTGAGCGTTATCGAGAGCAGATTCCCGAAGAAAGTCGTGGAAAAACAAGAATTCGACTTTAAAAAATCTCCCGATCCGAAAAAGACAAGCATTCTCACCAAGCGGGTCAGCATCTATTTTGCTATCGGAAGCGATCAGTTAGATGAAAACGCCAAATATGGGCTGGAACAGATCGCAGAGCTTGCCTCGACATTCGGAAGTGCCTATATGCGGGTGGCGGGAAATACAGACAATACCGGCTCTTATCAGAAAAATGTTCAGCTGTCGAAGCGTCGCGCTCAGGCTGTATCGAACTATCTCGTGGAACAATATGGGTTTGACTCCAAGAAATTCGCAGTTGTGGGTAACGGGCCGGACAAGCCAATCGCAGATAATAACACGGAACAAGGTCGCGCTAAAAATCGGCGCACCGATTTTGAAGTGATTCCTAAATAACTTCGTAATTTCGAGATTTCTAAAATTTCAAAAATAGGGGCCTGCGCATGAGTCGCTTCTTTACGATCCGAGGGACTTTGACCAACAGGGACGCTCGATTCATCAGCTTGATCGGTATCTTTCTGTTACTAAGCGTCTGGTCTCTATTTTCCTACAGCGGTTGGGCACCAAAACTGATCTTGCCCACGCCGACCGCTGTATTAAAGGCGTTTCCCACCCTGCACTGGGAACATGCCTTAGTCAGAAACGCAGTGGCGAGTTTTTATCGGATCACAATGGGATTTCTCCTGGCTTCGATCGTAGCGGTGCCGCTGGGCATAACAATGGGCGCGTTCCCCTCAGTCAAAGCCTTTTTCCGTCCCTTAGTTGATCCACTGCGTTTTTTGCCTATCGCGGCATTGGTCGGATTATTTATCGTCTGGTTTGGCATAGGCAACGCTATGAAGATCATGCTCCTTTTTACTGGAATAGCGGTCTATATGACGCCGCTGATCGTAGAATCCGTGGAGGGAGTAGATCAGGTCTATCTCTCCACGTCCTACACACTTGGAGCCTCAAAATGGCAGGTGATCTGTCATGTGCTGGCACCTGCCGCGTTGCCGACAATATTCGAGGCGCTGCGGGTGATGAACGCTATTGGATGGACATACATCATTCTTGCCGAAGCGATCAGCGGAGGCGCAAGCGGATCCGGTGGCATTCTCTCATCAGGCGGATTGGGAAATCTTATCATTGTGGCGCAGAAACGCTCACACACAGATCAAATATTCGCCTTAATCATCACTATTTTGGTGATCGGCGTGATGACCGACCTGGCTCTCAGGTGGACAAACAAAAAAATGTTCTTCTGGAAGGAAAACTAATCCAACCTGAATAATTCAAGAAGACCGGCGCGCCCTCCATGGCAATGAATAAAGGAAAAGCTAAGGTGGAAAAAAAAGATCTCCCAGTTATTATCGAGCTGGAAAAAGTAAGCAAAACATTTGTATCGCCGACCGGAAAAGTGCATCAAGCGATCAAAGACGTCAGCTTTAAGATTCACGATTTGCCGAAAATCGGGGAATTTATCATCTTTTTGGGACCCTCTGGATCCGGCAAATCGACTGTTCTGAACATTATCGCCGGGCTGATCCAACCCACTGAGGGAGAAGCGCTCTTCTTCGGAAAACCGATCACAGAACCGGGACCGGATCGGGGCATGGTGTTCCAAAGTTATAGCTCGTATCCGTGGCTGAACGTGCTGGAAAACGTCGCGTTTGGTCTGAAATTGCGAGGCGTCAAAAAATCGGAGCGAGAAGACGCGGCAAGACACTATATCAAAAGAGTCGGGTTGGAAGGGAAAGAGCATTTTTATCCGAAAAATCTCTCAGGGGGCATGAGACAGCGGGTGGCAATTGCTCGAACTCTTGCTTGTAAACCGCGCGTGATCCTGATGGACGAGCCGTTCGGAGCACTGGACATCGGCACACGGACAGAAATGCAGGACTTGATTAATGAAATATGGGAGAGCATCGAAGGAACCATTCTTTTCGTCACGCACGACATCCCAGAAGCAATATACCTGGCAGATAGAATCTATATTCTCTCAGCGAGTCCCGGAACAATCAAAGAAATCATTCAAGTTGATCTGCCGGTACACCGAAGCCGTGAGATCATGCGATCCCCAGAATTTTCCGATATGGAAGAACATATTCTGGATTCACTCCACAAATTGGCTTCCGGAGGCGAGGTTCGTTTATAGCCTGACAAAAATTCCGTCGCCGTTCTGCCCCGCTATTTTTGACATCAAACCGGTTACAATCTAACGCACTTCCGAAATCTGTTTCCGTTTTTTGGATAAATACGTCACAATTCCCACTTTACAGAGTCGATACACCCTCGCTTATATAACTTTTAATATCAGTTATCTTATTATCCTGTATAATGTTATAAAATTCTCTTAAAGTTATTGCTAAAACCGGCATACTTTCTGCATTTTGATTCCTGTGGTTTTTTTTTCGGGGAGAGTCGAAACACCCCTCTATTTTAGTCCAATCCAAACCATAGGATATATTGTCATGAGTTTAAATCCGTTTTCCTGGTATAAAAGAAAAAAGTTTGCCGTTACTGAATCCCCGTTCATTTCGCCTTCTGATGATAAGTCGATGCAAGATAAGGTTCCATTCAATATTTGCCTCTACGAGTTAGAGAAAAAATTGATTCGCCTGGAAATCTCTATACGGCGGTTGAAGGATGATCCCCAAGCACTCAGAGCTTTTTCGTATCAACTCAAAGGTCTGACTGAGGAGATCGAGCAAGAGTTGAATCCCGATATCATATCTAATTTCGAAAATTATATCCAAATTATCAAGAAATTAAAAAATTTGTCTTATCAATTAGAGAATGGATTGCAACAAAAAAACCAGCTAAAAGGGATTATGGAGGGGTTGATCAACGACGTCTCAGAGCTATTGGGTCGGCATGGGGATTTGGCGATCTGGTAAAGAGTCCGCAGATTTTGGAAATTTGTGAAGAGTCCGCAGATTTTGGAAATTTGTGAAGAGTCCGCAGATTTTGGAAATTTGTGAAGAGTCCGCAGATTTTGGAAATTTGGCAAAAAAGATATAATTCTTTAATTATCAATTCTTAATCTGCGATAATCTGCGTAATCTGCGGATCAATTTCCGTGATGACGAATAATCCAGGTTAGAAAAAAGACCTCGCAGATTTTGGAAATTTGCGAGGTCTCTCTGTAGCCCATGATTGAAATCGTGAGTTAGGAGATCGGAACAATAACTGTTACACTTGATTATCGTAGGGTCGTCATCTGTCCTATTTTTTTCTCGCCATTCGCCTCAATGCTATAAAAATAGGCTCCTGGCGCGACAGTATTATTTTCCGCATCCTTTCCTTCCCAGGTCACAGAATGAAATCCAGGGTCTCTCGTCTCATCCAAAAGCGTGCGAACAAGTCGTCCCGATACGTCGTAAATCTGTATCTTGACGCGATCGGATCGGGACAATCCAAAACCGATTTCCGTGGAGACCCGGAAGGGGTTCGGGAAATTCTGTTGGATCGTCAGAGAGGGGGGCAGTTCCTGTATCTCTTGCTCAACGCCTACGCCCTGCCGGAGAAACTGCATGATCCGGGTCGTCAGCTCCACCCGCAGGTCGGACGTGTTCACGCCCCCCAGGCTGTAGGAGAGATAGACTACCCGATATTCACCCTCATAACGCACACCGCATCCCTCCATTTGAGGGAGATATTGAGGGAAATATCCAAAGATTTTTTGCGCGTCTTGCGTCGGCTCCATCACAGAGGGTAAGGTCTGATACTGCGCGCCGTCTTCGGTTCCCAACTGGATAAAAATATCGTCTCCTATTGGATCGCCCGGCACGCCCAGAATCAACGGCGCGCCAGTCCATTCGTCGGTCACATGCGTCGCGTGCAGATAGTCGGCAAAAAAGGCGTCTCCGCCGATATCGTCTCCAATATTCTGACCAGTCAGAAAGAGATGTCCGCCCCCGTTAAGATAGGTTGCTAACCGAGCCATGTCCTCCTGAGTCAAGGTCTGATCTTCAGCATCTTCCGTGAACCATACGGTCTCGGTAAAGCGGCTGATCAACTCCTGGCTTGGGGTTCCAAATCGAGACGCGTCGTAATAATGGTATATCTCACCCGCGTCGCCCAGAGCGTTCAGGTAATAGGATTCATACTCCGCATAGTCGTCGTCGTCCACAAGCAATACGCCGCCAAGACCCAAGAAAAATTGAAAATCCATCTCCTGTTGCTCGCCATTTAGAGAGAGCGTGAGAGTAAAATAGGCGAGATGTGGCTCTTCCATAGAGGATGTCGAGATCACAAAGGGGTGACTGCTATTATCCGAGCTGCCGCCTGCGGGAATTTCTGGAAACTCGATCTGAGTCGGTTGGATCGAGACCGTAGCGTCGCTGCATGTCAAAGACGCGGTCGCGATGGACGCGCCCCAATAATTCCCCAGTCTAAAGACAAATTCCGCGCTTTCCTGCGGCTCCAAGATATAGTCAGGGTCGTCAAGATAAATCTGCTCGATCTGATACGCGCCAATCTGCGCGCAGTCGGTAAAATCCACCGTATGATCCAAAAAATTGGGCGTGACCAGAACCTGATTCACGCTATCATAAAAAATATCCGCAGGTCCATTCAGATTACCCCGCACCAATTCCGGCGTTGCGGAAAAGTCATGGATTGGGAATCGATGGATTGCGCCCTGTCCCGCGGCTCCGCCCCATGAAGAAAAATAGACATTTCCCCTTTCATCCACGATCACGCCGTCCAATCCTGTGGGTCCCACATCCGCCACAAGCACATCTGACGGATCTTCTCGGTTGATGCTGATCACCGTATAATCGCCCGTGTTGTGATACGCGCAGACAGCCAATATCCGGTCTGTCTCCGAATCGTAATGAATGCCGTTAATGCCGTGAAATCCCCCTGAGAAAAATGTGGTCACACTTTGATCGCTCAACTGAATCTTATAAATCTCCCCGCCGCCGCTGTAGAAATCGGAGATATAGAGATTGCCGTCATTATCGGATGTGGGGTCGTTCAACCGTTGCGCGGCAGTCCCGGGAATGTGGACATTCATCGCCTCTTGCCCCGTGTCCAGATCAAATCCCCTGACACTCCTGCCAGTACCGCCTCCCACATACACCGTGTTGCCGACAATATGCAGACCAATACACTCCACAATGTTGGTGGCAAAATAACTGAGCTGACCGTTCGCATCGAGTTGCAGGATCGCGCGCTCCCCAAAATTCGAGATCAAATAGCGGTCGCGCGCCGAGTCAAAAACTGCACTCTCCGGATTGTTATACTGCTGGGCGTATCCAAAAATCGGAAATAATATCAAAATCATTACAAAAATCTTACATCTTTTCATCTTTATTCTTCTCCAGTTACAATGATAAAAATAATACAAATAACGAATTAATCGAACTTCCCCCCCCCTTATAAACTTTATCGGTTTTCATTTTTGTTGAGCGATTCATAAATAAATCTGCGAAAATCAGCGCAATCTGCGGACTCTTCAAATCCTCAAAATCGATACCCCCTTATAACTCCATCGGCGCAATCTGCGGACTCTTCAAATCCTCAAAATCGATACTTCAACTTCATATCGATGATATAGTTATCGCTCTGATTTTCCTCCTCATCCGTGGCGGTTTTCCGCTGACCCACTGCGGTGCACCAACTATTCAGGGAATACTCCACCCGAACCTTGTTCCCGTGGCTGAAAGGCAGTCCTTGAGAATAGCTGACAAAAATATCGTCCGAGATATACTTCCCCACTGTGACCGTCGCTGTTGCAGACCCTCCCTCGTTGCCAAAGAGATTGGTATCCAGATTGAGCGTGTCGAACAGATCGGTTTTATCTCGTAGCCTCCGCGTCAGCTGTTGACTGACCATCATACCGCTCAAGCGACTCAATGCCTTATCCTGCGCGTTTTGGTTCAGAGTGGCGAGACCTCTTTCCGTATAGCCGAGGCTAAGCGCGAGCAGAGCGTCAGTCTCTGAATATCCTTTTGGCTCCATACTTTCTGGATCAAACGCCTCAAATTTTGGCTGACCCAGATTCAGCGCGGTGCCATCCACAGTCATTCGCAAGAGGATCGTATCGCTCCTGGTATCGCCGGATTCTGAATCGACGTCCGTGACCCGAAGCCGTGTCTCAGCGACCAAATGGACGCGAGGATCCATAGTCGATGTGCCGAGAAATTGTACCTTTCCTTCTGTCACAGCAAAATTATAATCATAAAGATAATAGGTTCCCCGCAAAATATCCACATCTCCAGCGAGATAGAGCAGATTTTTTCCTGTCCAGGCGTCCATATCCAATTGCATCTCAATATCTGCCTGCCGATTCCGCAGCCAGATGCTCGGCCCGATCATTTTCAAATCCAGATCAAGCGGAAATTCCCATAACATTTTGGTCGATGCCGTGGTCGATGCGCTCTGTTCCTCCTCAAAAGGAACCGTGAGCAATCCGTCGATAATCGACACTTCTCCCGAGCACAGCGTTCTGACCGCAGGTCCGGTGATATGCATATCCACGTCCACAACCGAGCTGATATCGCCCACATTCTCCACGCTGAACTTGCGAGCTGTGATCGCTATGTCGGTATTTGGAAAATCAAAATCGCCGATAGCTGCCCAGCCTTTTATGAGTACATGGCCGTTGGGCGCGGTCTGCGAGGAAAATTCATGGATAAAGAGTGTATCCCGGACAATCTCGCCAACCAATTTCATGTCGCTAAAGTCGGTGTTGGTCGCCGCCAATTTCAGAGAGCCGTCCTGTAAGCCGAAATCGCCTTGGATTGTGGGATGCGGCATGTCGCCCTCGACGCTGATATTCGCGTTGACGTAACCGCGTGACACGAGGATGTCGGGCAGCATAGAGGTGATATTGGGCAAATCGAGATAATATGCTTGCAGAAACGCGGAAATATTTTCGATCTTCAACGAATCGCCGCGCAGGATCGGAGTGATTGGCAATGGGATCGTCGCGTGGGCGTAGGCGCGGCGGCTCTCTTTATAAAAAAGAGTGAGCGAATCCAAGACCGCTTGTTCGCTGTCATAATAGCCATACAGATCGAGATCGCCCATCGATGGACCGCCCGTGCCGACGTCTGAGATATGAATAAAAGTTGTCGCCATAGGGTGATAAGGATCTCCGGTCAGACGCGTCAGCAAAGTCATATTTCCGGTAGGTTTTATCTTGCTTTCTTCCAGAGCGTTGACGTGGATATCAGCGATGTTAAAGTCGTTTGCTTCGATAGAAATATCCCACTTTTCTATCGGAATTACGGGAAGGTCTGGAGGAGGCTCGTCCGCTGCGCTTTCCTGAGAATCGTGCAGCAATCTGTCAATCGCAGTTTCGATCTCGCCGCTGAGAACGATACGGCTCTCCTGCCCGATCTGAACGACCAGCGAATTAATCGAGATCAGCTCGTTGTCAATCAAAACGTCCGCTGTCAATTCGCTCAGGCTAAATCCACGGATTGAGTCGGAAAACTCGGCGTTCAGAGTCAGTTCACCCATGATTTCGGGATTCATAATCCTGTCTTCCGCTGTCAAGTATGCGTCCCACGTCCCATGAACGCCCATCCCCTCTGGTAAAAAAACATTGACCGCGTCCAGAGATTGATTGCGCATATCGATCTCGAACCGCATCCCCTCTTCCATCAGTTTCGGATCGATCCCGGAGCCCAATAAATTGACCGGAATATACCCAGTGATCAGCGTATTTTGGTCTTCATAATTCAGCGTGAGCCATGGAATCGCCAGCTTTTTGTCTGCATACGCGACAGTCCCGTTCAGATCGCCCAGCGGGAATTTGTCAAAGCCAAGCCCTTTCCCCCGAATGGCAGTCACCATAGAAATCTCGTCCAGCACTCCGTTGACTCCGATGTCGAGCGAGATTTCGCCGGAAAGGGGGCTGGGCAACGCTGCCAATTTTCCGATTTCTGTCAGATTGAGACCAAAAAGTCGCGCCTCCATATTGATGTCTCCATTGAAATCATAGCTGCCGTACAGTTCCAGATCGCCCAGAGTTGAATCAAGACCAAAGTCCTCGATACGCGCCTTGTCTGGCGTCGCGGAAAAGGTCAAGGGATAGGGGTTTTTCGCCTGAAATATTGGCGAATGAAACAGTAAGCTCGGGATTTCTCCGCTAATATTTTTCCCGTCGATTGTCAAATTTGCATCCAGTCGGGCATAAACCGTGTCGCTAATAGCCATAGCAAGGCTGTCAATCCGCACTTGAGGCCCATCCGATTTGACAAAAGTATCGATGCGATCTATCAAAAAATTCCCGAATTTTAGGTCTTGAATATGGAGTCGCGCCTCGCCAATCCGACTCCTCATAACGTCCGTGACCTGGACATAACCGGAAATTTCTCTCACGGTCAGCGAATCGTAACAACAGTTATCCAGTCGAACTTCACCCTTTACCGAGGGAGAATCCAGAGAGCCGTCAACCTGGATATCGAATGCGCAGACGCCCGCGATACCGTCGTTTTTCAACATATATTTGAAGTGGGCTAAGTCCAGTTGTTTGCCGTCGATACGCATGGATAGCTCCCTGTCTGTCGGAGAAAAATACGCTGGCGATTTTCCATCTCCAGTGAGAGAAATACGCGCGGAATAACTTGCAATCTGAAAGTTATCGATCAACAGTCGTTGCTCGACCCATCGTATGTCCGCGTCGAGCTTGGCGACAGGGAATCGGTTGATGCGGCTATTGCTGTCTAACTGGATAGTGACCGCGCCGGACAGGGTTTCTGGATCCATGCCAATGCCTTGAAATCCGATTTTTCCGCCGATATTTCCGTTGAGATCAACCTCGGTCATACCGGTCGGGATAAATTGCATCGGGTTGAACTTGGAGAAGCTGATATTGCCCCTATAAACGGACGGATCGACCGACATATCTAACTGAAAATCGCCCTTGAGATACATCGTGTTGACGATGCCGTATAGATCATGGACATGCAGAAGCTGCTCTTGGTAACTCAGTTCGACGACCATTTTTTCGCATTCATATTGATCGTATCGGGCATAAGGGAGGATGATTTTCCCCTGCGCGGCAATCCGTTGATCCAGATGACCTGCGAGCTGAAAATCGAACGCGCATTGACCCGAAATATCGAGGCTGTCTGGGATAAAGTAGGCAAATTCATCGATAGTGATTGAGTCGCTTGCGACGCGGCCGGTTATGCTGAGCGAGTCCAGCCTCACTGTGAACGACCCAGCAATATGAGAGCGGTCTGTCAACAAAAAAAGCGTGTCAATGATAGCGGTCCGCTGTGTGACGCGCGCGGTGACCTCAAAGTCTTGGAGACGGATGTCGGCTTGGGGAATATCCAATCTCAAGGAAAGATTTTCGACCTCCTGACCTTGGGGCGAAACGCTGACAGAAGCACTGAAATCGATCTCGTTGATCCGGAGCGGATTGTCAACCGTCCCCGCGATCGGCAAGTCCGGCATAACGACCCGGACACGACCGTCGTGGATCCGAATCTCGTTCACTTTTATCGAAAGTTGGGAGGGAGTCGAGTCCGCTGGTGCTGGATCGGGCGAGGGGATAAGCCAGTTGAGATTCCCGTCATTATCCTGCGTCACCCAGACACGCGGCTGCTCGATACGAACCCGATCAACCATCCGTTCATCACGAATCAGGCGGGAAAGTTTGTAGTCTATTCGGATATGATCCGCTGTCAAAAGCGTGTCGCCGGTCAACCCGTTGAGCAGGATTGGGCGTTCGACGGTTAATGATTTGAAGATGGAGCCGCTCACTTTATCCATCTCCAACTGATAGCCGCTTTTCTCACGAATGAGAGGCGTGGCTTGTTCCGCGATAAAGGTCAATCCCCAGTCGTTCACTAAGACCAGTCCAAATAGTATAAGCAGGATCAAAAAACCGATTATACCGATGATAAGAGTTTTTTTGATCACCTTTTTAGAAAATAATCTTTTTTTTTCATCTTTTTTCATTTTTATAAATTTTTCCTTGCATCACACAGATTCCACTTTTTTCTTCAAAAGAGAATAATCTTCCCATGTATCCACATCATAAAAAATTCCTGTATCTGCGGTCTCTATCAAAACGGTTTCCCGTGGATGATTTTTGATAACCTGTCCGCCGCCTCTATCTCCACTCATCGCGGTCAGTTCTTCTCGATAGAATCGATCAAAAATAACCGGGTTGCCGCGTCTTCCACGCATGACCGGCGCGACGATCTTTTTTTTATCGGGACAAAACCGATGGATCAGCATTTTTATCGTGTCGTATCGGATCAGCGGCATATCCCCCAAAAAAAACATGTATCCTTTTATCATAAGATTCGGATCGTTTGCTTCAGCGGTCAAAATTCCTGCTCGGATGGAGCTGGAGAGTTCTTGTTTATGCGCGGTATTTCGTGCGATCTCAACCGGCAGGGAGGCTATCTCTCTCTCAATCTGCTCGCGGCGACGTCCCACAACCGCGATCACCTGTAAAAAATTGTGCGCCAACACTTTTTCCAAGATGATGCGTATCAAGGGCTTCTCTTGATATAGAAGCATCAACTTATCCTGTTTACCCATTCTCTCCGATCGACCCGCGGATAGAATCACCGTGGCGATCATTCCTGCTCGGTCAGGAAAATTCATCATAGCAGTCCTCAGCGACTCCAGCGAGAAAACAGTTATCTGGTGATATCGAGAATCGTCACGACAACCATCAGCGTAATGAGAAGGATCGCGCCGACCTGCGCCAGGCGCATCCGATTTTCGGCTGAGACCGGACGCCCTCTCAATTTTTCGATAGCGATAAAGGCAATCTGGGCACCGTCCAACACAGGGATGGGCAGGATCAGGTTTAATATCGCGAGCTGAATCGATAATACCGCCATAAAATTCAGTAGGGGGATAAATCCCCAGCGCGCGACCTCTCCGGCAAATTTACCGATAGCGACCGGTCCCCCGACCATATCTCGGTTCACGTTGCCTTGTAGAATGGTTCGGAAAACGTTGAGGATCAGGAAAGAATATTGGGCTGTGATTTGCCCACTGCGAAGGACCGCGGCGGGCAGACTGATCCGCTCCTTTTCCAGGTGCATTTTGACGCCGATCAGACCCACCTTTTGTAACCGATTTTCGCCGGCGGGAACCTGCCCCGGACTTGGAGTCGCTATGGTCGTGAGGAGGCTGTCGCCCCGAATCGCATGAATCCACAGAGGGACGTCGGCATGGGTTCGGATCACATTTGCCATCTCTTCCCACTTAGCGATGGACTTGGTCTGCATATTGGTAAGGGTATCGCGTCGCTTTTTGGCGTGCAGAAAAAAATCCTCAGAGGACTCCCAATGGATCGTGGTGATCAAGTCGCCAGCCTGCAAGCCAGCATGATAAGCCGGAGAATCTTTCTGGACGGTTCCGATCAGGGGGATATAGAAGGGAAAAATCCCGAATCCAGTCGCTTCAGGCAGTTGGTATGTAACGACCAGCTCCCGACTTCCCCGCATGACTGTGATCTCGCCGTCGGGATGGACTTCCGGGTCTAATAATTGGGTAATCTCCAGCCAATTTTTCACAGATTGTCCATTAACCGCCAGGACTCTATCGCCGGTCTGCAAGCCCGCGCGCTCCGCGCTTGATCCGGGATCGACTTCGATTGCGGTATGCGCTGGATAGGGAACGCCGTCCACAAAAAGAATGCCGATAAACAGGATAAAAGCAAAGATAAAATTCATGGCGGGACCCGCGAATATGATCCAAAACCGTTGTCCCGCGGTCTTGGAACTGAAAAGTTCTGGGTCCATCTCTTTTTCCGTATCAGACCTTTCATCGGGTTTGTTTCCAGCCATCGTGGATTCGTCAAACTCCATTCCCGCCATCTTGACATACCCGCCAAAAGGCATCCAGGAAAGGATGTAATCTGTCCCGTTTCTTCGGAAAAGGGTCAGCATTTTTGGCGGAAAACCAATCGAAAATTCGTCCACCCGGACGCCCATTTTCTTGGCGACAATAAAGTGTCCCCATTCATGCACGATGATTAATACGCCAATGACAAATATAAAGGCAACAAAGGTCAACATTCAGGTCCCTCCGAGATGGCTGATTCAATAAATTTCTCTGTCTCGTCGCTTTTCATTTTTTACGATCTCATTATAGTTCATAATCGCCCACGACTTCGTTACTTTTTTGCATGATTTGATCTCCTCAGAAAAACGCGTCGATTATAGGCTTGAAAATAACAGATCGCCTGTTTGTTGTCAAGTCGAATCCATTATACCAAATTATCAGACCCTTATGTCCGCCATACTTCCGTGACTATAATACCGATTAAAAAAGCGCGGAAAAAGTCGTTCAGACTTTCTCCGCGCCAGGCGGTATAAGTTATAGTGCAGAAGAAATACAGCATTTAAATAGCGTGTGTGGCTACGCGTCTCCCTTGCCCCAAGTCTCGCGACCAGACAAAATAAAAGGACTCCAATAAAACGGATGACAAAATTCTGGTTTTTTCAATAAATAAATCTGTGCTTTCTGTAGAGATTCGCTCAATGAGAGACCTTTTTGAATCCCATCATAAAACTTTTCCATCAGATGGCATGCGCTTGCGTCATGCGCCTCCCACAGGCTGACCACGAGAGAGGCGGCTCCCACAGCAAAAAATCCACGGATCATGCCGAGCAACTCATCTGCCGCGGTGATTTGATTCTTGCCGGTCTCGCATGCGCTCAACGTGATGAGACTCGCCGTGTTTTCCATCTGCATGACGTCGTGGACAGTAAATGGCTCATTGTTCGCAAACACCAGACTTGACAATAAGGGATGCTTTCTTTGAAAAATTCCGTGCATTGCCAGATGAATAAAATCGGATTTGAGCGCGAATTCTTTCAGATTTTGAACCGTTGCCTGATTTTGGGAAAAACAGACCCGCTTCGGATATCTGCTTTTAGAGAATTTTCCAGATAGACTCTCTATCTCTTGCAAAACCTGCGGAATATTCCCTTTTTCCGCGCTATGTTTCAAAATCAGCGATTCGTAGGCATCAATTTGGCTTTTTCCAATCGCTTTTTCGATTTCTTCTATAAACTTCTTTTTGTTTGAAAACTTTTTATCCTTCAGGTGATTCAGATTGTCTAAAATATCAGATGGAACTTCTTCCTTTTGCAGTTTCTCAAAAGAGGACTCAGTTAATTTAAAATTTTCTGGTGTATATGCCATAAACAGGGGTCTTTCCAATTTAAGCGGTCTCTTCTGACGACACATACTCCAGATTTGCGCACTGGGCGCATAAGATACTGCATAGTTCTCGATCAGATATTTTTTTCCGTCATATAATGCCTGAAACGGCAGGTAATGCAATTCCCCATGCGGAACAACGATGATTTGATTCAGTTTCTTTTCCTGTTGAAAAATAGCCGATTTTTCCCGAATTTCCTTGAACAAATCGTCATAAAGACCCTGCAAAGATATTTGAACATCTTCTATTTTCAATTGGATATTGGAGCGACGAAAGTCTTTGAACTGTCCCATAAGTTCATCAATATGATCCTCGATACTTTCTATAGAGACACTGAGCATGATCCGTTCAAGTGGGGAATCCTTGGCAATCACGAATACACAAATTTTCCCATCGATGAGATAATATTCCAGTATGGCTTGATTTTCCGATAGATATGCTTTTAGCTGGTTTAGATCAATTGGATTGATTTTTTGGAAATGGACCCAATCTCTCACAAGCATGGAGCCTTGAAGTGGAATCTGAACCAGAATTTCCTCCATACGGGTTTCAATCCGTTTTTTATTCCTTTCCACCTCATAAGCGATCTCCTCCCCCTGATTTGGACTCACTTTTCTCGTCTCATAAGAGCCACCTCGCACATCCAACTCATGAAACTTTATGCGTAATTGATCATATTCCTGCGTCAGCGGCGAATCCGGCGTTTTCAGACTCTGTTTTATCAGATTTATTAAGCTGCGAGACTTTGTCTCCTCCACCAATCTGAACGCCTCTTCTGTCTGACCCATCTCCAGATAGATTGCCACTGCTCGCTGATAGGCTTCAATCTCGGCAGAAAAATAGGAAATGTAATAACTATCGTAGCGGCTTAAAGAGAAGGCGATTCGATTGATCTGCTCAATTGATTTCTTATAGTAATTCAGAGCCGACTCCGAACTCCCTGCTTTTTCCTCGATCTTGCCCAGTTCGCAGTGGATATCCGCCAACAGTTGGGGAATCGACTCGCCATTTCTTCGCGCGTGATTTAGCAATTCTTGAGCCTCATCCGGATGGGAACGGCGCATCTCGGTCCTGGCAAGTTCCAACTGGGTATGCGCCAGCATATCGGTGAGATTTCGTTCCTCGAAATAATTTGCGGCTTGGCGCAGATGCGCATACGATTCGTCAAGCTGCTTTTGAGCAGAATCACGATATAGTAAGCCAAAATGAAAATCCAAATACGACAGCGAATCTGTATCAGATTGCTCCTTAAATAAACGTCGGGACTCATCAAATATTTTTTCGGCTTTTCTGAGCTTTCCTAATCGATAGTGAGCAATGCCGAGATATTGGTAAAATCGGGGAATGCTGCCTGGAAAGACTTTTTTCTCATGTAATAAAAGAATCATCTCTTTGCATTTAGTTATGGCTTCGGAAAAACGGCGCATACATATAAAAATATTACATTGCTGATCTGCAATTTCAACGTCAATATCAAATCGGTCAAGGGGTTTACTCAGTTCCTCTGCCTCTTTAAGCATAGCGAGCGCGTCAAAAAAATTGCCTTCGCCCAAGAAACTGATTTTTGCCAGATTGAGTTTCAAATCAATTAATGGCTCCCAACATGCATCTGATGTGAATATCGGCTCCAATTCATTGATCCGCTCTTTTGCTTGAGCAAATTGACACAATTCCATATTTAAAAGCATATTGTTATACTGAATAGCAGTCCATTGAACTCGATCATGCTCTGGATCTAATCCTTCCATAGCCTTATTTAACATCTCCAGACTATGGGATAAATCACCTTTCCTACGATAGATTTCTGATCGTGCCATATAAACTTTTGCCCGCCAATCCCACATTTCCCAAGAATCAAATTTATCGGCAAGATTTTCTGCCAACTGGATGGCTTCTTCATCTCTACATAGAGCCATTAGAGCCATAATTTTACCCACAAGACTCTGAGTGCTTTCCTTCTCATCTTTAGACTCTTTGTAAATAAAAGAGGCTCGATCAAAACAACATATCGCTTCCTCCATCTTGCCCTTCCGATAGTAGACATTTCCTTTTACCCGCAAGCCCATTGCGCTATGCCGCTCATCTTTGCTCATATCTTTAATTCGATCAAATATCTCTACAAATTTGAGCAGATCGTCCAAATTGCCATCCAACATCTTTTCCGTCTCAGCTTTCAGACGGTTGACCGCATCGTCATAATCTGTAGCCTGATGCAATTGGTGGCAGATCGAATCCAAATTCGTGTGATCCGCGCTTAGAAGTTCCTTTGCGATATGTGTCAACTTTTTAGAAGAAAAAGCCGTCATCTCCATCCTCCTCTTGCAATTCGATAGTAGGGATGCGGATTTTTTGGGAATTATGTATCGAAAAATAGATCGAATAACGCCCCGACTCTAATCCCCGAAATTTAAAAAAACCGACTCGACCCGTGCGCGCTGGTGTTGGTTTGCCGCCTGACTCCTCGTCCCTGGCAAAAACAGATATATGACTTTTGGAGCGTCTGTCGTCAAATTGAATACGACCGCTCAAGCAGGTCGCCTCCTGTTCAATCTCGATCATACCCAACGAGAATTTGAAACAGCGCTGTATAATATCTTGATCCATACCAAACATGCGCGTGCTTCCTGAGGAGGCATTGTCCGGTTCGATCTCGACAGCTACGATATCCTCTCCAATGTCGTTATTTAAAATAGGTTCAGGTTCTTTAACCCAATTATTCATGTGAATTTTCCCCTCCAGTTTCGACGGAATGCATCCGTCTCTGTAGTTTTAGAATATGGTTGATGACCCAAAGCAAAATCGCGGACGTCGCGCTGGTTAGCAATATCCAAAAAATTTTCTCAGGGATACTATAAGAGTCCGGCAGTATTTCCCCTACGCCGATTCCCGCGCCAAGTGCCCCGATCAAAAGATTTCGGACAGACTCTATCCGATTATTTTCCCTTTCAATTTGGTTATTTTCCTCTTGCGCCTTCTGATGTAGCAGCTCAATTTTCAGGCGCAACGTCTCTTGGCGTTTATCCATCCCCGGTATTAACAACTCGGTATATTTCGTATACGTTTTAATTTGTTTGATAGAAAATGCGGTTAAACAGATTGCTTCGCTAAATAGAGAATCGTTTTCTAAGTTTAATGTTTTCAAATAGGTATCAAAGTTTTCTTTGTTTATATCCAACGTATAGACGATTCCTTTTAGCTTGACCAGGGATTCATACAAATCCGCATGGAGATCGTCCATTTGATCAATGAGTTTGCGCAGATCATGAAAATTCTCATTCTCGCCATCTAAGTTGTCCCGGATCTGACGTTGAAGACGTGTGATTTCTGCCTCAATCTCATAATTTCGGCTCGCTAACTTTTCAGATTCGCCCTCTTCATAGATAATTTTTTGGCGAATTACCTCCAGCATGGGAAAATCGATGGTAAGAAACGTCTCTTCTTTATCCCATTCTTCTTTGTTCGGAGTCAGGAGCACGTAATCGCCTTTGGGGGACAGATGATATAGCGACGATTTCCATTCAAATTGGCACGATAGAATATTTTTTTGTTCAACTTTTAAGCATTTTTCCCCGATTTCTCGCGCATGATCGACATGATTCTCCATCCTTCCGTGACAGACGCGAGCGGATCCGAAATAGTTATGCTCGGCACTGTGAACAAATTTCAGATCCGCTGTCCGCTGCCAAAATTGAATCGCAGTCTCTCTATGATCGATTTTTTCTCGGGCGAACAGGCTGCAAAGAATGTCGTTAAAATAGAACTGGACAAGATAAGTCCCCCTTTTTTCATTGCCTACATCGCGAATAAATGTGATGTCGGGCAAGTTTTTGGGCTTGTCAGAAGGCATCCAATTTTGGACGAGTTGGAAGTCATTAATCAGCGGTTTTGCCAAACTTTCAGCAATACCCAAAATTTGTTTATGGGTGCGGTTCCATGCCAATCTGGAAAAAAAATAATGATAGCTACTCGCTTTAGTCATCTTTTTTTGATCCGGCTTTGAATTTTATTGCCCATCTCAATGATGCGCTCTTTTTCCTCCAGGTTCGCGTCGATTAATCTATTCTTTATCAATCGAATCTTTTCTTTACTTAGCGTGTCAATCTTAGGTCTCCTATGAGAGTCCTTACAGAGAAGGAGTCTGCTTTGCTCCTCCGCGCTGAAAAAGACCATGAGGCTAAAGCTATCAATAAAATTATCGATAGCGCGCTCAAGCTCTCTCCCCTGGTTTGTCTCTATGCAGTCAACGATATCGTCTATAGCCTCAGAAAAGTCATATTTTTCAAGTTCGTCATCACGAAAATCGATCCGCAGATTACGCAGATTATCGCAGATTAAGAATTGATAATTAAAGAATTATATCTTTTTTGCCAAATTTTCTTCAGGAAAACGTATCTTCTCTGTGTTCTCCGTGTCTCTGTGGTAGTAGTATATTCATGAAGAATTACTTCAGCAAAACCATCCGTTTCATATCGTTAAAATCGCTTCCCATCTCGATTCGGTAGAAATAGATACCTGAAGCGACCCTCTCTCCGTTATCGTTGCGACCGTTCCAGACTGCCTGATAGGTACCCGCGTCCTGAGGCTCGTTTACCAGAGATCGCACGAGCTGACCGCTTATGTTATAGACATTTAATCGCACATGATAGTCGCTCGGCAGCGCGTATTCGATGGTAGTCGTAGGATTAAATGGGTTGGGGCGGTTCTGTAACAGCGCGAATGTGGAGGGGAGACCCTTTCCGCTTAACGCCACTTGGGAATAGAGTCCCTGACCGAATTCGGAGCCGCCCACTTCATAAATAGCTTCGAGATCGGTCTCTTGTCCATGCACCCACACTTTGAATCGCATCTCAGCACCCCGAGTGAATCCGGGCAGATCATGATCTTCGCTGGAGAGCCACGCGGCAATTGTGACTGGGCGATCGTCGATAATTTTTGTCGCGCCCACGCACTGGGAGCCGTCATAAATAGCGACCTCGCTTCCGGATGGAATCGGCTCGCCCTCAAACGTGATATTCGTTACGACTACCGGATAGGAGACGCCGGTTCGGGTAACGACAAAATATTCGGTCGGAACCGGCTCGATCCGCGTCATGTCGTTAGACGGGGTTCCTCGGGTTCCCCCGATCTCGTAATCAATGACAATCGGGTCGCTTGAAGATAGATAGACCGAATAGCCAACATGCGGCGTTAGCGCGACAATGTCGTTTACCAGACCCGGAATATAGAACTCCCCATTCTCGTGATCTATCACAATCAAGACGTCCTCCAGATGACCGCTGAAAAATTGCTCAATGGGGATCGGTTCATTTTCGGTATGACCAAACCAATTATAGCGATCCGGTTGCAGAACCAGCGGCAAGGATTCATCCATCGCGTATCCTTCGATTGTCAGCTCCTGAATCTCGTTACTGCCGACAAACATTTGATACACCTCGCCGGGGAGAGTCCAGCCGATATTATCCATCACCTCGGGGATGTAAACTCCGCCCCAGTTGGTCGCCACAATCTCCAGATCCTCTATGGATGAAAAGAGATCGCCGGGTCGCGGGTCGTTCGGCGATAGATTGAAGTTCCGATAAATGTATCGGTTTCCCGGAATCGAGAGGCTCCGCGCAGTGGGTTCCGGTCCAGTATCGTCCTCATGGACTACGTCGATTCCGGCGCGGCTCAGGCGTATAAATGGAGAGCCGGACGCGGTCACTCCAGTCAACGCGGCTTGAAGATCATACAAGCCCACAGGGCCCGCGGATGGGAAAATAGCACCAAAGCGTCCGTCTCCAGGGGCTCCATCTCCGTGATAGCCGTCGTCATAAAGCGCAACGCTTCTAACCTGATGCGTCGGCGTTTCGATCTCGACCTCTATGACGCCAGACGCGGGCCCAGCGTCCGCGGACAATAGGATCAGATGTCGATTTCCGACAAGGTCTGCGTCAAAGTCCAGCGTGATCCAGGTCTGACCATACAGAGCGACTTGGTAGTGCTCAGTTCCGACCACAGATTCGCCGGATACCAGTGCCGTCCATGCGCCGGGGTTCGGAGTCACGATGTGATACCGCTCAATATCGTCAAAAATGATATGCGTAATCTCAGGATAGGAGGGTGCTGTGTCCGAGTCGATCACCTCTCCGTCCGGCGTTATGAGCGAGAGGTCTAAGTCGCTCTCCGAATTTTCCCATGTCAGGCTGACCGTCAACTCGAGCATCGCGTCGTCCACATACACCTCTCGGCTCTGGGTCTCCCGAGAGGACTCTGATATCTCATCCGAATAGAGAGCCAGCATGCCCTGATCTGTGGTCTGAATCAGGATGGAACGGAAAAGCGAATGCAGATGACTCGGGTCAGAATCGTTTGAATCGTCCGCGTACAGATAGTCGCCCTGGGTCGAATCTGCAATCGCGGTCAACAGATCGTGGTCCGCGTCCTGACCAAACCCGATCGTAAAAATATCCACGTGATCCGGAACAAGTGCGAGCATCTCTTCGGCAGAGAGTTGATCGGTGTCTGAGCAAAAAGATTCCTGACCGTCGCTCAGCAAGATCATGATCTGTCGATGATCGGAAGAGCCGGATGCCAATTGCGCCAAACCGGTCTCCATACCGCCGCCAATACAGGTGCCGGACTGGGTCTGGATCGCGTCGATAGAAGCTCGAATTTCTCCGATCTGATCATAGCTCTGAATCTCGTTCAGGGGATAATGCACCGCGCTTTCCGCGTTAAAACTGACAACCGACGCGCGAAAGCCAATATCCAATAGGGTGACGAATTGGCAAGCCGCGCGTTTTGCCCGATCCATTTTATGGTCAGCGTTCATACTGCCCGACGCGTCGATTACCAGAGCCACATCCAGGATCGCATCGGACTCCCATGTCTCCAGAATCACCTCTCCAAGTGCCTCGCCGCCTCGGGAATCGCTCACAGTGTAGGAAAACGCGTCCGAGCCCACAAAATTTGCGTCGGCAGTGTAGGATATACGCCCATGGTCCGCAATCTCAGCAACGCCATGATCCGGCTGCGTGATCTGGACCACAGTCAAGTTGACGTGGATTTCCCGCGACCCGTCGTTGAGTTCGGTTATAGG
Organism: Candidatus Cloacimonetes bacterium 4572_55; assembly: GCA_002084765.1. Lineage (GTDB taxonomy): Bacteria > 4572-55 > 4572-55 > 4572-55 > 4572-55 > 4572-55. The sequence goes on along the minus strand of NBMB01000003.1, from coordinate 140,930 downwards.
GACTGGATAGGCAGGCGCGCTGGATTGAGCAAAAAACAGTGCCCAATTGGCGCGATCCGGCGGAGCCAAGCCCGCGTGGCAACCGCCTGTGGCGATAAGTTTATCAGAGAGATTTGTAAAATTGGGATCGAAAGCTCCGATGTGCGTCCCATCCGCCATCTCCATGACATGATGTGTGGCGTGCAGACTGGCAAAAATCAGTTGATTTCCCGGTAAATTAATTTGAGAGAAAAAATCAGAGCTTCCCCAACTCGGTTGGAAATGATAAGGGTATTCATACCAACAATCAACAGAGTTAAAACGAGAACCATCCAATCTATCACATTGCATATAAACGCTGGCGTTATAATACCAGCGACCTGAAAAAGTCGCCGCGCGCATCGGTACAGAAATTACGCCGTTGGAATCATGGCGTTTGATATGGTGTAATCCGAATAATCAGACCCGGCCCAACGATCACCAATAGCCCCAACGCAAGTAGGATCGGAAAAAGATAGGAAAGAAATGGTTTGGAATTAGGCACTTTTGCTTTTCTCATCGGAGTTCTCCTTCTTGTTAGATTATTAGACTTTATCGGAAATAGCGCGGCACCTTCATAATTTGATTATTATATTGACAATTAGAGAATTATTTTATACTTTAGTTGGGGGCAACTGAACTTAACTAAAGGGTATTGAGATGATTGTTTTTAAAAAAATAAAAAGCAAGCCAAATATTTTCAATAATTTTACTGGAATGACTCTCATTGAATTTACAAACCTCCTCCCAAATTTTGAGCGAGCGTATGAGACTCAATTGGCACAGTTGGATAAATCGCGTAAGGAACCCCGGCAACGGAAACGAGGCGGTGGTCGAAAATCTGAGCTTATAAGCCTACAAGACAAATTATTTTTCATATTGTTTTACTTCAAATTCTATCCGGTTCAAGCGGTTCAAGGCTATTTCTTTGGCTTTGGTCAATCTCAGGCCAATGAATGGATTCACCGTCTTAGTCCAGTGCTCAACAAGGCGTTGGGTTATGAGAAGCAGTTGCCAGCTCGCAAAATGAAAGATGTCAAACAGATGTTAGAATCCTGTCCAGACCTGGAATTCATCATAGATGGCACTGAGCGGCCAATACAACGCCCCAAAGATAAAAAACGCCAGAAAGAATTCTACAGTGGCAAAAAGAAACGTCATACCATAAAAAATAACGTGATTACAGACAAGCGCACAAAAAAGATCAAAGCCTTAAGTGACACCAAAGAGGGCAGCATGCATGATAAGAAGTTGGCTGATGATTAGAAGCTCGAATTTTCACCCGGCAGCCGCTTGCTCAAAGATACTGGATTTCAAGGATATGAGCCACCCAATACAACTCCGATTCAGCCGAAAAAGAAACCGAAAGGCAGAGAACTCACACCAGATGAAAAGCAACGAAACAAAGAAATTGCCAGAGACAGAATTGGAGTTGAACACAGTATCGGAGGAGCAAAAATTTATCACATCGCCAGGGACATATTTCGAAACCACAAAAATCAGTTTGATGATCAGGTCATGGAGATTGTCTGTGGCCTCTTTAATTTCAAAATTGAACAAAGGTTGAAAACCGCCATGCGGTGTGGTTTTGGATCGTGGTGTTTAAATATTCATCATATATAGTTCAGTTTTATTTAAGCCTTGATAATCAAACATCTCTTAGTGTATCTAAAGAATATAAATAGTTTTTATCGATTTTGTCAACCCTTTTCTCACTTTTTTTTGATAGAAATCGATTTTCCTCTATATCATAGATAACGGAAAAATATGGAAATTGCTGATAAAAATAGAGAAATTTGTATATTTATTTTTTTTCTATAAACACTTAATAATACTGAAGTTGAACTAAAGGAGAATCGAATTCTCATCAAATTTTTGCATTTCAAAGTAAATTTTATCACTCCAGTGATTGAGTCGTTTTCGGTTATTCATGTAGGTAGCTCCCTCGAAAATTTGCTTTGTTGTGTCAATTGCATTTTTATCTTCGGTTCATAATCATAGAATAATTCGACGACCTATCCGTTTTCGGCGATGTTGTTTCGGTTTCGGAAAGGGTTTTAGCCCGCGTCAAAACAGATCCGTTAGCCATTTACCGTCATGTTCCGGGTTGGGGGTCAGTCGCTGTGTTTTGGGGTTGGGCACAAGGTCCAGGTCTTCCATGATCAGGTATCCGATCAAAGGCGGCGTAGTCTGATCATTTTCCATCACTGCCATCTGTGATTCCCGTCCCTGGATCGTGATACTTGCCCCGCCAAAAATCCTTCTTTTCACACTCCCATTTGCCGTCCTGACATTCCGCGAGTGAGAAAAGAGCAGGCCTAGTTCAACTACCACATCGGGCGGTAAGCACAACATCGCCGCCCCGGTATCGACAACCGCCTCGACTTCAGCAGACCGGATAGCATCTTTGGGAATAATGCCCTGCGCCGCGTTAGCGATATCAACATGGTTTTTCACAATCACTTTTTCAACTATTTTACCCATTTCGGTCTCCTTTCAAAATTATCAATTCATGTCGTGTTTTCACAATTTGTGCATTCATCTGTACAAGTTTTCAAATTTCTACGATTTTATCTGGTCAAAGCCCCGGGGTTTATCAGTGAACGGATACCGCACCAGGATCACTGAACCACGCTGAATCAGGGCCATTGGACGTCCTCCCCATCGTCAAGGGTATAACCGTTTTCAGCGTCATCATCGAGTCAGTCGAAGGCGCGGCCTGCCTGCGCAAGCTGCATCATTTCTTCAGGGCTGATTTCATCACTCGAGACCTCGGTTTGTAGACGCTGCCGCCGGGCAATGAGAAACTCGGCAAAATCAAATATTTCGATTCGTTCCGATGGGGTCGTTTTTGCCCAAAGTTTAAGTATGTTCTCCTGTTGGGGAATTGTGGCTACGGGTTTCATAACGCATTCTCCTTTTTTGACAGACCCTCAGGGTTTTATCTACCCGATCTGTATAATTTTTCAAGTTTCTACTATTTTATCAGGTCAAACCCTGAGGATCTTGGCTAGGTGGATTAAAAAAAGCGGTCAAATCCCTTATCCTTCAGTCCATTTTTCAATGTTTTATCACCTGTCCATAACACGGCTTCTAATTCAAGAGCTAAGGCCACAAATGGGGCGTCATTAATATCAATATCCCGGCACAACTCTTTTGTACTATTGTAATTGTTAAGTGAGATTATATTTTTATCAACAAAATTGATTTTTGAAAAATCCGATGGATTAATTCAGCTAATTCAATCTCTGAAAATTGAGAATATTTGAGAAATTTCGTCTTATGCTTTAAAAGTTCAATGAAAATATAGTCAGGTGCAAATAAATAACCCTCAATATTGAAGAAAGTAGATCGCAACCGAGAGTTTTTTGTGATCAGCATAGAAAAGATAACATTTGTATCAACCACTATTTTCATCTGTTACCTTTTTCGCTGCCTGGAGAAATTCCTTTTCATATTTTGAACGCCAGCTTTTTTTAATATCCCTTCCAATATCGAGAATATTTTCATCAAAGTCCGCTTTCTCGATTAATTGTTCTACACGTAATTTATTCATCATATCCGCGAGTAAGGTGCATGCGGTGTGGTTTTGGATCGTGGTGTTTAAATATTCATCATATATAGTTCAGTTTTATTTAAGCCTTGATAATCAAACATCTCTTAGTGTATCTAAAGAATAGAAATAGTTTTTATTGATTTTGTCAACCCTTTTCTCACTTTTTTTTGATAAAAACCGATTTTTATTTCTTGTAACGGAACAGCATAGAAATTGTTGATAAAAATAGAGAATTTTCTTAAACTTTTTTCGGAACAAATCGATTCTTTATTCGTATCGGTTGCCATTATTTGTTAGCACTCGTCGCTATAGAGCGCTAATAATGGAAAAATTTGGATATTCATTTTTTTCTATAACTACTTAATAATATTGAAGTTAAACTGAAGGAGAATGGAAATGAACTTGAAGCCGTTAGCTGATCGGGTCGTTGTAAAGCCGTTATCAAAAGAGGAAAAATCCCCAGGTGGGATCATTATTCCAGACACGGTAAAAGAGAAACCGAGCGAGGGAGAAGTGATTGCAGTGGGTCCTGGCAAAGTTGCCGACAACGGAGAACGGATTTCGATTGAAGTGAAGATTGGGGATCGGGTTTTATTCGGGAAATATTCTGGGACAGAATTTGAGCTGAAGGGCGAAAAGTATTTGATTATGCGCGATAATGAGATTTTTGCGACGTTATAATCCTGAATAGTTTGAGAATACGATACTTTGTAAAGTAATTAAATAATTTAGATGTTTTAAGATATTTTGAGATATTATAGATAATAGATTAATATAATTCCTTAAGGAGGATTTAAAAAATGCCGAAACTGTTGCAATTCGGAACCGACGCCCGTTCTTCGATGAAAAGCGGAGTCAATCAACTGGCAAACGCGGTGAAAGTCACGCTCGGACCCAAAGGTCGGAATGTGGTTATAGACAAGAAATTTGGCTCACCCACTATCACGAAAGATGGCGTGACCGTTGCGAAAGAGATCGAGCTGGAAGAGCCTTTTGAGAATATGGGCGCGCATTTAGTAAAAGAGGTCGCTTCCAAGACCAGCGATATTGCCGGCGACGGAACCACCACCGCGACCATTCTGGCGCAATCTATTTTTGGCGAAGGTCTGAAAAATGTGACTGCAGGCGCGAATCCGATGAGCCTTAAACGCGGCATTGACAAAGCTGTGGATGCGATTGTCGATGAGTTGGGTACCCTGTCCAAGCCGACAAAGGGCCGCAAAGAGATCTCGCAAGTCGCGGCGATTTCCGCGAATAACGACATGATGATCGGCAAATTGATCGCAAACGCCATGGAAAAAGTAGGCAAAGACGGCGTGATCACGGTCGAAGAAGCTCAAGCTATGGATACGACGCTGGACGTTGTCGAGGGTATGCAGTTTGATCGTGGCTACCTCTCTCCCTATTTTGTGACCGATAGCGAGAATATGGTTGCGGAATTGGACGAGCCGTATATCCTGATCCACGACAAAAAAATCAGCAATATGAAAGACTTGCTACCCACTTTGGAAAAGATTGCGCAGATGGGCAACCCTCTGATGATCATTGCCGAGGATGTGGATAGCGAAGCACTGGCGACATTGGTAGTCAACAAATTGCGCGGCACACTTAAGGTCGCCGCGGTCAAGGCTCCGGGTTTTGGCGATCGTCGCAAAGCCATGCTGGAAGACATCGCAGTTTTGACCAAAGGTCGAGTGATCTCGGAAGAGGTCGGATTTAAGCTGGAAAACGCGCAGGTCGGCGATTTGGGACGCGCGAAGAAAGTCCGTATCGATAAAGATGATACGACCATTGTCGAGGGCTATGGAGATCAAGAAACTATCAAAGGTCGCGTGGATCAAATTCGGCAGCAGATCGACGCATCAACGTCGGATTATGATAAAGAGAAACTCCAGGAACGTCTGGCAAAAATCGCTGGCGGAGTGGCTCGGATCAATGTGGGCGCGGCGACCGAGACTGAAATGAAAGAGAAAAAAGCTCGCGTTGAGGATGCATTGCACGCCACGCGCGCGGCTGTCGAGGAAGGCATCGTGCCGGGTGGCGGAGTCGCGTATCTCCGCTGTATCAAAGTTCTGGGTTCCATTGAAACTGCGGATTCCGACGAGAAGATCGGCGTGAATATCGTACGTCGGGCATTGGAAGAGCCGATTCGTCAGATCGCTTACAACGCGGGTCAGGAAGGCTCGGTCGTGGTGCAAAAAGTGAAGGGCGAAGAGGGCAATATCGGTTACAATGCGGCTACGGATACGTATGAGAATTTGGTAGAAGCAGGCGTCATCGACCCGACAAAGGTTACTCGCATCGCCTTGCAGAACGCGGCAAGCATTAGCGGTTTGATGATCACGACCGAATGCAGCGTCGTTGACAAGCCGGAAGACAACAAAGCGGCTCCCGCAGCTCCTGGTATGGGCGACATGGGCGGCGGTATGGGCGGCATGTATTAATAGTCTCCATTTTGCTTATTATGAAGCAATAGAGAAAAATCCTCCGCTCTATATAGCGGGGGATTTTTTTTTACTCGCAGATAACGCGGATTACACAGATTACCCATAATCCGCGTTATCTGCGGATTCTTCAAATTCCGTATCTTTTTATCTTGCAAATTTTGTCAAAAGTATGTATGTTTTGCTTGTTTTGAAATAGGGCATGCTGAAAAGTCATAAATTGGAAAACGGTTTAACACGAGTGAAAGCAATAGTCGATTTTGATTCGCAGGCGGAGCTGGACGGGTTCCATCGATTTTCAGCCGAATCGAGACATCTAATAGAGGCAAGGCTTCGGGACTATTTGGATCAACAGATTTCGCGGTCCTCGAATGTATACAGCAATTTGTATGGCGCGATAGATTATACCCTGTTTGCCGGCGGGAAAAGGATTCGATCCGCTCTCATGTTGGCGATCAGCGACATGCTTTCCGGGGATCGGGACGTGGTTTTAGATGCCGCGTGCGCGGTGGAGATGATCCATACCAGCTCGTTGATAATCGACGACTTACCCAGCATGGATAACGCGGATTTCCGACGGGGTAAGCCCAGTATCCATAAAATTTATGGCGAGGCGGTCGCGGTGTTGGCTGGTTTTTCCCTGCTGAACATGGCATTCGGAATTCTGAGCCAACCTAAGCATGGCGCGGATGTGAGTCCGGACTTAGATCGCTGGATTATCCATGAATTTTCCGAAGCAGTGGGTCTAAACGGCATGATCGGCGGACAATTTATTGAGCTGGAACATCAAGATCAAGATATTTCGCTGCCAATGATCGAGGATATTCACAACAAAAAGACCGGTATTCTGTTTGTGGCGGCTCTTCGTAGCGCGGCGTTGATCTCGTCCGCGTCGGATCAAGAACTTGCCGCTCTGACCGCATACTCCGAATTTGTTGGGCTGATGTTTCAGGTCTCCGACGATCTGCTGGATCTGATCGGAGATGAGGGCAAGTTGGGAAAACCGACCCAGGCCGATCTGAGAAAAACCACGTATGTGGATGGTCGGTCAATCGATTCGGTAAGGGAGACGATACGCTCCTTAGGCAACCGAGCGATCCAAGCTCTTGAAATTTTTGATAACAAAGCTAAAATATTGCGTGATATTGTCCGGTATTTGACGAGGAGAGAGACGTAGGGTCATGTGTGATGGCTGTAACCGCGTCGTCACTGCGATTAAATGGTCTTCTAATAAATGATCTTCTAACTCTAATAAAAACAACATATTATGAAATATCTAAAACAATCTTCGATTCACATCATACTCATATTGGGCGCGGTCACTATGGTCTTGCCCTTCTTTTGGATGGTCATCACCTCGTTCAAAACAATCGGCGAAGTGATCTCGTCTACTTCCTGGGTTCCGAATCAGATCAACCTGGATAATTATATTGAGGCATGGGAAATCGTGCCGTTTCCTCGCTATTTTTTCAATACAGCCATCATTGTCAGCGCGGTTCTGGTCGGGGTGTTGATCACATCTGCGCTCGCCGCTTATGCATTCTCACGTATGGAGTTCCGAGGACGAGATTTTATATTTATGGCGTTTCTCGCCACCATGATGATCCCTGAGCCGGTTTATCTCGTGCCAGCGTATCTTATTTTATCTTCACTGCCGAACCCTGATTATCTGATCGGTCTTTCCCAAAAACAAAATTGGATTGACACCTATTACGCCTTGACTATCCCATGGATGGCGAACGTATTCAGCATCTTTCTTCTCCGACAACATTTTAAGACCATTCCGCAGGACCTTTTCGACGCCGCGACTATTGACGGAAGCAGTCGTCTCGGCATTTTGTGGCGCATTGTGGCACCGCTTTCCAAACCAGCCCTGGTGACAGTCGCCCTGTTTTCCATTATCGGTTCATGGAACAGCTTTATGTGGCCCCTGGTTGTCACCAACAGCGAGGATATGCGTCCGATTCAAGTCGGCTTGGCTTTTTTTGCCCAAGAGCAAGGCACAGATTATCACCTGATGATGGCTGCCGCCACTTTTTGTACATTACCTTTATTAATTCTCTATTTTTTTGCACAAAAGCAGATTATCCAGAGTTTTGCCCGTAGCGGTTTAAAAGATTAATTGAAATATTTTTCATATAAAATTTCCTGGGAGAGTTTTTTTTTGATCAGTCCGTTTAAATTCTATTTTCTAATTTTTCTAAAAAGTTAAGGAGAAGTCGATGAGGAAAGTTGTTATTGTACTGGGGTTATTCTTTCTACTGTTCGGAGCTGTCTCGATCGGGACGTCGGCAGAACGTACGGTTTTGTTTGAGCTATGCACAAGCACAACCTGCCCGCCTTGCGTTCCTGCCAACGCGTATTTGACCACGGCAGCCGAGACTTATGGCGACGATCTGGCTATTATCCGTTATCACGCGTGGTGGCCCGCGCCGGGAAACGATCCGTTCTATCTCGTGAATATTGACGAAAACAGAGCGCGTATCTCCGATTACTACGGCGTGAACGCTGTGCCGACTGGATTTATTGAGGGCGACGATGTGGGGTCAAGCGGATCCGGTTGGAGCAATTTGATTCAGAACCATCTCAACGTCAGTTCGCCGCTGGCAATTGATCTGGAAGTAGCGGATGGGGCAGCGACCGCCCATATCACCGCGGAAGGGGCTATCAGTCCCAACTCCGTGGTGCATTTTGTAATCACCGAGTCTAATATTGATTACACCGGAACCAATGGGGATCCGCACCATGATCAAGTCATGCGGGATATGATCCCCGACGCAGACGGTCATCCTCTGACAATCTCACAGGGCGAAACTGTCGATATGAGCGTCAGTTATATGATCGATCCAGGCTGGAATCCCAGTAATTTGGAAATTGTGGTATTTGTCCAAAACAATACCACGAAAGAGGTCTATCAAGCGGCAAAGGCAGTGATCGCACCGCCTGAGTATTATTTTGCATTGAGCCACGATGAAACAATCTTAGCCATCGCAGACCACGAGGTGGCTGAGTTCCACGGTGAATTGACCAACATCGGCGAAGAAGAGGATAGCTATCGGATCACCCTGCACGCGGATCATCTTCCTGACAACTGGTTTCCCAGTTTTTGCGTGGGTGATTTGTGCGTATTGGACGAGTTGGTGACCGATCCTCTGGCTCCCGGTGAGTCCATCGACAATTTTCACGCGGATATTGCGCCGTCAGGATTTTCCGGTCAAGGCACGATCACTATAGAGATTCAGTCCATCAATTATCCGAGTCTCTCTTTTGAGTATGAATTTACTGCCGCGGCTGGCTTGAGCCTCCTGCTGGTGGACGACGATTTGGGGGAGGATTATGAGACATACTATGAGCAAGCTGTCCAGTCCTATACTCAGACCTACGCGACTGTCCCGCCGGAAGCCATAACTACGGGTGCTTTGTCTCAAGCCCATACCTTGATTTGGTTCACCGGCGGCGACTATGGCAACACGTTGACGACCGCTGATCAAGGCAATCTCACCTCATTTCTTAACGGCGGCGGAAATCTGTTCGTTTCTGGACAAGATATCGGCTATGATCTGGATGGGACTTCGTTCTATACGAACTATCTCCATGCCGACCATATCCAGGACGATACCGATCTCGTCGATTTGACGGGACTTTCCGGAGACCCGGTCGCAGATGGCATGAGCATTCAAATCGCTGGCGGCGACGGAGCGGACAATCAGGCCTATCCGAGTCAGATTAGCGCGATCAATGGAGCTGTGGGTATTTTTACGTATGACAGTCAGCCGAGCTGGGAAGCCGGTCTGCGAGTCGAAACAGACGCCTATAAGGTGGTCTATTTCGACTTTGGCTTTGAGGCGATCAATCGAGCCGGCTCGCGTGACCTATTAATGAGTAATATTCTGACATGGTTCGGTACGCCGTTGGCAATAGAAGAAGAGGAGATTGTTTCTCTTGTTCCGGCACTGCTTCAGAACTACCCGAATCCGTTCAACCCGAACACCGCGATCTTTTTTCAACTTCCGAAACGGGAGCACATGACGCTTCTTATTTACAACTCCTCCGGACAATTGGTGGAAACTTTGGTGGACTCGCAGCTTGACAGTGGTCCCCATATCGTCACCTGGGACGGATGTAACGTAAAGGGTCAAGCTGTCTCCAGCGGCGTCTATTTCTATCGACTTCAGACAGAATCCGGCTTTGAGCAATCGAAGCGCATGGTTCTGTTGAAGTAACTCGATATGTCCCCTATTCTCTATAATATAATCTGCATTATTTTATTATATCTCTTAGAAAGAGAATAGGGGACATATTAATTTTATATTAGCCTATTAACCAAAACTCCTCCCCCCCAACGGAAATTGCGATGGTTGATCTGGATTATCTCCCGCTATATTGCCTTCCGACTCATAGACTCAGCTATGAATCGGAAGGCAACAACTTTTTGTTCGCCCTTGGGACGCGACTCCGAGGGTCTTTTTTTTGTTGTTGTTGATATGATCGACGATCAAGAGATTTTTTGCAACGGGCAGAAATCATGTTGACAATAATGAACAATCTGCTTATTATCGAACCGTGCACGCGCGCCTGTTCTGAGATTCTAAATTTTTTTTATATTTATGGGATTTTATCTTTATGAAGTAGTTAGAAATAGCTAAAGGAGAATGTCGATTATGAGATTTGTTAGGATGTTATCTATTGTTTTGTTTTTGAATTTTTTGATTAGCGCGAGCAGTTTTTCCGCGCATTTCGAGACCGAGGATCTGCCCGAACCCGCCCTGAAAGCACTCGCTTCATGGCAAGCGCATGTTTCGTCTTCTCATGCGGCTCGTCAGTTTCAGGGAGATTTTCTCGATTCTACCGAACCCACTCGAAAGATATGGAGAGAGATTCAGAGTGACCGAGACTTGCGCCAGGCAGAACTTTATACGCAGTTTTGGCGCAATGGGGCATGGGCGGATTCAACGAAGTTGACCGTGGCGTACAATGAAGGAACCAATCAGATATTTGAAATTTTGATGCAAGTCCGTCAAAATGGCGTTTGGGTCAATGATATGAATATCCAATGGGCGTATGACGGGAATAATAACCAGACACAACAGATTCTGCAGACATGGGAAAATGGAGCCTGGGTCAATTCCTGGAAAACGCAGTGGACGTATGACGGAGATAATAACCAGACAGAACTGATTTCGCAGGCCTGGGAAAATGGAGCCTGGGCGAATTCTTATAAGGAGATATCCACGTATGAAAACGGGCTCAATACCGAGATATTGGCGCAAATGTGGCAGGAAGGCACCTGGGTGGACTTCACTCTGACCACCTATTCGTATGATTCAGAGGGTCGCGTCATTGAGGAAATTTATCAGATGCAGATGGGGGGTGAATGGTTTGGTCAAAGCAAGACTCTATATACATATACCGGCGATCTGCTTACTGAGAGGTTAGAGCAAAGCTGGGAATACTGGCCCACCCCTGGTTGGACGAATTCCTCTCGCACTTTCTATACGTATGAAAACGGCGATCTCATCGAAGAATTGCAACAGACAGCCGATTTTATGAGCGGTATTTTGGAGAATAACAATCGGATCTCCTACACGTATGACAACGGTCATATCACGGAGGAATTGCAACAAATTTTCGGTATTGACAACAGCGTCTGGATAGACAATAACCTGATCTCCTATACGTACGACGGCAATTGGAATCAGATAGAAGAGCTGACCCAATATAGCGACGGCGTCAGTTGGGTGAACAGCGAAAAAGAAACCTCTGCGTATAATGATGAGAATTTCCCGACTGAAGTAATCTACCAAGAGTGGCAGGAGAATCACTGGGAAAATCAAACCAAGGATTCCTATGTCTATGAAGATGGCGAGTCCAGCGGAACCGTAACGGTCCCCGACATGGTCAGTTATATCTTTGACCCGAACCTGACGCCGGAACAGCTGGAGGATGCAGACGTTAACGGAGACGGCGAGGTGAACATTGTGGACTTGATCCTACTCATCAATCAGTCTCTTAATTGATTTTTTTTGGGATCGATCCGATAATTTTTGTAAAATTTGATGCATTTCGATAAAGTAAAAAAAGGAAAGGGAACGTATGAAACGTATGGCTTTTTTTTGTATGATTTTTCTGTTTATTTTTGCATCGTCTGCCGGCGCGCAGGTAAGCGCGGGCGGCGCGCCTCCCAGTTTTGACCTCTCCTTGCGTCAAGACGTCGAGACGGTGACCCTGCCCGCGGTGGATGTGGATTCTTTGCGAGACCTGGAGCAGATCGAACATGCTCAAGGATTGCCTTATCGATTCGGAGCACCGTTTGATACCTATATAGACCTGATCGAGTCCGGCACGCGAGATGCGCTGTTAGATGGAGGGGTTCTGTGGCGATACAAAATTGTGGCGACTGGAGCCTATACCATCAATCTGATTTACGACGTCTATTGGCTGCCGGAAAACGCCCAATTTTTCATCTATACCCCGGATCGCGGCGACATACTGGGCGCGTTCACCTCCTATAATAATAAGGATCACGGCTATTTTGGAACCGGCTTCACTCGTGGCGACACTGCGATTTTGGAATACTACGAGCCTCCGGGCGCGTCGCAATCAGGTCAGATTGTGATCTCACGCGTCGTGAACGGATACAAAAATCCGACCCATGTTGAAAAAGATCTTCGGAGTTTTGGCGATTCCGGTAGTTGCAATATCAATGTGGTCTGTCCTGAAGGCGACGACTGGCAGGAGCAAATACGGTCTGTCGCGCTGATGACCACCAGCAGTGGATTTCGGTTTTGCACAGGGGGTCTTCTGAACAACGTCCGAGAAGATCTGACCCCCTATTTCCTGACTGCGAGTCATTGCGGCGCGGGTCCCACCAACGTCTTTGTTTTTAACTATGAAAGCTCGACTTGTCCCTATCCCGGCACAAACGGCTCCACAGCCCAATCAATACAGGGCGCGACGGTTCTGACGTCGGGACAAGCCTCGGATTTTACCTTAGTCGAGTTGCAAGAGACGCCGCCTGAGTCCTATAACGTCTATTATGCCGGATGGGACGCCCGCGACCAGTCCATGAGTTCGTCGGTCGGAGTGCATCATCCCAGCGGAGATGTGAAAAAAATCACGTTCTCCGACATGACAGGAATATCCTGGCCCGGGATGATCAATTGGACTGACGGCTCATCGTCTCCCGCGCATTCCCACTGGCGGGTCGTCTATACAAACGGCGTGACTGAGCCGGGGTCGTCAGGCTCGCCATTATTCAACCAGGACGGTCTGGTTGTGGGTCAGCTCCACGGCGGGTCTTCCTCTTGCGAGGAGCCTGACGAGGATAACTATTACGGCAAACTTCCCTACTCTTTCCCGAGTATCCGTCAATACCTCGACCCGGACAACACCGGCACTCTGACGCTGGAAGGCAGAGGAGCGCAAAGTTCCGAAGCGCAAGGTCTGGTGACCGAAACAGATTCCGGCGATCCAGCTCCCGGCGTCCGTGTCGCCTTTAACGATGGGAGCGAGGATCGGTACAGCGTTTTGACAGATGGGGAAGGCGCGTATCTGATCGAGGTTGATCCGGGAACCTACCTGGTTTTTGCCGAGGGTATTGGTTATAACGAGGCTTTCGCGGGCGTGTTTACGTTCGAGGAAGGGCAGACCATAACGATAGATATAAGCGTCAGTAGGTCTGGTCCCCCTCCGATCAATCTCACGGCTGTCAGCGAGATCGACGGGATAGTCCCTCTGAGCTGGAATCCGAGTGACGGCGCGAGTCCGACCGGATACAATCTATACCGAGCCGCGGGGCAGGAAGATTTTGAGCTGATCGTCGAGGATATTGGAGAAACCTCATACAACGACGTGAATGTGATCAACGGATTTACTTATCGTTACGCGGCAACCGCGATTTATGACAATCCCCAAGGAGAAAGCTTCTTCTCAAACGAAGCGGCAGCGGCTCCTGGGGAACTCGTCGATCTTCCAATTTTGTATGATTTTGAGGAAAACGACGGCGGATTATATCAGCACATCGTGTCGGAAGGCACAGACGGCGAGACCTGGGCATGGGGCGAAAACGTTTCGGATCACGGTCCGAGTCAAGCCCCATCTGGAGTCAATCTGTGGGGAACGGGTCTGTCCGAGAACTACCCAAATAGCGCGGATATTTATTTGCTGACGTCTTTTCTCTATCTCGCAGATTTTGACAGCGTGCGCCTCTCGTTTGACCACTGGTATGACTTCGAAGGCACGTCCACCCGTGGTTTTGACGGCGGAAATGTGGCTGTCAGCCAGGACGCAGGTCAGAACTGGACCGTGATCGACCCTGATGCTGGGTATGGCGATTCCGGTATCCCACCATTGGATCAAGAGCCCGGGTTTTCCGGCAATAGCGAAGGCTGGATTCACTCTCTGTTCAATTTGGACGCGTATCAAGATGGAAGCCTGATGATCCGCTTCCGGATGGCTTCGGATGGCGGCGTCAACAAAGCGGGGTGGTTTATCGACAATCTGGAGGTCAACGGCATACCGCTGGCGATCGAAAATCCGTCAGAACAAAGCCGCGACGCGTCATACCAATTGGGGCAGAACTACCCGAATCCCTTCAATCCCACCACTGCGATATCTTTCCAAATTCCGGGACCTGAAAAGGTCGGCTTACGAATTTACAACAGTGCCGGGCAATTGATCAACACCTTAATCGACAAGACCTTACCTGTCGGGTCGCATACCGTTATATGGAACGGCAAAAATGAGCAAAGTCTGCCGGTCTCCAGCGGAATATATTTCTACCAGATAGAAACCGAAAATTATTCAGCGGTCAAACGGATGATATTGATCAAGAAAAATTAATCGCTTATTTTCTCTTTCATGCTTCAGGCGGTATAAGCCCTCCGCGCGTATACCGCCTGAAAAATCCGCGTAATCCGCGTAATCTGCGGACACTAACCCAAGGTCAGAATAGATGATTATTACCGACTTTTCGCTCCGACACTCAATTACGGTTTACGTTTTCATCGGCATTATCACCGTTGCGGGCTTGATTTCCTATATTGGTCTGCCTCGTGAATCGACTCCAGATATTAAAATACCATTTATTGTAATTTCTACCCCTTATTTTGGCGTTTCTCCGAGCGATATAGAAGCACTGGTCACGCAAAAAATCGAAACAGAACTGAACACCATCAATGATGTGAAGGAGATACGCTCCACATCTTATGAAGGAATGTCGGTCATATCAGTGGAGTTCAACCCGGATATCGAGGTGACAGAGGGCTTACAGCGGGTCAGAGATAAGGTCGATCTGGCAAAACCCGAACTGCCAGCTGATACCGAAGAGCCGATTATCCAAGAGCTCGACTTTTCCAATTGGCCTATCCTCATCTCCAACATTTCCGGCAACGTGGGACTGGTGCGATTGAAAGCGATTGCCGACGATCTGAAAGATGAGATTGAGAACGTGCCGGGCGTGCAGAAAGCCACAGTCTCCGGCGGGCTGGAGCGAGAAGTTCAGGTGGATATAGACCCGGAGCGGTTGGTATATTACAATCTCGCGCTGCAAGACGTGGTGGAGACGATTCAGACTGAAAACATCAATCTGCCCGGAGGAACCGTAGATGTGGGGCAGTACAAATTTTTGGTGCGTATCGACGGCGAGTTTGATACCCCTGACATTATCTCTGACCTGGTTTTGACCTCATGGGAAGGCAAGCCCATCTATATCCGAGACGTAGCGACCGTCAAGTTCGGCTTTAAGGAGCGGGACAGCTATGCCAGAGAGAATCAAATCGAATGCGTTTCCCTGTCGATCAATAAGCGTCCGGGAGAAAATATCATCAGGACTACGGATCAGGTAAAAGAGATTCTACGTCAAGCCGAGAAGTGCTATCACGGTGTCCACATCAGCTTTTTGAGCGACTCCTCCAAGGAGATCCGAAAGATGGTGCGGGATTTGGAAAACAACATCATCTCAGGGTTAATCCTGGTAGTGATGGTGCTGTTTATGTTTCTTGGGATTCGGAACGCGGTCGTGGTCGCGCTAGCAATTCCCCTTTCTATGCTGATCTCGTTCATGATCTTATCACTGATGGGATACACCCTCAACATGGTGATCCTCTTCAGCCTGATCCTCGCGCTGGGCATGTTGGTGGATAACGCTATCGTGATCGTGGAGAATATTTTTCGACATCGAGAAGAGGGATACGGTCTCTTCCAATCCGCAAGTATGGGCACAGGCGAAGTGGCGTGGCCCGTGATCGCGTCCACAGCGACCACATTATGCGCATTTGGTCCTATGATCCTGTGGACAGGAATCATGGGCGAATTTATGAAATACCTCCCCATCACCCTGATCGTAACACTGAGCTCTTCCCTTTTGGTCGGGTTGGTTGTCAACCCAGTTCTGGCAAAACTCATGATGGGCAGAGGAAAAATTTTGGCCCCCAAGAAATTGTCGGAAATAGCGGTCGAGGACATGTCCAAATTGGTGCGAAACTATCGACGATTTTTGATGTTCTCTCTCAATAACCGCGTTCTTGTGGTCGGAATGGCATTCGCCTTCTTGATCTTTTTTATAAAAATTTATGGATTTATTGGCAAAGGGGTGGAGTTTTTTCCAGATACAGAACCGGAAGAGGCGTACATCGACGTCATCGCGCCGACCGGCACAAGGCTGGATGTCTCTAACAGCATTGTGAAAAAAGTAGAAGAAAAAATGTCGAAGTATAAAAATATCAAGGAGTTTGTCGCAAATGTCGGATCATCAGGCGGCACATTCGGCGAAAGTGGGAGCGCGCCTTCTCACAGCAGTCGACTCAATGTGATCTTTTTGGATTTAGTGGATCGGAAGCGACCCTCCACCGAGACTTTAGAGGATATTCGGGAAGAGCTTAAGGATATTACCGGTGCCCGAGTGGAAGTAAGCAAACGAGAAATGGGCCCACCCAGCGGTCCTCCGATTAATATCGAAATATCGGGAGACGACTTCAAAAAATTGGGAGAATTTTCCCAGGAAGCTCGGCTGCTTATCCGAGATGTCAAAGGCGTGGTCAATCTGAAAGATGATTATGAAAAAGGACGTCCAGAAATTCTGATCGATATCGACCGTGAAAAAGCGATCTTATACGGACTCAGCACTATTCATATTGCAAGCACGGTGCGCACCGCTATCAACGGCTCTGAAGCCTCAAAATATCGGGTGGGAGAAGATGAATACGACATTACGGTCAGGCTGAAACAGGATCGGCGGGACACGATCAACGATTTGCAGGAGTTGATGATCGCGCATGAAGGCAACCAAATCCCCTTATCCACGGTCGCAACCATCCGTTCATCCGCGGGTCTCAGCGATATAAAACGGGTGAACTTGACTCGCGTGGTGACTGTGTCCGCAGATGTGGAGGGTCGCAACGAAACTCAGGCTCTGGATGAAATAAAGGAAATATTGGAGGAAAAACTCCATCTGCCGATCGGCTATTTTGTCAGCTATACCGGCGGAAATCAGGAGCAAGAGGAATCCCAGGCATTTTTGACAAAAGCCTTTCTCATCGCTTTGTTCTTAATGTTATTGGTCTTAGTCACGCAATTTAATTCTATTACCCTTCCGATCATCATCCTGATCACCGTGATTCTTTCTCTGGTCGGCGTGTTCGTTGGGTTGATCGTGACTCGGACGCCGTTTGGTATTATTATGACCGGTATCGGAGTGATCAGCCTTGCCGGCGTTGTGGTCAACAACGCGATTGTGCTGATCGACTATATCGTCAAACTGCGAGATAGAGGTCTCTCAAAATTCGACGCGGTGGTTCTGGGCGGAATGACCCGTTTACGACCCGTTCTTTTGACAGCGGTCACGACTATTTTGGGACTGATCCCTCTGACAACCGGAATCAATGTCGATTTTTTTGCCTGGGAGATCGAATTTGGCAGCGAAAGTTCGCAGATGTGGGGACCTATGGGCACTGCTGTGATCTTTGGTCTCACAGTTGCCACAGTTTTAACACTTGTCGTTGTGCCGGCTCTGTATAGCCTATTGGATACTATTTCTGGCTTTTTTATCGGTCTATTTGGGGGTAAACCGGAAGAAAGTCAACTATGAAATCGCATAAATATCGATAGCACACCGCGGTTAGAGTTATGGAATTTCCAAATTTTTTGTTTGATAAAACGCTAAATAGCGAGTTGGAAGCGGAGAAAGGCATGGCAAAGCTCCGATTTCTAGCTTTTATCTCAATATTGATATTGATCTCTGTCTATTATGGCGTTTTTCAAAAAGACGACGCGGATATACCGAAAATATTTAGCACGATAGAGTCCATTATTATCATTTCCTGGCTGTTCGGATATAATACTATTAACAGTGCTTTCCTGTCCCGCGGTATTTATCACCCTTCGTTTAAATATGTCACGGCAGGCGGCGATATTCTCTGCGCTACGCTTTTGACTCGGGTTACCGGGGGAATAGCCAGTCCCTTCCTGATCGGATATACCATCACCATCTTTCTCTATGGAATTCGCTATCGGCTGGGTTTCAGCACATACACTGCGGCTCTCATCACAATCGGCTATTTTGTATTTAATTATTCCGAAAGCTCTAAATTTTTCTTTATCGATGAACTGATAAAGATCATGCTATGGTGGCTTGCTGCTATATTGGCAGGTCTGCTGGGTTCTGTTTTGTCAAAAGAACATCGTGATTTGATAGAGGTTCATGACTCTCTGGTCGATAAAGTCGATGAGTTGGAAGACCTGAGGCAACAATACGACGCCAAACGAATGGAGTTGGACAACTCTCTGGTCAATCTATTGGTTCAGACAAAACAGCTTGAGATTGAGCGAGATCGGTCAGTCGGGCTATCAAACGAATTGAAACGGATTCGACAGCACTCCCAGAATGTCAACAACACTTTTGATATAGACGAAATTTACGAGCATACCGCGCGATCCATGGCCGAAATCGTGATCACGGATTATATCAACCTCTACCGATTTGACGTGGATAAAAAATATGGGTATGTCAAATCGGAATACAGCAACGTGGGCGGAGTTTTTCAGCCGTTGGACATGCGCTTTTCGATTGCCAACAATCCAGTCGCATTTTTGCTACAAAAGCTCCAATCCCCGCTCTCGATTGAGAATATCGGCGACGAACGGCAGCCTCGTCAAGTTCGCAATCTTATGCGGTCGTATGGATTTCGTTCTGCGCTGTTGGTTCCGATATTGGTGGACAAGCGGGTTCACGGAGTGATCGGTCTGGACGAGGCGGAAAAACAGCGCGTTTTTACCGCGCATGAATCCCAATTATGCCAAACGATTGCCAACCAGACCGCACAGGCGATTCAACGGGCGCAACTTTTTGAAAAAGCCAGGACAAGTAGTGAAAAGCTGCAGCACGCTTTTTCCAATCTTTCTCAGCAGACCGAGGCGATCGAGCAACGGGCGCAGGAACTTTCGTTGATTAACGAGGTGACCCGTTCTCTGAACTCGACGCTCGATTTTGAGAATATGATCCAGGCCGTGCTGAGCCACATGGCTACGCTGGCGCATGTGAGCCGCGGCGTCCTATTTCTTCAGGAAGAGGACTCCAGCGTTGTCAAAATGGTCGGCGAATTCGATGGATCCCGTCGAAAAATCCAAGAGATCGGGAAAATATTTGTCTTGGATGAACATCCGATGCTCAAGAAAGTTATGGAGGAGTCGGAGATTATCAACATTCCGGACACTTCCGATCCAGAATTGGACGAGAAGGTGCGGATCGCGTTTGAAAAATATGGGATAAAATCTGTTCTGATGCTGCCGCTGATCTATCGAGGTCAGACCGTAGGGGTGATCAATCTGGACGAAATGACGCGAAAGCGCGCGTTTAGCGACTCCGAAGTCAAATTTTCCCAGATGGTTTGTAACCAGGCCGCGATTGCGATCGAAAACTCGCTGCTCTACACCAATGTGGAGCAAAGTATCGTGACTCTGAGGGAATTTAATGAACGATTAAGCACTTTATACGAGGTATCGGCTTCATTGACGATCAAGCAGCCGATCTCCGAAATTCTGTGTCAATTGGTAAATAATCTGGGGCAGATGTTCGACGTGCAATTCGGGCAAGTATTTTTGTATCCACAAGAACCCCATGCTGAGCTGCAAAGCGATGAATCGTGCGCTTATGCCGCGTTTGACGCTGAGGAAGGCAGCGATAGCTATCTTGAGGAAGGGTGGGTTTCGTATGTGAGAACATATCCAGCTTCTCAGATCATGGAACAAAAGGACACGCTGATGATCAACGACATGCTCACTTCTGAGGTCGGGTTTTCCACTGAAATATTAGACCTGATCCAAACCGGACGCGCCCGTTCCATGATCCGTGTGCCAATGATCGCCGCGGGAGAGGTCGTCGGCGCGGTCGAGCTTTACTTCAAGGAACTCGGACCTATCCCGGAAGACCACATCCAATTGATCACCACTGCGGCAAACCAGACCGCTATTTCGGTCGAAAATTCTCGCTTGTATCACGAATTGCAAAAGACAACCGAAAAGCTGGAGCTTGTCAATCAAGCCAAATCTAACTTTGTCGCCGTCGTTTCCCATGACTTGCGAACTCCGCTCACTTCCATAAAATCCTTTAGCTCCATTTTATTGGATGAAATCGAGGAAGGCGAGATTGATCAGGCAACTCATACGCGATTTCTAAGAATTATCGAGAATGAAACGGATCGGATGAATCGGCTGATAACCGACCTATTAGACTTGCAGAAAATCGAGTCGGGCAAAATACACTGGACATTGGAGCCGCACGACTTTGGCGAGATTCTGAAGAGCGTTGTCGCCACATTTTTTGGCGCATCGCATGAAAAGAGCATTGTGATCAAGACCCAAATTCAAGAAAATTTGCCGCTAGTCACAGTGGATAAGGACCGTTTTATGCAGGCGATTGCCAACCTGCTTTCCAATGCGATCAAATTCACGGATGAGCATGGGGTGATAACGGTCTCTCTCTCGCACGCTGTTGATCATTTGTTGGTCTATATCGAGGACACTGGGGTCGGGATCCCCTCTGACCAGTTGGAGTACGTTTTTGAACGATTTCGTCAAATTAAGCGGACCACGCGGAAAAAAGAAGGAACGGGTCTGGGTCTGGCAATAACCAAAGAGATTGTAGAATACCATCAGGGGAGAATCTGGGTGGAAAGTGAGATGGGTAAAGGCAGCACGTTTTATCTGACAATTCCGGACAAACCCACCCCTGTTGAACAGGAATAATCACACTCGACCCTGTGTCGAAAAACGAGTTTTAGCATGATGTCAGAGCCTTCTTCTAAAAATAAGACTGAACTCGCTTCCTCTATCGAAAGAATGGGAGAGAAACGTCTGGAGGGATGGATTTGTATTATCCGCACCGTGACATTCATCCTTTTCCTCATGTTTGGTCCTCTCCTTCCCTTTCTTAACTTTTTCAGTCGGGAATTCATTTTTCTCAGCGTTATAATCGGGATTTATGTTGTTGGTGAGGCGGTTTTTATCTGGGCGATAGATTATTATCGACCTGTGATGAAATATATTTTCGTGACTATCGACCTGCTCATCATCACGTTCCTGATTTTTATCACGCCTGACGCAAAACCTATCGAACATTTCGAACTCGTCGCATTGTATCTCCCTTTTATCGTGGCTTTCAGCATCTTATATCGATTCCGCATGGCACTTTATATTAACGCGCTACTCGCTGTTTTCTATCCTTTATTGGTTTTGTATCAAAATCAGTTTGACTACAGAGGCGTCGATTGGATAGAACATGGGTTTTATCTGTTGCTGTTCCCCGTTCTTGCTATCGTCTCCGCGGCCAGCAGTTATTATCAGTGGAGGCGGAGCCTGGAATATATCGGGATGTCTCAGAGTCTGAATCGGGAGTTGAACAATCTGAAGGGAGAGCTTGTGACATTGCGCTCCGAGAATCGCACCTTAGGAGGCGAACTGAATTCCCGAATTGTGGAGCTGAATAAAGAGAAGGAGGAAAGCGAACAGCAGCGGGTGCAAGCCGAGTTTCGCGCCTGGCAGATCGCTACGATTCATAATATCACCTCAGTCGTCAATAGCACCGTGAATTTGGAAAAAATACTTGAGATTACCGTGGAGAAATTTTCCAGAATTTTGCAGATCGAACAAGTGGATCTCATCATGTTCGATCAGGGAGATGAATTTGGCTATCTGCGCACCTCTTATAGGCATGGAGGAGGCAGGAAGAAGGGAGAAAAAATTCAGCGGGTCAGCGCAATGATTGTTGAGAAGTCCAACCCGTTTGTCAAAATTATGCAAGATCTGAACCGGGCAATCGCTCTTGAAAAGACAACCCGACTGCCCGATGAATGGCTTTTGCTCCGAAAACTCATGGAAAATCAAGGATTTAACGCCCTTATGTTGTTGCCTATAAAGATCAAAGACGATCTGATAGGTATTATTCAGCTAAACGAAAGCCGGAAGGCAAGGGTTTTTTCCCCCCAGGAGATCAGTCTGTGCGAGACCCTGGTCGAGCAGACAGCAAGTGCGATCGAAAGAGGGTTGTTGGTCAAAGAAACGTTGGAAAAATCTCGGGAATTGAGTCAGGTCAACGCTCTGATCGAGGCGGAGATCGCTGAAAAAACGATCTCCGAGACCCGCCTGGCGCAATTGGCAAAGGTGGCGAACAGTATATTAACTGAATTGGATTTGAACAAAGTATTCCAGACTGTCACGGATTCGATTGTCAATTATTGCGGTTTTGAAAAATGTTTGATCTGCTTAATTAGGAAAGAAGAGGGGAACACGATAGCGGCTCATTCCGGTATTGATGAAGAGGAGCTTAAACAGATCACTGAAAGCAATCGGTTGACTCCCGAGCGGCGCGCGCTTTCTATCAATCCGATATTCAGGCGTAGCGAGTCCTATTTTATCCCGAAAGAGGCAAATATTTGGGAAGAAAACGCCAAAATTCCTTCAGAGGAATATATGAAATTGATCCGACAGCGCGTGCATTGGGAAAAAGGCGACGAACTGTTTGTCCCCCTGTTTGATAGTGAAAGCCAATTGTTGGGCGTTATTTCATTAGATGACCCCCAGGACCGCCGCACGCCGAAGAGTAAACGGCTGAAGCCAATCGAAGCGTTTGCCCAGCAGGTTGTTTTGTCTATTGAGCATGTTCGGATATACGACGCGTTGCAGGAAAAATTGGAAGTGACGCAGGACGCGTATGAAAAATTGGTCCAGATGGATCAAATGAAAAGTGATTTTTTAGCTGTGGTGAGCCATGAGTTCCGTACGCCTCTGACGTCAATAAAAGTTTTTACGGATTTATTAATTGACGATGTCGAAAATGACGAAAACGCGAATCAATTTTACCTACGGTGGTTGAACATCATTGAGCAGGAGTATGACAGGCTTTGGGAGATAGTCAACAACATACTGAATGCAAAGGAGTTGCAGGAGGGAAGTTATAAATGGGATATAGGAAATATGAACCTAAGCTCTTTGGTTCGTGATGTTGCGAGATCGTATCAAGACAAAATGAAAAGCAAAGGCATTAAATTTCAGTCGAAACTTCTCAGAAATCTCCCACAATATAGAGGCGACCATAAAAATATCAAAGAGATGATCG
This sequence comes from Candidatus Cloacimonetes bacterium 4572_55, assembly GCA_002084765.1. Taxonomy (GTDB): domain Bacteria; phylum 4572-55; class 4572-55; order 4572-55; family 4572-55; genus 4572-55. The sequence goes on along the minus strand of NBMB01000003.1, from coordinate 117,304 downwards.
AAAATCTGCTATCCAACGCGCATAAATTTACTCCGGAGAATGGGACGGTTTCCTTGAGTCTAGGATTTGAGCTCGACTGCTTTATTCTCCGAATCAAGGACACTGGGGAAGGGATACTCAAAGAAAAGATGGACGTGGTATTTGAAATATTTCGACAAGGCGACGGCAGTGCCACACGCAAATACGGGGGCGTGGGCATCGGACTCTCGATTGTCAAAAAGGTGGTAGATTATCACCAGGGTAAGATCGAGGTCAAAAGCGAGGTCAATATTGGCACCGAAGTGATCATCCGGTTGCCGTTATTAGAGGCGGAAAATTTTCCATCAAACGGGTCAGGAATCAGCAATGGAAATGATTGAAATTGAGCAAAAAAAACAAGAGATGACTGCCAAGCATGCCTTGCAACAGGATCATGAGTTGCGCATTTTCCGAGCGGCAATAACTGGATGGGCAATGGGTGGGGTCGTTTTTTATTTCGAAGTCGGTTTTTTATCTCTCGGCAAGACACTCAGTTTATTGGGGATATTAGCTTTTATTCTCTCATTATCGCTTGCCCGCCTCTTTTTCTTTAGACCAAAAACTGTGACCGAGCTTGAGAAAAATTTCATCATCACCTCGGAATTGATCGGTATTTTTCTTTTGATCATCTATACCGGCGGAACCGGAAGCCTTTTCTTCTGGATATATCCGATTGTTCTGATTTTATACAGTATTTATTTTTCTTTTGCCAGAACTATCGGAAGTGCTTTGCTGACCACTCTGCTGTATGTTCTCGTTATTAGTCTTGCAAAATTGGGGTTGATAAAGAGCGAAAGCTCCATTCTTTTTTCTTTTATAAACATCTCAATAATTTGGATCGCCACCTTCTCCGCCTTACGTTCCATCAAAAAAATACAACGGCAGAATCGAAATTTTTGGGAGTTGGAGAAAAAAGAGAACCAGGATCAACTCGCGCTTGCCAATGAACAACTTCAGCAGAAGCAAATTGAGATGGAACAAATTAACGAGGAGCTTCTGAAACAGCAGGGAGCGTTCCAATTTACCCAAAGACAAGCTGAACTGCGTATCCATGAATTGGCATATATTCGGTTTATCTCGGAATCTCTGGTCAATGTCTTCTCGTTGGATAAAATCCTCACAATCGGCGCGAAAAAGGTAGCGCAGGCACTTTCTGTCGATTATTGCGATATCTATCTCTTCGACGACGAGCGTCTGTATAGTTATCTGAAAAAAGAATTTATCTTCGAAAATGAAAATTTTTTAAACACTTCGACGAGAATATCTCCGAAAAATAATCGGCTGGCGGACATATTGACGTCTCAGACTGAGCCTTTGATTGTCCAGGGCGACACCTTCTATAGCAAGGAGTACAGCAAGGAGCATTCCGTTCTTTCTGAACTGCTGGAGCGCTATGGTTTAAAATCAACTCTGTTATTGCCTGTGTACCATGATAGTCGGCTGATCACTGTATACGGCATGAATAATACAAGGGAGGATCGAAATTTTCTCCAAAACGAGATTCAACTTGCGGACACATTGGTGAAACAGATCGAAAATTATATCGGTCGCGCGGTGTTGATTCAAAAGTCGGAAAAACAACGCCAGGACAGCGAAAAACGAGCGAGCGTGATGCAGATGGTACGACAATTGACCCAGCTTCTCATAACCAGTCTTGAAAGCGACAAAATTTTTTCCAGTATTGTCCAGCAGTTTGCCGATGCCCTTGGGGTCACTCGCTGTGTGCTGCTTATTTATGAGAAAGAGTTTGATCATGTGCGATTGGTAGGAGAATTTGACCGATCAGAAAATAAAATATCGGAGATAGGTCGGGAATTTCCGCTCGACAAACATCCAATGATGAAGCAAATTGTCTCAAAAAAGGGTATCGTGGCGATTGAGAACTCCAATGATCCGAGTTTGAGCGGGCAGTCTCGGGATTTGTTGGAAAATTACGGTATCAAGTCGCTGATTATGGCTCCGATAATCTTCGAGGATCAGGTGGTTGGGATTATCAGTTTGGGTGAAATGCGAACCGAACGGAAATTCAACTCGGATGAGATCAACCTGATCACAACGCTGGCGTCCGAATCTGCGATTGCCATTATCAACTATCAGCTTTTTATCGCTGGGAAAAAGCATACAGCCGAGCATCAAGCGATTTTTAATCTGATGAAAGATCTTTCCTTTATTGATTCTTCCGAGGTCTTGTATGAGACTGTCGTCAATCAGATTGCGGAAGCAGTCCACGCACAGCGGGCAATACTCGCGCTCTATTATCCGCAGACAAAGACATATCAAGTCAAGTCGATTTCTGACTATCGAGGCAAATATTATTGCCAGATCTCCGAGCACGGAATTTTTTATAAGGAAGACCAAATCAAAAGTCTGACTTACGATATGTCAGAACTCCGAAATGAGCGTGTAGTTCGGATAGACGACTTGTCCAACGTCTCAGACCACAACGACCTTATTTTGGATTTGAAAAAGAATGGGATGAATTCCGCGCTGTTGACGCCAATCATCGCCTATAATAAAAAGATCGGCTTGGCGATTATATCCAGAAACGAGACTGCGCATCGCTTTACCAATGGCGAAACTGAATTTTTGCAAGCCCTTGTCGATCCGGCGGCTGTCGTTTTCCATGATCACCTGATGGCGGAAAGAGAGAAGCGCCGCAGCCAATATTGGAAAATCATCGTGGACTTTAGTCATAAATTTATTCGGGCAAAAAATCTGGACGATCTTTTCAAGATAGCGTCTGATGCAATTCGAGACCAGCTCAATTATGACAATGTGGTCATTTTGTGCGTGGATCACGCAGCCCAGCGGCTGGAAATACGCGCGATTGCCGGCGATCTCCGAGAGCGGTTCAAAGCGTTTCATTTGCTACCCATGAATCGAGGTATGGTAGGCAAAGCCGCTACTCAGGGCCGGATTATTCTGTCCAATGATGTGCATGCCGAACCCACGTACACCATGGTGGACGGGATCCTGACACGCTCGGAGATCAGTATTCCGATCAAAAATGAGGAAGGACGGGTCGAGGTGATTCTTGATGTGGAAAGCAACGATCTGAACCGTTTTGACGACGTCGATGTGGGCGCGTTCGAGGCAATAGCCGATCAAATCGGTCTGGTAATACGTATTATTCGGAAAGGAGAAAAATAAAATGGAGGTGAAAATGAGTGATCAAACCATAATTCGTACACCCGACAGCCCCGGGTGCCTTATTCAATTGTTGTGGTTCGCTTTTGTTGGCTGGTGGCTTACCGGGATTTGGATTTCTGCGGCATGGTTGTTGATGCTGACGATTATTGGAATTCCTTTTGGTGTGATGATGATCAACAAAGTCCCGACAGTGTTGGCACTGAGAGGTCAATCCATAGACCTGACAGTTATTTATGACGATGGACAAGCCACGGTCAAGTCAGGCGGCTCACAAGAACACAATATACTTTTGCGAGCGATCTATTTTGTATTAATCGGCTGGTGGCTGAGTGGAATTTGGATGCAGATCGCTTACTTTTTCTGTCTCTCAATCGTGGGACTGCCTATCGGATTTTGGATGTTCGACAAGACGCCCGCGTTACTCTCATTAAAAAAATAACGAAAAAGGACGGTCTAAATGAAAAGGAATTTGTTTATCACTATGTTATTACTTTTCGTATATGTCGCACCGCTCCGAGCCGGCTCGATCTCCGGCACGGTGACATACGACGACTATCAGTTCGGACAAGTGATCATTGTCATGGCGTTCGGCGATGAGTTCAGCCTTGATAATGTAGGGACTGCTGTTTTATTTCTTGGTCCTGGAGACTTTAGTATCACCGATCTGGCAGATGGAGAATACCAACTGGCTGTCGCTGTCAAAACTTCGCTCGAGATGACTATCGTCCCTGGCGAAGTTTTTAGCATGTATGACGACAATCCAGTCGCGATTGAAAACGGTCAGGATGTCGCTGGCATTAATCTGGTCGCTCGCAGCGAAACGATTCAAGGCACGGTGATTTATGAGGGCGATTCCTCCGGATCGATCGTCGCGGTCGCGTTTAATCAGGATTTTTCACAAGGGTTATTTCCGTCGAATTTGAACCAACTGGACGCCCCAGGAGCGTATCAGATGGTAGGTTTTTCTCCGGGATCGTATTATATCGGCGCGTTTATGGACGCCAACGGAAATCTTCTTCCGGAACCGATGGAAGAGCCTTTTACCATATACGCGCACCCGGACAGCCTGATGCCGAGTCCGGTCCCGGTCGATGAGGGCGCAGTTGTAGAAGGGATCGACCTGCTGTTGGAAGACCTGCCGCTCAGCTCGGCTACTGGGACCATAGTGTGGGAAGGAGAACCGACAGGCCCGATTGTCATCGCCGCAATGACCAATCCGGAAGAGTTCAGCTCCGCTCAACGGTTGTCCTTTACTCTGGAATCTGGGGAGTATCGGGTATGGGTCGAACCCGGCTTATACTATATTTTTGCTTTTGTCGATTTGAACGGAAATTTTTTTCCTGATATAACCGTCGATGCAACAGGCTTCTATGGAGCCTCTGATCCACAACTTGTGGCTGTATCGGAAGGCGAAACTGTGACCGGCATCGACATCTCCCTGGCGATCCAACCCAATGGGATCGAATCCCCTGAACTCACGTCGGAAACGGGAATCTTCATCACCCAAAACCATCCCAATCCCTTTTTTGTCGGATCCAACGGCACAGTGATCTCTTATATCTTACCAAAATCCACAGTGATCGATCTGAGTGTGTACGACGTTTCTGGTCGCCGGATTGTCACATTGGATCACGGATGGCGTCCCACGACAACGCAGACTGTCCGATGGGATGGACAGGATGAGAGAGGGGAATCCGTTGCAGATGGGGTCTATTTGTATCAAATCAAATCATCGGAATGGAGCCGTGCAAGACGCCTGGTTCTGTTAAAAAAATAAAGCGAGAGCGGTCGATATTTTGGACATGCACGCATTTTAGGTCTCTTTTTTTGAGGCTTGTTCCCAGGTCTCAAGGATTCTACTGTCCACAATTTTTTTTTTCAGAAACGAGAATTTTTTTGCAAATATTACTTGACATAAAGCTACAAATACATAGCTTGTTATCTCGATTAGGTCAACGCTCTATCACAGCGAAACAATTGTGATAGAGCGTTATTCCCTAACACTTTATAACCACTTTTATTTGTAGGCATAACGTTTAAGTTTATGACGGAGGACTGTATGTCGGACTATGTTCAAAATTTGATGGCTGATGTAAAAGCCAAAAATCCCGTTGAACCTGAGTTTCATCAAGCTGTTCAAGAAGTAGCAGACTCTCTTGTGCTGGTTTTAGACCGATATCCGGAATATCGCCACGCAAAAATTTTGGAAAGAATTATCGAGCCGGAGCGGGTGCTCATGTTCCGCGTGCCGTGGATGGACGATCAAGGCGGTGTGCAAGTGAATCGCGGTTTTCGGATTGAGATGAACAGTGCTATCGGACCTTATAAGGGCGGACTTCGCTTCCACCCATCGGTTAATCTGGGTATTTTGAAGTTTTTGGCTTTTGAGCAAGTTTTTAAGAACGCTCTCACGACTTTACCAATGGGCGGTGGTAAAGGTGGATCCGACTTTGATCCAAAAGGCAAGAGCGACAACGAAGTAATGCGTTTCTGTCAAAGCTTTATGACCGAATTGTCTCGCCATATTGGTCCCAACACCGACGTTCCAGCTGGCGACATCGGCGTGGGCGGGCGAGAAGTCGGTTTTCTGTTTGGCCAATACAAACGAATTCGTAACGAATTCACCGGCGTTTTGACCGGCAAAGGAATTAACTGGGGCGGCTCCTTGATTCGTCCGGAAGCCACCGGTTATGGCACGGTCTATTTTGCAGCCGAGATGTTGGCGACCCGCAACGAAACTCTAGAAGGCAAAACGTGCTTGGTTTCTGGCGGCGGTAATGTGGCACAATTCGCCGCGGAGAAAGTTCTGGACCTCGGCGGAAAAGTGGTTACGCTATCGGACTCCGGCGGTTGTATCTATGACGAAGAGGGAGTTGATCGTGAGAAGTTGGCTTATGTCATGGATCTGAAAAATGTACGTCGCGGTCGTATCAAAGAATATGCCGAGAAGTATCCGAACGCTGTGTACACCCCACTTGATCCTTCGCTGGATTATAACCCGTTGTGGAATCACAAAGCTGATTGCGCTTTCCCATCCGCCACACAAAATGAGATCAACGCCAAAGACGCTCAGAATTTGCTAGATAACGGCGTGTACGTCGTGGCAGAGGGCGCAAATATGCCGACAGTCGCGGGCGGCGTCGAGATTTTCCTTGATAAAGGCATTCTCTATGGTCCGGGTAAAGCGGCAAACGCCGGCGGCGTGGCAGTTTCCGGTCTGGAAATGAGCCAAAACAGCTTGCGATTAAGCTGGTCCCGAGAAGAAGTTGACGGCCGCCTTCATGGTATCATGAAGAGCATCCACTCGGCTTGCTTCGAGACCGCTAAACGTTTCGGTGCTCCGGGGAACTATGTCAACGGAGCCAATATTGCCGGCTTCATTAAAGTTGCCGACGCTATGATGGATCATGGAGTTGTATAATCCCTTCAAGGATTGACATACAAAAAAAAATCGGAGCGTCTCGACGTTCCGATTTTTTTTTGATCCGATATTAACCAGGATTTTTTCGAATTTCCTGAAGAAAATCTGGCAAAAAAGATATAATTCTTTAACTATCAATCCTTAATCTGTGATAATCTGCGGATCGAGTTCCGTGATGACGAATAATCCAGTGACAGAGAAAAAAGCACTCATTTTGGACAGGGATGGCGTGATCAATATCAATAAGGGGTATGTGCATCGCGTCGAGGAATTTGAGTTTATTCCTGGAATTTTTACCGTATGCCGAGCCTTTGTCGCCGCGGGATATTTGGTGATTGTGGTCACCAATCAATCCGGCATTGGTCGAGGGTATTACGACGACGCGCAATTCCATATCCTGACCCGCTACATGCTCGACCGGTTTGCCGAACAGGGCGCGCCGATAGATCAGGTCTATTATTGCCCCCATCATCCCAAATTCGGAATCGGATCCTACCAAATCGATTGCGCGTGCCGGAAGCCCAAGCCGGGTATGATCCAACAGGCTCAAATCGATTTCCGGCTGGACCTGTCCGGATCGATCCTGATCGGCGACTCCGAGCGGGACATCGAAGCCGGTATAAACGCTGGCGTGGGCGTGACTTGTCTCTATGAGCCCATTACAAAAAATATCACAAAAGCCGATTATATTTTTTATCGAATTGAGGAGGCTACGAATCTGCTATGAAGCGTCATGAAAACGAGTTTACTGTGATCGGACATCGGGGATCGGGAGCTGGCGTGCATCCAGTTGGCGGCGTGGAGAATAGCCGCACCTCTTTTGCGCACGCTTTCCATGCGAGTGCTGACGAGGTGGAGTGCGACCTGTCTCTATCCAAAGATGGGAGCGTCGTTATCTATCACGACCGGAAGATCGATGGACGGGAAGCGAGACGGTTGACTCGATCAGAAATCCAAGCTGCAAAGCCGGGCGTACTCGATTTTGATCGTCTCCTGGACGAATTCCCTGAGAAAAAATTCATCTTTGAGTTAAAATCTTACACAGATTATCGAGAGATCATAAATCGGATTTATCCCTTTATTTCTAATAATATTTCTAATAATAAAGATATAAGGCGGTTCAAATTTCTTTCTTTTTCGATCGACGCGCTTCGCTATGTAAAAGAGATTGACGAGCGGCTATTTTGCAGCTACATTGCCACATGTTCGAATGATCGGTTCGAGCCGTTTGCGACAAAGAGACATATTCAATTATGTGTTGAGAGCGGGATTCAGGAGATCGCTGGTCATTGGCTCGGTTTTTATCCCGCTATAATCCGCCGGGCTCAGGCGGCTGGACTTGAGGTCGGCCTGGGTCTTATCAACAGCCGGCTCTCATTCCGATACGCGCTTCGTTACGGCGCGAGACGGCTATATACAGATCGGGTGGAACGGCTTGTCGCGCTCATTGACCGATATTGAATGACCGCGCACTGGTAAGGAGGAATTAAGATGAAGGCATTGGTGACTGGAGCGAACGGTTTCGTGGGCAGCAAATTGGCTGAGGCTCTGTTGCGACGCGGGGATGATGTTCATGGGTTGATCCGCGCTCGCAGCGATTTGAGATTTTTAAAAGAAATTCCTATTCATCTTCATATCGGGGATATCACGAATCCGGACAGCCTGATTGAGCCGATGAAGGGGGTAGAAGTTCTGTTTCATGTAGCTGGTTTGGCGTCGGACTGGGGATCGTTGGAGCATTTTCGGCGGATCAACGCGCAGGGAACGGTGAACGTTCTGCAAGCGGCAAAATCCGCTGGCGTGAGAAAGATCGTGCATGTTGGCACCGTGGCAATCATGGGATTTGGTCGGATCAATGTCACGGAAGATTCGCCGCGTCTGCCGACCTCTTTCCCATATGTGATCTCGAAGCTGGAGGGCGAGCAAGCCGCATTGGAGTTCGCCTCATCTAACGGTCTGCCGCTGACCGTTATTCGCCCTGGGGATGTGTACGGTCCTCACGACCGCACATGGATGCTGCCGATGTTGACTGAGATGGAAAAGGGCAAGATGGGACATGTGTCCGGTGGCAGAGCGGAGTTGGCACCTATCTATATCGATAATCTGACTCAGGCATTGTTGTTGGCGGCAGAGCAGGGTCGCGGCGAAAATCAGGCATTTTTCATCACCGACGGCGTGCATATCACCTGGCGGGAAATTGTCCGGCGTCTGGCAGAACTGATGGGGCTAAAAGAGCCAAAACTGAGCGTTCCATATCCGATCGGATATGGCGTAGCACTGGTGATGGAAGGCGTTTATAAGCTGTTCCGCATTGAGCGGGCACCGCTTTTGACCACATACCGGATCATGCACGGGGGCAAGGATTTTCATTTCAAGATCGACAAGGCGAGGCGGATTCTGGGTTACGCGCCGGATCAGGATATTGACTCCCATCTTAGAAAAACAATCGAATGGTATCAAAAATATAAAAAAACCGAAAGCGAGTCCCTATGAAACCCTTACCTGAGATCATCTTAGCGTCCGGTTCTCCACGACGGGCAGAGCTTCTACGCCAAATCCACGTCTCTTTTCACGTCTGCGTCTCGGACGTGGACGAGTCCGAAAATGCTCCGACAGAACCAGAGCCGCACGTCATCGAACTTTCGCGACGCAAGGCGTTGGCAGTAGCAACATCTTTTCCGTCCCGGATCATAGTCGGCGCGGACACGATTGTGGCTCTGGACAATTCAATTTTGGGGAAACCAGAGACCCCGTATGAGGCAAAAGAGATGCTGCGTCGTTTGTCCGGTCGGCTCCACTTCGTCTATACCGGCGTTACGATGGTTCATGGAGACCGGATCATCTCGGATGTGGAGCGCACAACGGTTTGCTTCCGTTCTATATCGGACGAGGAGATCGACCGCTATGTCGAGTCTAACGAACCAATGGACAAAGCCGGCGGATATGGAATTCAGGGCTTTGGCGCGCTTTTTGTGGATGGAATCCAAGGGTGCTACTTTAATGTAGTGGGATTTCCGATCGCCTGTTTTCAGAAAATGACCAATCGATTTCTGAAAAATAAAACGCAGTCCACCTCCCCCATAAAATCCGTGTAATCTGAGGATCTTAACCGCTTTCCCCCTGCCTATTTCTCCGATTTCATCTTAAAGTAATTTCTCATATAAATCGTCTAACTACAAAAGCGCAAAGAGAAAAAAAATTTTATGTATCTTTTTTCTCTTGACAAAGCACGTACCAGTCAGTATAATGACCGTTAGGTTAAAGTAAATTATCATGTGATAGCTGTAATTGGTTTATTTATTTGTGAGTTGTGTGGATGAAATCAATAGAATTTTTGGACATAATTTAATTTTTTTTTTTATTTTTAACGCGCAAAAAAGGAGGAATTCCTTATGCAGAAGAGACCTTTTGGGTTACTTTTTTTAGGCGTTATCCTTTCGCTTCTGCTGGTTCCGGCATCGAGTCAGGCGCAGTGCGAGAACGGTTCTTCGCCTTGGTTGGATGATTTTTACAATGAGGACTGCGTAGCCGCGGGTCAACCGGATGATAATATTATTATCGATCCGTCGGTTCCGGGTCTTGTCATTTTAGCTCCCGGTCAGACCGGCACATTGATTGACGGTGTGCCATCTCCTCCAGGTCGTCTTTTCCTGGATCGAGTAGACTGGGATGAGAGCGTGAATATCAGCATTGTAGACGGAAATCCGGTGACAAACGGCGATTACGTTACGTTACGCAATAACGGGACGTATAGCGAGGATTTTCGTCATACAACGTATCGCAGCCCGATTACCACAGCGGAGTGGGATACGGTTGGGAAGGATAGTCGAGGCGAGTTGCGGGTCAGAGAGGACGACCGCTGGCTGCTCAATAACAAGAATGAGACAGGGTATCGTTTTAACGACATTTACTGGCCCAATGAGAATATCGGATGGATTGTGGGCAACAATGGCCGAGTCCAGAAAACCGAAGATATGGGCGAAAATTGGATCGATGTGGATCCGCCCATATTCTCTGATAAAAATTTATTATCTGTTTTCTTTCTGAGTGTGGAGCGGGGTTGGATCACTGCGGAACAGGGCTATGCCTGGCAGACGACCAATGGCGGTAGCACTTGGCAGCAGATCGTCAGCCCTGGTTTTTTCAATAATTCCGATCTGAACGACGTCTGTTTTTTTAATACCGGCGAAGGGTGGATAGCCGGCGAGCATGGGCAGATTTGGCATGATCCAGGGAGCTCCAGCTGGCAACCGCAATCCGTGGAAAATGTGGAGGGCGACCTCAATCACATTTTTCTGTATGACGACGGGGCAACCAGAAGCGGCTATATTGTCGGAGACTCGAATACGTTTCTGCGATATAACACCGTGATGGGTGAATGGGAAGGTCAAGAGGCTACAGGCTTGCCGAATCCCGCGCAAGACCTGAAAAGCATCTTTTTTGTCTCTCCTACCACAGGGTGGCTTGTCGGCAACCAGGGAACAGTTCTTCGGACTCGGAATAACGGCAATAGCTGGACAGACGAGCATGAACCAGAAGGTATGCAAAATCTCAATGTGAACGATATCTTTTTTGTCACAACAGATATCGGATGGCTTGTCACCGACGGCGGCAGTATCTATAAGACAGAAAACGGAACCACAATTGATGGGCGCGTGGATTGGGTTTTTCAGGATGTCGAGCAACCGAATAACAACTATCCTTATGATCTGGAAGCGGTCTTTTTTATCAATGAAGGCGTGGGCTGGATTGTGGGACACCGGGAAACTCGGCTGCTGAATCCTTATTATTATGTGGACGAATATTTCGACGGTATTTCAGTAAAGGTAAACGTTCCGGATGTCCGTTTCAACTTCCCGGACTTTAACCCGAACTTGAATGTGCTGTCTGTCTCCTTCACTGGCTATCTTGATTATTCCGAGTGCGGAGACGGTGATTGCGAGGACGCCATCGCTTATATCTCTGTCAACAGCGACGAGATGAATCCGATCTGGCGAGAGATGGACCTCACGGTGGATGAGGTTATCGACGGCATTACCGTGGTGAAAGGCGAGCTGGACTTCAGCGATGCGACTGGAAATAATCTGCGTTGGCGGATGTCTCTGCAGACCCACAACTCCAATGTCACGCCTTATGTGGACGATATCCACTTGGATTATACCACCGAGTATAACACCGATGAGCCGGGAGTTTTTACTTCTTTGTGCGATTACGCGGATGAGACCGGCTATCCAGATAAAAATAAGAGCTTTACACAACTGCGCTGGATTCAGCCTTATACTTCGGACGTCGATGAATATATCACGATGGAGTATTCTATTGACAACAGCGACGAATGGTATGAAGCGGCTCTGGATGTGGGAAGCCCGATACCGATTGATGGCGGAGCATATCTGCGATTTACCTCAACTTTAGACGGGGTTGTCGGCAAGTGTCTGCGCTATCGCGCGACTATCGGTAGCGTAGGTGGAGGAACCCCGCCTCAGTTGCTGGAAGTATGGGTGGATTATGGCTACGTCCCGAGCGGCACGCTTTTTTCCAAGCAAATTTCCAAGCAAAGCGAACAACCGTGGGACAGCCTGACTGTGACGCCGGGAATCATACCAAGCGGCACCTTTCTCAATATTGAGATCGTGAACTTGCAGGGCGTGATTTTAGATCAAATCAATCTGATCTCGAACGTGACGGAAGATTTTGTCATTCGGAATACATACTTTGACAATGAGCCCGCGCTCCAACTGAAGGCGAACCTTGCCTCCGATAGCAACCGAGACTATACGCCTGCGCTTGATATCTGGAATCTCGCTTGGGAAGGCGGAACAGGACCCTCGGATTCCAGCCGGATTTATTTTTCCACCGCGACTGGCGGACTTAAGGTGGGTCCTTATGTGATTGGCAACGAAAATGATCGCATCTATTCGACTGTTTTTGATCCGAACGCGAATCTGAGTCCCAACAGCAACGACGTGGTGACTGTTGTCATCTATAACGACGACATTACCCCGAGCGATTATGAAGGACTTACCTGCTATGAATTTAATCTCACGACCGGGGCATATAGCACAAATTCCGATAATTTTCTGTGCGGTCCCCTCCCCAGTTTAGATGTGGAGGACAATCCCTCTGTCGTGCCGAACGACAACGAGTTGTCCGCGCGCCATCTGAATGTGATCCGAGGAGAATACGGCGAGAGAAGCGCGTTTGCCTCTATGACCGAGGGCGGTCCCGCGCCGAGTCCGGTGGACGACGTGTTTACAAATCTGATTATCGCTCCGAATCCCCATTACGGCAACGATCCCGATGTGATTATCCGTTTTGATGTCAACGGCGACACTTTTCTGAGCGGCGAAGTACATATCTACAATATTGCCGGCGAATGGATTCAGGAGCTGCAAAGCGAGCCAACCACCCGACTTGCGGATGACGGCGTGACAACGATCCACTCGCAGATTGCTATCTGGAATCTGACCAATCATGCTGGAAAGGGCGTGATGAGCGGCACCTATCTGATCCATGTAATCGGAAAGGACAGCAGGCTTGGAACAAAGGAACAGACAGAAAAGTTGGTTGTTGTATGGACAGATCGACCCAATTGATCCGTGCATCTTAATGTGGAAATTAACAAATGGATATATCAACCGGGGATTCCCTCGCCGGCTGAAGATATTAAGGAGGAATTTCAGATGAAGAAAATTGGTATTTATTTGCTTGTAGCGACAATTTTTTTGACGCTCGGCGTTTTTAGCCCGCTGTACGCGCAGAAGCCGGACAGTCCCAATGAGGATGTCGGCACGTATGGCTTGTCTATTCTTAAAGTAATTCCGGCGGCGCGGGCGGCCGGTATGGGACAAGCCTTTACAGGACTCTGCGATGATGTGAACGCGCTGGAATATAACGTATCTGGTCTGGCGTTTCTCAACTATTTAGAGGCTGGCGTAGACCACCACGAATGGCTTCTCGACACCCGAACAACTGCAATCGGCTTAGCATTTCCACTGCAAGGGGGAAAAACCGGAGTTCTGGGGATCGGTCTGAAATATTTTGACGAGGGCGTCATAGACGAGACCATCCTTGAAAATGGCGAACCCGTGCCTGTGGAAGGCAGTACCCTGAGTAGCTCGGACATATCCGTCCGAGTGGGTTACGGCGTGCAGGTGGCTCCGGGATTCTCGGTCGGGTTAGCCGGAAATTTGACCCACATTGATCTGGTAGGCGAGACCACGAACGCGTTTTCCGGCGATTTTGGTATAAGTTATCGCAATGCTCAGGGCTTTATGGTCGGCATATCCGCGTTGCATATTGGTCCCCAGTTCGCATTCGATGATAAAGACGAGAAGCTCCCATTTACCATTCGGGGCGGTCTTGCCAAACGTTTCGGCGGCGAGACTATTGTGACTCCGGAAGGGCATTTTGCTCCCCGACATGGAGAGGAATTCAATCTGGCTATTGACGCGGTCAAACAGATTGATAATAAACTTAAAATCAATGTCGGAGGCGAAGCATGGTTCTTTAATAAGACTGTCGCAGGACGGGTTGGCTATCGGATTAACGAAGATATACAGGGCTTGACGATTGGCGCGGGTTTTCGGGTCAAGGACTTTTTCTTTGATTATGCCTTCGCGCCTATAAGCGAGATCGAAGACAAAGCCTCGCATCGAGTTAGCCTGAATTGGAAGCGGGGATACAGTGCCTGGGAGCCGCCGATAGCAGAACCCATAAACCCCGATTTTGGTCAAGGTCCGCCAATCCAGCCAAGAGCAGAGCCGAACCGAGGTCCGATCGAGGTCAAGGAACTTGCCGACGGGACCATCTTGGTTACGCTACGTGTCAACTTTGACTTTGACAAATGGAATATCCGGACCGATATGGAGCCGATTCTGGAGCAGTTGGCGGTTGTGCTGAACAACTATCCAAACAGCAAGATCAAGCTGGAGGGTCACACCGACAGCATCGGATCTCTGGAATATAATGTCGGTCTATCGCAACGCCGGGCAGAGAGCGTGCGCAGCTACCTGATCCGTCGGTTGGGCTTTGCGGACTCGAACCTGCTGCCGCCTGTCGGATATGGAAAGACCCGACCCATTGTGCCGAATACATCCGCGGAAAATCGCTTTATGAACCGCCGTACCGACTTGATCGTGTACAAGCATGAGTTGCTTATGAATGGCTTTGTCATTCCGCCTATAGGGGCAAGTGCCGTGCTGGAGTTGGAACATCGGGTTCAGGGCAATGCTGTGGAAATTATGGTCAAGCTGAACGGCAATCAAGTGGATTTTAAAGAAAAAGTGATCAGCCCGGCGAGAGACCGCCATACCTTTATTGTCGATCTGCAAGAGATTTATCCTCTCACGGAATACTCAACAAAGGCGATTAATATCGGCTATGTGAAGCAGGCGCGGGTGGCGTACAACAAGTTGTCGGAATCCAAGAATGCGGAAAGAATAGGTTATACCCGAATTGCGATTGATCTATCCTCCAAGCCCTGGAGGCATTCCGTCTATCAAGAAGGAAATTATTTGATTATTCGATTCGAGTAGCCCTCCTTCTTTCATCTCAATTCCTCCTTAACATGACCCCCATCACCAGAAATCCCCGGTCAACATGCACCGGGGATTTCTTTGGATATTGATCGACGGAGAGCGCTATGAAACTCATTCATCTCAATCTGATCCGAAAAATCGTTTTTGATCAATGGCGGGGTTATGTCCTATCGTTTTGTCTGCTTTTCCTGTTCGGCTATGTGAATACCTGGGTCTTATCCGCGTTTAGTAATAAGCACGATTTGAACGAATTTTCCCGCTATATCCCGAAGGTTCTACAGCTCACCGCGGGGATCGAGGGAGTGCGCCAACTGACGCTCCATCACCTTATTATGTTAGCGTTTACCCATCCGTTGCCTTTGGCTGTCATACTGACTTTTTCCATCGGATTTGCGGCAAAGGGATTTGCCGGAGAGATCGAAAATGGCACGATCGATTTGGTGATGGCGCGTCCGATTACCCGGATACAATTTGCGGCAAGCTATATCGGATTGATCATAACTGGCGTTGCCTTTCTGACTTTGAGCGTCTACTACGGGACATTTGTAGGGGCGAAAACCTTCGGCGTCTTGTTCCCAAAGATCATTATCCAGCGGGGTGCGCTCAACTATTTCATGCTCCACTTTGCGTTTGCCGGGTTGGCGACAGCTCTTTCATCTGTATCTGGTGAAAGAAGCCAGGTAGTCGATATATCGATCGGATTCGTGATCCTTCAAATATTTTTTGAACTGTTTGGGAAAACGATCAAAGTTCTGAATTCTTTGCACTATTTGACGCTATTCAGTTGTCATATTCCTACCGAAATCCTGATGACTCGCCATCTGAACCCGCTTCACATATCGATTTTGACCGCAGTGGGGGCGAGCGGTTTTCTCTTCAGCCTGATTTATTTTAATCGCAGAGACCTGATCAAATAATTTTATGATTTGACATGGTTGCTGTGTGGCAGAAATGGAGAAAGGCTACTCTTATATACAAAAAATAAATTTTCGGTTATAGTCGGTTTTTTTTTATTTTTAAAGTGGACATTTCGTTCTTGTTGATTTATAATAAGCCTTGTCTTTTGCTGGATATTTTAATTCTTTATTCGAGAACAACCAATCTCAAAACGGAGAGAACAATGAAAAAAATTCTATTTTCGCTCCTATTTGTCGCCGTCATCGCGATAGCTCTTTTCGGTTTCCTTTCTTACCAGAAGTTTTCCCAAGTCAAAACATATATTGGCGAAGGGGACGCTTACTATCGTCAGGGCGAATATCAACGGGCGGTCGCCTCATATCAACACGCTAACCAAATCCACCATACGTCTCAGGCAGATGAGCGCATCCTGCGGACTCGAGATATGGCAAATCGGAAAGGACAGGTTCAAAGCGATTCGGCAGACACGCGCCCCGAGGTTGATACGACCGCGGTTGTTGGAGCGGATACAACGACTGCGCCGGTAGAGGCCTCGGCTGGACTTGATCCAAATCCGGGAAAAATGACTGCACCCCCGAGTTTTGATCAAGGACCCAATCTGGAGATTATAAAGCCCTCCGCCCCTTTCAGCCCGGAGACCTTGGAAACCTATATCAAGACCTATAAGAAAACGCGGACCTATGGCTCCATGGAGGTAATGTTAAACAAACCGGACGATGTGACCGAATCGATCGCGGCGCAAATACTCGACTCCTTTTATCTCCAATTTGGGGAGGAGTTGCGGGAAAAATTGGAAGTTTGGCCCCAAGCGCGCGTGATTCTGTATGACTCGCCAGCCGCGTATCAAGGTGTTAATTACGAAAAGTCGAAGGCTTATATGGAGATTGAAGAGGAAAAAATCCGGTTGATCTGGACGGAAAAAAACAGTTATTATGAACTTTATATAGATCAATTGGAGACGCACTCGCTCTATTCGCTCTATTTCGTCCGGCAGGAGGTGGCAAGAATAGCTTTGCCCTATTACGATAAGTTGAAGCAGGATGTCCAAAAAGCTTATCCAGATGACGAGCAAGCCGCTGCCGCATCTCTCAAGGAACAGTTCGGATCATACATCAAAAAGTTGGCGGATCAAGTGGGATTGCGACCGGATCAAATTGAGCAGACGATCCGACAAACTCGACCCGATATTGAGGGGTAATCGAAAAAGAGTGCTTGTAATATGCTGTCTATGACCACATATTACAAGCACTCCAAAAAGGTCATGACCAATTCGTTTCGAGTCACGCGTTAATACATCATAACATCATATTTTTCAGGGCAATCGTATGTGGCAGTTCCGTATGTGGTAACTCCCAAGAAGACAGATTTATGGTTATAGTCCCAGCTTCCCGCCAGAAAATTTTCGAATAATAATATTTCCGAATATCACAACGCTGAGGATCACAACGGCTAACGCTGCGGAAATCTGGTAATATCCCGCGTCCTGCATCTCATAGACAGCGACTCCCAGGGTTTTTGTCTCCGGTCCAGCGAGCATGATCGACATATTCAGCTCTCGCAAGGTGGGCATAAAGATCAGGAACCATCCTGCAATGAGACCGGGTCGGATAAGCGGGATCACGACGTCCTTGAACGATCGGAGCCATGATCCGCCAGAGATTCGCACCGCTTCTTCCAACGAGTCATGGATTTGGGACAATGAAGAGGATACTGTTCGCACCGCTAAGGTGAGATAGTTCACAATATATGCCATCAGGATGATCCAGAAGGTGTCGTATAGATTTATCCCGATGCGTCCCGACCATGCCAGAATCATGGCTACGGCAACGACTACGCCGGGCAGCGAATAGGGTAGCGTAGTGACCGTATCCAGCAATGTTTTGCCTCTTGTTTTGGTTTTGACAAGGATATACGCGATAATGGCTCCGAAAAACGTGGTGATTGTGGCGGCGGAGATTGCCAGTAAGAAGCTGTTAATAAAGGCGTTTTGCGTCTCTCCATATTCAAACAGGATATAATGAAAGTTATGCAGGGTGAGGTTAGCGAAGGTCAGCTTTGCCCCCCATGCCTTGAGCAACGATGTAAAAAAAATAGAGACAAATGGGCTGACAACCGTGATCAACAAAAAAAATCCGAGCGCGACAAGAATCGGGATGCGCAAGAATCCCAGATCCACCACATTGGGTCGCATCGATTTCCCTGCGATGATAGAAAATTGTTTGTCCCTGAAAAAAATTTGATTGGAATAGACTCCGGCAAACGCCAATGCCATGAGGATCGTCGAGAGGACCAACGCGATTTTGATGTTTCCGATGCTGGTCAGATGCGCGTATATCTGTGTAGTCATAACAAAGATATGCGCCTGCATACCGATCAATGCAGGAATGCCGAAGTTGCCGATCGTCTGGATAAAGACAAGTATCGCGCCTGCCGCTATGCTGGGCGCGACCAATGGTAACGTGATGTCTTTCATTACCTTAAAATTATTGGATCCAGAGATTCTCGCGGCTTCTTCCAGCGTCGGGTCCATACGTTCCAGCGCGCCGGCTGTGGTCAGGAAGACCATAGGGTAGAGCATGAGCGTCATCACCCAGATCAGTCCAGGGAAACTGTGGATGTCGAATGGGGACGATCCGATCATCGCCACGATGAATTTGTTGAAATATCCGACGTCCCTTGTCAGGAGTTGCTCCCAAGCGATTGCGCCGATGAATGGTGGAACCATGTAGGGAATCAACATAATCGAACGGATTTTTGAAGCCGCTATCAGGTTGGTGCGAATGACCAGCCATGCGAGAGGCGCGCCGATCAGAACAGAGAAAAGTGTGGTCAAAAGTCCCAATATGAGAGTGTTTTTTAGTGGAACTATATTGTGCTTGTCGCCAAGAGCGTCGATATAGTTGCCTAACGAAAAGTGTTTGATTACCAGCCGTTCTTTACCGAGTTTAATTATTTCATCCACGATAAAGCTCTGCCAAAATATGAGAATCATCGGGTATAACACCAAAATGAGCATAAGAACGATGATAGTGCCCAGTATGAATTGCTCCAAATTTATTTTCATAACGAATCCTTTTCCGCGCTCATGGATCTGTGCATAGGTCCCTGCGTCCCTTTGCTTTTTTTACCATTTGCATCATCAAAATTTTTACTTTCGATATATTTATCAATTATTGGGGACGCATAATTTTTTAAAATCGGATCGATTCGCGCCATATAAACGATCTCTGATCCACCCAACTC
Source organism: Candidatus Cloacimonetes bacterium 4572_55 (assembly GCA_002084765.1). GTDB lineage: Bacteria > 4572-55 > 4572-55 > 4572-55 > 4572-55 > 4572-55. The sequence continues at coordinate 98,014 of NBMB01000003.1, read as the reverse complement.
AATCGCCTTTTTCAAGGATTGCCGCATGCGCTCCTTATCTTCCCGCTTGGTATGCACGCGAGCCAGTGTGAACCATGCAAAAGGGTCTTTCGGATCCAGTTCGACCGCTTTTTCAAACACGGACAGAGACTGATCAAAGTCGCCCAATCGCAACAGATTTGAGCCGAGTTCCAGCCATGCCTCCAGATATTTGGGTCGGATATCCGTCGCCTTCCGGAACGCTTCCGAGGACTCGACAAGTTTTTCGCGTCGCCGGAGCAACAGCCCTTTAAAATAATAGGCTTCTGGGAAGTCCGGACGATATTGAACCGCCTTGGCGATCGAATCTAAAGACTTGCCGACCTGCTTTTCTTCGCTCAGAACCAGAGCCAAATGATACCAATAATCCGGATTATGCGGTTGCAGTTCCAGTGCTTTTTGCAGATAGTCAATAGCGGACTCGAACAGCTTCATATTGATAAAAGCCATTGCCACGCGGAAATATGAGATGCTGCTATTCGGGTTCAGCTCCAACGCCTTTTCATAATACGAAATTGCACTGTCGTAATAGGCGATATTTTCATAAGCCGTTGCCAGATTAAAATGCACTTCCGCGTTATCTGGATTGACTTTCACAGCCATATTCATCTCTTTTATCGCGGCTAACCGCTCGTGGCGCGTCCATAACAAACTGCCCATTGTGCTATGATGAATCGCGTAATGGATTTTGGTTTTTTTATCCGCGTGATCCGGCAATTTCGGATCGAGTTTTTCCGTCAATTCAAAGTGGCGCGGCAAGTCTAAACTGTCCGGCGTGACCCTGAAGACATATCCGTAAGGCGAGAGCAAATTGCCGTTGATCTGCCAACTGCGCGCTGTCGTGAAGTAGAGATCTTGGCTTAGATTAACGCCGACAAAATCCTGCAAGACTTTCGCGTCGGTCAGGCTCAGATCTTGGCTATATTCGACAAAATGCAGGTCTGGATGTCGCTCTCTAACTTGTTCTCGATACCAGGAAAATTTCAACAGCGGCGAGTAAATATTGGCGATATCTCGACGTTGGTCAAGGACGCCCTGCACATACATTAGCAGAAAATGGTCAACTGTATTGTCCGTGATAAAAATCGCCTTCTCCGGGAGATTTTCAGACAATATTATTGCAAATTCTTTTGCCCAGACAGCGTTCCGTTTTTCCACTTGGTCGTAATTCACAAGACCCAGGGTCGGGATGAGGCTGATGAGTAAAAGAATGGACGCTCCTATTGCAACTGCGGAGAGTTTGATATTTTTAACTTTTTTCAGCAAAAAAATAAGGGAATCCGTTCCAGAAGCGATCAGGATCGCAAAACATAAATATGATGTGAGGAAATACGCCTCAAAGTCGGGTCCCGCGCCCAAAAATAGGCTTAAGGCAAGATTCAAAATGATTATGATTGTGAAAAATAGAGCGATTTTCTGTTGCCTCCAAAATAGAGCCGCCCAACCGGTCACGCCGAGGATCAGCCCTATCCAGCTAAATTGAAGCAGAATTTTTTTGGAGATCAAAGAGGCGGCGACGTCCTTTGCCGCGTAGGTAGATCCTGCGCCCTCAGCATATTCCTGCATGGTCAGCATCCAGAGGAATTGATCCCATGTTTCCGGATTTCCCCAATCCAGGAAGGGATCGCTTAAAGATCGGATCGGGAGATAGATATAAAGCGTCAATCCAAATATGAATAGTATCAGAGCGATCAGACTCTCCGATAGTGCTGGACGTTTCAGACGATCTCTATTCATAACGAGAACCAAAATTGCAGGGAGCAACACAATCAATGTGATGTTGTTTGTCAGCCCAAGCCCGAGAATGTACGCGCTCAGAAGCAACAACCGATTTCCTGTCCCACGAAAAAACCAATAGATTAGCAGGCAAACAATAAGAGAGGTCAGAAATGATTGGAGTGTGTAAACTTCGGCGGATAAGGACTGGCTCCAAAACGAGGCGGTGACGGCAAAGGTCAAGGAACTGGCACTCGCGATGATCCTTTGATGCGTCCTGTTCTTTTTCTCTGCGAGTCCATTCAGCCCATTCAGAAGCGCAAAAATGGCAATATATAGAAAAACAACAGTGAATCCTCCCATGATCGCTGAAAAGAGGTTGAGCGCGTACGCGGGATTGGAATGGAAGTATAGGGAAAGGTTGCCAAGCAAGATATATAGGGGATGCCCCGGTGTGTGGGAAATTCCCAATGTAGATACCGCGGTGATCAATTCGCCAGAATCTTCCCAACAGACGTCCGGAGCCAGGGTGACGTAATATAGCCCGTATGAGACGATAAACAAGATCGCGGCGATTGCGATGTCTATCTTGTTTTCCCGAATCGTGCGTATCATAAAGTAGTTCCGTAAGTTAGATTTTTTCATACGCCTATTTTGCGCCTTCCAATTGAATGATCTGTTTGTTTTGAAAAGCCAGTTGAATATTATGTTGATCTATCCGTTTATCCTGACGTTTGTTCCATTCGACGCCCATGATCTGCTCCTGATTCAGACGGTTGTAGTTTGTGGTCGCATTTTCCAGCATCGTCGCCAATCGTCTATAGTTTTCCCGCATCTCCTGGCGAAAAGATTCTTGCTTTTTCTCAACATCCATCACCCATTTTGCAAGTATATCTATCGATTTTTGCATCTTACGGATATCCTCGATACTATTCTCAGTTTTAGCACTTAATGCGCCAAATTTCAATTCAAGTTGTCCGACACGCTTTTTAAGATCATGGATATTTTTTTCCAACTGGGAAACATTCCCTCTTACATTATGAAAATCCTCCGAAAGAGTGTCGATTTTCCGGTCAAATTTTTCGCCCCATCGGTTTAAATTCTCATCAAACTTCATTTCCAATTGTCTCATAGTCCCTTGATCCAGCATATTTTTCCTTTGTTTTAATAATACAAAAAAAATACAAAAATATTTTTGAGTTATACAAGACGAGTCCGAGCTTCTTGGTCTAAGATCAGTTGATCCAAATGCGCTATATAAGGCGTTGCCGTTTTGAGAAATTCAAATGAAAGCATCTGGTCCGGAACAGTGACGTTATATTGCACAGTCATGCCTTGCTCCACGTGACAATTGACAACGTTGTCCAATGGATATGACCAAATCTTTCCGCCAAACAATCCGCGAACAAATACCCATAATTTTTCTGAGGTGCACACCAGCCAGACATTTTTTTTTTGTCTCTGCAGCCAAATCTGTCCCCCAATTACAGTTTGGACGGTTTCACTATGTTCCAAATTTTTCTCGATAGTCCCTATTTTCGATAAACTGACGCCGTATCGATACAAGCCTTCTTTCATTTTTATCATGGGTTTGGTCAATTTCCATCTTATCCAGGAAAGCAATACCTTGAATCTAAAGATGAAAAATCCTCCGAATTTCGGGAGAAGCCAGATGAAAAAAAGGAAAAATAAGATAATGACGATCAGCGTTATCCATGGGGAAAATAAAGCGAGAAACGTACCGACAAAAGCCATAACATCTTCAACCAAACTGAGTACCGGGTTCAATATGCCCGCGGTTGAGGATGTGGACATCAGTCGCACGGTCGATTTTGATGTGTGAACCGCTCCAGCCATGCCTCCTCCGAGAATTCCGGCAAATAGGGTGAATCCGGGATTCACATCTCCGACAGCCGCGACAGCCAGGATGATTCCGGCAATAGGGCGGATAAATGTCTGTGTGGCGTCCCAAAAATGATCGACCGCCGGTATTTTATCCGCGAAAAATTCTAATAAAGCAAGGATACCGGCAGCCGCGATAACCCCTTCATATTGCAAGAATTGATAGTTCTCCGGCAGTGTGATCCAGTCCGTAAAGCGGGAGATGCACCCAATAAGAAAAATTGGCAGAAACGCGCTCAGTCCCGCGGTCATGCTTAATCCCAAAGCTTGTATCAGATTCATAACTCATCTCTTTTTCTGTTACGATATTTATATCGAGCCGGAACCAACCAACCGTCCCTTATCCAGAGCCAATGTGCGAAATGGATATGTTTCGATCAAGTGATAATCATGTGTCGCCATGATCACAGTGGTCCCGATTCGGTTAATTTTAAGCAGGAGTTGCATCACTTTATCCGAGACGGTCGGATCCAAATTTCCCGTCGGTTCGTCAGCCAACAGAACAAATGGATCGTTGACGATTGCCCGAGCGATTGCGATCCGTTGTTGCTCGCCGCCGGATAGGTGTAGCGGCATTTCATTGCGTTTGTGGGTCAATCCGACCATATTCAGAACAGCGAGCGATCTGCGCCAAATTTGCCGACGAGAAGCTCCAGTCACCTCTAAGGCAAAAGCGACGTTTTCAAACACAGTCCGGTCAGTAAGGAGCTTAAAGTCCTGAAAAACAATTCCGAGTGTCCGGCGAAATATCGGAATTTGACGCGCGTGAATGACCTGGGAGTTGTATTTACCGACAACTACCTTCCCACTTGTGGGCTGATGTTGCATAATGATCAGGTTTAAGACCGTGCTTTTTCCCGCGCCGCTTGGTCCTGTTAAAAAGACAAATTCTCCCTTTTTAATATGGAAATTTATGTCCTTTAAAACGGGCCAATCCTGGTCGTAATATTTATCGACGTGAATAAAATGAATCATTAGTTCCAGAATGGGTTTATTTCAACAATTTTAGATTGACATTCGCTTTTTTTTCCATTAAAGTCTCAAAAGTTCTCCAAAAAATTTTTCGACGGAGAACTCATAGACAAGTATATTGTTTCACCCGTAAATTGTCAAACGAAAAAGCCGAGACGCGTCATATTTGACAAAGGGGATTGCAATCATGGCGAACAAGCATATCATTATTGGCACTGCCGGGCATATTGATCACGGAAAGACCGCGCTGATTCAGGCGTTGACCGGCGTAAATACGGACAGGCTTCAGGAGGAGAGGGATCGAGGAATTTCTATTGTCCTGGGTTTCACGGAATTGATTTTACCTTCCGGCACTCAAGCCGGGATTATCGACGTGCCTGGACATGAAAAATTCGTCCGCAATATGCTCGCCGGCGTTGCCGGAGTCGATCTCATCCTATTTGTCGTCGCGGCTGACGAGGGGGTCATGCCCCAAACTGTCGAACACCTGGAGATCGTGCAATTGTTGGGAGTGCGACGAGGCGTTGTGGTTCTGACGAAAATCGATATGGTGGACGAGGAGTGGATGGAGCTTGTTCAAGAGGATTTGAGCGATTTTTTACAAGGCTCATTTCTACAAGACGCGCAGATCGTGCATGTCTCATCGACTGAAAAAAGCGGCTTGGATCAATTGATTTCTGAAATAGACCGGATCGCTCAACATGTGCCGCCAAAATCCTCAGCCGGTTATGCGCGTTTGCCAATCGACCGGGTTTTTTCCGTGCAGGGCATTGGCACGGTCGTCACAGGCACGCTCTGGTCAGGCTCGATCCGCACCGGCGATATGATAGAGATTCTGCCCTCCAATATCCGGTGCAAGACGCGCAATATCCAAGTTCATGATCGTGATGCAACGATCGCGGTCGCAGGACAAAGGACCGCGCTGGCGTTGCAAGGAGTCGATAGAGATAAAATCAATGGGGGAGACGCAGTGGTGGAGAAAGGTCAATTTATCCCTACATATATGATCGACGTGCGGTTGAATGCGGTCAAAAGTCTAAAAAATCGAATCAAACAGCGGCAAAAGGTGCATTTTCATCAAGGGACAACGTCTATCCTCGGCAATATTACTCTATTTGAACAGGATGAATTGATTGCTGGGCAAAACGCGCTGGCTCAGATCCGTTTGGAGAGTCCGATTGTTGTGGCGCGCGGCGACCGATTTGTGATCCGGCAATATTCGCCGATGATTACAATTGCTGGCGGAGAGGTATTGGATGTGCATCCGCCGAAGCAAAAACGCTTCCAAAAGGAAATAATCAAATATCTTAATTTAATCGAAAATAAAAAATATATGAATGCAATGGCACTGTTGGCGTTTAAGAAAAAATTTCGGGGGATCCGTTTGGCGGAATTTGGGGATCGTTTCACTCTGAATCCTTCTCGTTTGCAGGAAGAACTTCGGCAAACGGACCTCCTTATTGTCGGCGAGGACGGTCAAGCGGTTCATAAAAAATGGTTTGAGGAGCTTCAAAACCTGTTTCTAAGCCATCTGAAATCCTATCATAAAAAACGTTCGCTCCAAGCAAACGCGCCTCTTTTGGAGATTCGGAACGCGCTTCCACCTGAACTCCCAGAATCGATTTTTTACCTGATTCCAAAAGAATTATCGGATGATGGTCTTATCAAAATCGATGGGAGCCGGGTAGCTATCGCGGATTTCCAGGTGGTTTTGTCCTATGAGAATCGCCAAAAGTGCGACGAACTGCACTCTTTTTATAAGCAAGCTGGTATGACTCCGCCCTTGATAGATCAGATTCCCTTTCAAGTTGACCCGGAGATCGTCCATTATTTAATAGAAAAGCGCGAGTTGGTGCGGATCAATCGATCTATGATCATCGCGAGAGAGACCCTGGATAAAATTTTGCGATTTTTGGACAACTGTTTTCAACAGAAAGATGCTATTGGGGTACCGGATTTTCGGGATCAATTGGGTGTCAGCCGTAAATATTCGATCCCTATTCTCGAATTTCTGGATCAAGAAAACTATACACGACGCGAGGAAAATGTCAGAAAAAAAGGAATCCGATTATGTGGCGAGAGAGTTCGATCCGCAGATTACGCGGATTAGGAATTGACAATTTTCTGCGTAATCCGCGTAATCTGCGGACAACTTATTCGTCGCCACGGAGTTCGATCCACTTTCTGCGTAATCCGCGTAATCTGCGGACAACTTATTCGACAATTCGTAATTGATTAAGAAAGGACTATGATGAAACGGATAGAGAAACATCCCATACTTCCCGCTGAAGATCGAGAAAAGGTCGCATTTACATACAACGGCGTCGTCATGTATGGATATGAAGGCGAGCCGGTCTCCTCCGCGCTGATCGCCAATGGAATCAAGACGTTTGCCGTTCATGAGCGGGGCGACGCGCCACAGGGTATCTACTGCGCCAATGGTCAGTGCGGGCATTGCACCCTGATTATCGACGGTTTCCCGCTCAAATCCTGCGTGACTCCTCTCAAGCCGGGCATAGACGTCCGCGTGATGCGCCACAGACCCGAGCTTCCGGCAGACGATCGCCCTCTGCGCCATTATGAAAAAAAGGAAATATCCTGCGATGTGTTGGTCGTTGGAGGCGGACCTTCTGGGCTGACCGCAGCGATCGAACTCGCTAAGCTGGATTTTTCCGTGCTTCTGATCGACGATAAAGAAAACCTGGGCGGAAAATTGCTGTTACAGACCCATAAATTTTTTGGTTCTATAGCGGATTGTTACGCGGGTACCAGAGGCGTTGATATTGCGGTTTTACTGGAGAAGGAGTTACGCTCGTATGAAAACGCGACGATTCTGACAGATACATCTGTCGCGGCAATCTATAAAGATCGAAGAGCGGGTCTATTTATAAGAAATAAAAACTACGCTATTGTGGATTTTGAGGGCATGATCGTCTCTGCTGGGGCGAGAGAGAAGTCTCTGATTTTTCCGGGAAACCAACTTCCTGGAGTATACGGCGCGGGGGCTTTCCAAACTTTAGTCAACCGAGATTTGATCAAATCGTCGGATCGGGTGTTTATCGTTGGCAGCGGAAATGTGGGATTGATCGCGGCGTATCACGCGTTGCAAGCTGGTATCGATGCTGTGGGTATCTGCGAGATTCTGGACAGCGCGTCTGGCTATAAGGTTCATGTTGACAAGATCAAACGCATGGGAACCCCGATCTATCTCGGTCATACCATTGTCTCTGCAGAAGGAGACAGTAAGGTCGAGCGGGTCACTATCGCACGGATCGACAAAAATTTTCAGCCGCTATTGGAGACCGCAAAAACATTTGAAGTCGACACGTTGCTGATTGCTGTGGGTCTCAGTCCTGTGGATGAATTCTACGATATGGCGAAAAAATTTGGATTTACTGTCATGAAAGCGGGTGACGCCAACGAGATCGCAGAAGCCTCCTCAGCCATGTTTGGAGGGAAAATCGCAGGTCTAAAGATGGCAAAAAAAATGGGGAAAGAGGTGCGTATCGACAACAGTTTTTCGGAGAAGGCAAAAATTCTCAAGAGCCGCCCCGGTCAGATTTTTCCATCTCAAGAAATCGTCTTAACCAAAAATTTCCGTCCCATTATCTTTTGCAATGAAGAGATTCCGTGCAACCCTTGCACGTCGGTCTGCCCTGTCGATTCGATACGGCTGAATCCGAAGTTGGGCAATATCATGGACATTCCTATATTTGAAAATGAATGCACCGGTTGTCAGAAATGCGTCCTGATCTGTCCCGGATTGGCGATCACATTGGCTCGCAAGATTGACGACCAATGGGCTGAAGTCCTGATCCCACACGAATTTATTCCAGACTTCGAGGTTGGCGAAAAAATCCCGCTTATGAGTCAAGAAGGCGATTTTCTGGAGATGGGGGAGACGCTGAAGATCCAGTATAATAAAAAGCATAAGACGCGCCTGATCAGAGTCCGAGCCTCTCTGAAAAATGCGACAAAAATCGCGGGTATTCAAGTGCAACGCCCATCCGGTGCGCATCCCTTGCCTGAACCGAATTTCGATTATGCTCCCGATCATTCAACAGTCTGTCAATGCGAGATGGTTCCGGTCAAAGAAATTGTTGATTATATCAAAAAACATCATGTGAGCGATGTCAACCAATTGAAAAAAATACGAGTCGGCATGGGGGCATGCGGCGGTAAGACCTGCTCAATACTTCTGCCTCGTGTTTTCGGAATGGCGGGCGTGAATTGGAGTGAGGTCGCACATGGGACAAAGAGACCATTGAGTGTGGAGGTTCCGATGTATGCAATTATCAACGAGAAACAGGGGGAATAATGAAAAAATACGACGTGGTAATTATCGGCGCGGGCAGTATTGGAACGCCGCTGAGCTATTATCTAACTAAAAAAGGAGTCGAGACCGCGGTAATCGAGAAGGAAGCGTCGGTCGGACGGGGACAGAATCGGTCGGCAATCGGCGGGATTCGCGCCACGCACTCGGATCCGGCTAAGATTTGGGTTTGTCAGCGGACAATCGATATTGTCCGACGCATGAAGGAGGAGCATGGAATCGACGTCGATTGGTTGGAAGGGGGCTATCTCTATCCAATTTATACCGAACAACATGAAACCAAGTTGAAGAAGTTGTTGAAGATACAAAAACAATATGGTCTCAATATCGATTGGATCACGCCGGACGCTATCCGAGAATTGGCTCCGGGCATCAACAGAGAGGGACTGCGCGGTGGGACGTATTCGTCTGGAGACGGGTCTGCCAGCCCTCTGAAAATGGCGGACGCGTACTATATGTTGGCGTTAAACGCGGGAGTCGATTTTTATTTTAAAGAGGAGGTCCTCTCGCTAAGGCGCAACGGATCGCGTATCGAGGAGGTCGTGACCCATAAAAATCGGTATCAGGCTGGTCTCATCGTAGACGCATCCGGAGCGCATGCCCGTAAGATCGAAAAAATGATCGGTCTGAATATCCCTGTCTATCCCGACTCGCATGAGGCGGGAATTACCGAGCCGGTCAAGCCTTTCCTTAAGCCCATGATCGTGGATATTCGACCCGAAAAGGGATCGGCAAATTATTATTTTTATCAAAACAAAGAGGGTCAAGTCGTCTTCTGCATCACGCTGAACCCGAAGATTCCCGGATTGGATACGGATAGCTCCTCCATATTTTTACCTATGGTGATCAAACGTATGGTCAACCTCTACCCCCGTTTGCGCAATCTGCGGGTGCGTCGAACATGGAGAGGGCTATATCCCATGACGCCGGACGGTTTTCCGATCGTGTCGTTCCCGAAAGAGATCGACAACCTGCTGCTTACGGTCGGCATGTGCGGGCAAGGTTTTATGATCGGTCCCGGGTTAGGCGAAATGTTGGCGGAGATCATTGTGGACAAAACCGATCAATACAACGAAATTCTGGATCAATTGACGCTATATCGGAGCTTTAGAGGCGATGAAATATTGAAATAATGATATGTTAATATGTTAATATGTTAATAAAAGGGAGATTTATGAAAAAATTCCCATATTTGATTATTTGGCTCATATCTACTCTTATTATGAGCTGCGACGACGAGATTGAAAATCTGGCAATAGGTATACAACCGAGCGTTGTATCGATTATGGGCATTGTCAATTACCACCATATTGGCAGCCGATTCATCGACGTTTCAATCTGGGTGTACGACGATGATGGGACAATCGACAACGCTGAGGTTCTGTTTGACGACATTGCGCTGATGTATGATACAAACTCTCTTTCGTATCATTTCCCCGAGGGTCCGCCGGTGATCCGTTTCCCCGGTCATCTGGCAACTCTGCGCGTATCTGCACGAGGCGAGGAAAGAACCATGACCGCGACGATCCCTACTCCGCCGAATGTCACCGCGCCAAATCACAATGCCCGACTGAGTCCCGACGAAAATATTCCTGTGATTTGGGAGATAGGCGGGTACGCAGAGCACTACGCGCTCATGGTTCAGGACGCCAATAGCCGTGAGATTTTGTATTACATCGCGCTCGACGGCTCCTCGACTTTCCATATGGTTCCGTCGTCGGTCTTGCGAGAAGGGCGCATGGATATATCCGTAGTCTCGCTCAACGGCAGCGATCGATTGCCGGAACTTGATAAAAACCCTTTTGAAACTTTTGGATTTTGGGCGAGGTCAGGAGACGGCGTCCAGGTCGCCCTTCAAAATTAAGCGAAATTAAGCGACAATCGAGGAATATATGGACGAATACGCAGACCTGCATCTCCACACAGAACACTCGGACGGCGATGCCAGCGTGGAAGAGCTGTTGCAAGAGGCGCGGAAAACCGATCTTATAGCGATCGCTATCACAGATCACGACTGCATGGACGGGATACCGGAGGCTCTTAAGCTTTCTGGAAAATATAATTTGCAGGTGATTCCGGGCATTGAGATGAGTAGCTACTATGGAAAAATCGACGTGCATGTGTTGGGATATTTTATCGACCATGAACACCCGGAGATCGTCGATTATTGCCATGAGTTTCGAGAAATTCGGAACCGACGCGGCATGAAAATGGTCGAAAAATTGAATAATATGGGCGTGTCCATCACTTTTGATCACGTGTTGGAGATTGCCAACAACGGCGTGATCGGCAGACCTCATGTTGCGCAGGCGATTCTGCAAAACGGTTTTGTCCAAAATTTTCAAGCGGCTTTCAGCAAATATATCGGATCGGACGCGCCAGCTTATGTCCTTAAGAAAAAAATTGCCCCGGAGACTTCTATTGATCTGATTCATCGGGCGGGCGGCGTGGCTGTTTTGGCTCATCCCGTGACTATGGGAAATGACGGGATCATCTCGTATCTTGCGAGTCGGGGCGGCTTAGACGGATTGGAAGTCTATCACACCAGGCACCGACAGTTGGGATGCGAAGCCTATTATCGCGGGTTGGCGGATAAGTATGGCTTGATTCCTACCGGCGGATCGGACTGGCACGGAAGTCGGACTCCATATCTAAGGATCGGCTCGTCACGCGTGCGCATGGAACATGTCAGAAAACTCGCCGAAATCGCGTCCGGGAGGAGGAGCCAAGTCTCTGCCCCGCTGTGATCTCCTCTTTACCATAAAAACATCCATGAAAAAGAAACCGACAGGAAAAATCCCGTGTATGTGCTTGTTGATTATGACAATATTCCGATAAGAAATAGAACCCGAGGCGTGGAGCCGGTTGTAGACAGGGCGTTGAATTTACTGGAATTACAGCCTTTTGATCGCGGGCAGCGGATCTATATCCGTCTGTATGGAGGATGGTACGAAAAAGATCGCTTTACAAAAGCCGCTCAAGAATTGGCAATCGGTATTGAGAATAGATATCCCTCTCCTTTTTCTGTAGAGGGGAAAGTAGTAGAAAAACCTTTTACAGTCAGAGTCCATGTGGAGTTGGCGTACTCTTTGATAATCAGACCGGAAAAACATCTTTTTTCCACTTATCGACCCAGAAAAATGTTCAATATCAATATTAAATGCCTGGAACCGACGTCTTTGGATTGTTCATCCGAGGAATGCCCCATGCAGACCGTGTATCAAGCGTTTCAAGAAAAAAGATGCCCCAATCCAGACTGTCATAAAGAGCTGAGCCAATTTTTTATCCGAGGCGGACAAAAACTGGTCGATTCGATGCTGATATCCGATCTTATCTATCTTTCGTACGCGGGAGAACCTCGCATCGCTCTCGTCTCCTCGGACGACGATTTTGTACCGGGAATCGTGACCGCTCTTCTGCTGGATAGAGAGGTGATCCATATCCACACCCGATCGGAAATTGTCCGAACAGATTTTTACGGTCTGGAGAAATTTTCAAACTATCGGGTCAAGCGTCTGATACTGAAATAGTATCCGCATCGCCTTTTTGGAAGAACAATCTCGGAACCAGTGAGAATTTAGAGATCGAAAATAGTGGCATTTTTCCGAAAATTGTATTAGATTATCAGTTCTGAAGAATTTTTTGTACGCACGACCTGGATCCTAATTATTTTATACCGGAGGTGAGAAAAATGATAGAAATTCCGATTGAGAAAACCACGCAATCGAAGCTAAGTCAAGTTGATTTTAATAACCTGGTATTCGGTAGTACATTCACTGATCACATGTTTGATATGGAATATCGGGATGGAAAGTGGCAAAATCCGAGGATTATACCTTATGGTCCAATCCAGATTGAGCCCGGTATGTCGGTACTGCATTATGGTCAAGCCATCTTCGAGGGGTCGAAAGCCTTTTATACAAAGGACGGACGGATCAACGTCTTTCGTATGAACAAAAATTTTGAACGTTTGAACTGCTCGGCAAAACGGCTCTGCATTCCAGATATCGAAGAAGACGTGTACTATACAGCGATCAAAAAATTGATATTGCTGGAAAAAGCTTGGGTGCCAAAAGATAGAGGCACCGCGCTTTACATTCGCCCATTTATATTTGCCAGCGAGAGCTTTTTGGGCGTCCGCCCATCGAAGACCTATCGCTTTATGGTGATTTTATGCCCTGTGGGTCCCTATTACGCCGAAGGTTTCAACCCGGTCAAACTCTCGACGTCCGGCGAATATGGCAGGGCTTTTCAAGGCGGCGTCGGCAACGCGAAAGCCGCGGCAAATTATGCGATCAGCCTCTTTCCGGCAAATGAGGCAAAGAAGCAGGGCTTTACTCAAGTGGTCTGGTTGGACGCCAAAGAGCATCGCTATGTTGAAGAAGTGGGAACCATGAATCTCTTTTGCTATCTTGACGATACGCTGATCACGCCGCCATTGGACGAAGGCACTATTCTGCCCGGAGTCACAAGGGAGAGCGTGATCCATATCGCCAGAGATATGGGTATCCCGGTTTGCGAGCGGAAAATAGCGATTGAGGAGCTATTTGACGCAGCGGAAAAAGGAACCCTTAAAGAGATATTCGGCTCTGGGACCGCGGCTGTGATCTCTCCGGTCGGCGAGCTGCACCATAAAGGTCAGACCATCAAAATCAACGGCGGAAAAACCGGCGAATTGGCGCAAAAGATGTTCGATGAGATCACTGGTATCCAATACGGCGAAAAATCAGATACGAACAACTGGTGTCATTATCTTGATTGAGACCTCATGTAAATTGAATTTTTGAATTTTAATCACGAATATAAATCAATAGAGTAGAGCGGCGCGTTCGACTGCTCTGCTTTATTTTTTGACCCATTAGACCCATTAATGGAGGAAAAATGGTCGGCAAAAAAGCCTTGATCACTGGAATTACCGGACAAGACGGCTCATATCTCGCCGAATTTCTTTTGGAGAAAAAATACGACGTTTACGGTATGATTCGTCGGGCAAGTTCAGAAAATGTGGTGCGCATTCGGCATATCCGGCAAAAATTGACGTTATTGAAAGGCGAATTGACCGACCCGCTCTCCCTGTTCAAAGTGGTGAGCGAAGTAAAGCCCGATGAAATTTATAATCTGGGCGCGATGTCGTTTGTAAAAGACTCCTTCAGCCAACCGGCTTATACTGTGCAAGTCACCGGCATGGGAGCGGTGAATCTTCTCGAAATTTGTAAACATATCTTGCCAGACGTGCGATTTTACCAGGCATCTTCCTCGGAAATATTCGGCGAAGTGTGGGAAATCCCCCAGAAAGAGACGACTCCATTCCAACCCAGCAGTCCTTATGGATACGCCAAATTGTTGGCGCATCATCATACTCGGCAGTGTCGGCAGAAAGGCATGTTCGCATCCTGCGGGATATTGTTCAACCACGAATCGCCGAGACGGGGATATGAGTTTGTCACCAGAAAAATCACCGACGGAGTCGCACGGCATAAGCTGGGTTTGGTTTTGGAGGGCAAAGCGCCGATCTTGACCCTTGGGAATTTGGACTCTCGGAGAGATTGGGGATACGCCCGGGAATACGTGGAGGTGATGTGGAAGATTTTGCAACACGACAAACCGGACGAATTTGTCGTCGCCACCGGCAAACAAACTACGGTCAGGAATTTTGTCCGGCACGCGTTCCAACAAGCCGATATCCATGTCGAATTCAAAGGAAGCGGCATTGAAGAAAAGGGGTATGACGCGGATACCGGCGATCTTCTTTGCCAGATTTCGGAGAAATATTTTCGCCCAGTAGACGTCGTCAACCTGCTTGGAGACGCCTCAAAAGCAAAAGAGATACTCGATTGGGCTCCGGAGACCGACGTCGAGACCTTGGCAAAACTGATGGTCTCGCATGATCTGAAAATGGTCGGAAAAGAGATCGATACCGGCATGATTCGCAAAATTAGCAATTGATGAAGTGACAATATGTCGCAGTCAGAAATCGCGCTGGGATGTGTCACTTCCCACAATTCAACCAAAAGTCGTAAAAATTTGTAGCTTTTTAATGAAAAATTTTTATATTCTCGCTACATGAAGAGCGTTAAACGATATGATTCGACAATTGACAAATCATTACCAGTTGTAGCCGCTGTCGGCATGTTCGACGGGGTGCATCAGGGGCATCGGGTCATCTTGGGCAAGGTCGTCCAAGAGGCGGCGAAACGAGACGGAAAGAGTTTAATTATCACTTTCCGACCCCATCCGCTGGAAGTGGTTCGACCGGAAATCGCGCCCTATTTATTAACGGATTATGACGAAAAAAAGACACTTTTTGACCGACTGAGGATTGATTATCTCTCGGTTATTGCCTTTGATCAAGAATTTGCTCGGATAACCGCGGAGCAGTTCGTCAAAGATATGTTGATAGATCGTGTCAATCTCCAGGCGGTTGTCGTTGGCTATGATCATGGCTTTGGAAAAAATCGGGTCGGACGCGTGGATTACTTGCGCCGAGCCGGCGAGACGTATGGATTTGAGGTCTTTGTTATTGACAAGATTCAAACAGACGGTCTATTGATCAACAGTACGCGAATCCGGAAAGAACTGCTCAAGGGAAATGTGGCGTTAGCAGGTCGAATGTTGGGGTATCCTTATACCTTATCTGGGGTTGTAGTTAAAGGAAATGGTATCGGCAGATCTATCGGGTTTCCGACGGCAAATCTCCGCTTGACATGCGATCGGAAACTTGTTCCAAAAAGCGGTGTTTACGCGGTTCGGGCATTGGCAGAAAATAAAAATTTATCGGGCGTAATGAATATCGGAAACCGCCCCACAATGACCAGAGACAACGATCATGGAAAATTGACGCTGGAAGTCCATCTGTTTCAATATCAGGGCAATTTATACGGCGAATATATGCAAGTGGAAATACTTCACCGCATTCGCGACGAGAAGCGTTTTGACACAAGCCGCAATCTGGCAAAACAGATCAAGATGGATATTGCGTCAGCCGAACGGCTTATAGCTGTGTACGAAAAAGATAAGGATTTTATTTAGCGCAAATCTATTAATCTGCGCAATCTGCGGATAATCTGCGGACTAAATTTAGTACGAGAAGTTTGTTTGTTATCGAGTAGGAGGTGTGAAGAAAGTGGTATTACCGAAAGTGGAAAAAGAACAAATTATAGGCGAGCATCGGGCGCATGAAACCGATACCGGTTCTCCGGAGGTTCAAATCGCCCTGTTGACAAAGCGCATAAAAGATTTGACGGGTCATCTGAAATTTCACTCAAAGGATCACCATTCCACGAGAGGAATGTTGAAGCTGATTGGTCAGCGCAGGCGTTTGTTGGATTATCTGAAGCGTAAAGAGGTGAGACGGTATCGCGCAATTATTGCGAAATTGGGGATAAGAAAGTAATCCGATCCGCTTATAATTTTCAGGCTGGGCATGACGCAAACATGCTCGGAAGATAAACAGGATTATTCGTCGCGTCTGTGACGAATAATTCACGTTGTACAAATTTGGCGTGTTGGGGATTTTGATATTCGGAAATCCCGGCACAGGGGAAAAAATGAAATGGTAAAAATTGAAAAAAAATTCGGAGGACGTCAATTCTCGCTTGAAACCGGACGCATGGCAAAACAGGCAGGCGGCGCGGTCTTGATCCGAGAAGGCGACACAATGGTTTTGGTCGCTGTGGTCCGATCTAAAGAGAGCGCGGAGGATCGAGGTTTTTTTCCGCTTTCAGTCGATTATCGGGAGAAAACGTATGCGGCTGGGAAAATTCCAGGCGGATTCTTTAAACGCGAAGGACGTCCCCGAGATAAAGAGATTCTGACCGCCCGTCTGATTGACCGTCCGGTACGCCCTCTATTTCCAAAAGGTTTCAAATATGAAGTTCAGGTGATGGCGACAGTTTTGTCATCGGATCAAGAGCATGCCGCGGATATCCTGGCGATTACAGCCGCGTCAGCCGCTCTCTGTATCTCTGATATTCCCTTCTTGGGACCGATCGCCGGAGTTCGAGTGGGACGCGTCGACGACCAATTTGTGATCAACCCGACGTTTTCACAATTAGAAAACAGTTGCCTTGATCTGGTGATCGCAGGGAGCAAAGAATCGATCATTATGGTAGAAGGCAGCGCGGACGAATTGTCGGAAGAGATCATGCTGGAAGCGATCGAATTCGGACAGACGCATATCCGAAAATTGATCCAAATCGAACAAGAACTGATCGATCAATGCGGAGTCAAAAAGATGGAGTTCTCCGCAACTCCGGTCGATGCTGAATTGAAACAGAAAATCGAAGAGTTGGCGTTGGACGCTATCCACGAAGCCAATAGTATCCCTGACAAAACCGAGAGAAATAAAGCACTTAAAGCCACTCTCGATCAGACTCTGGAGCAGTTGATCAAGGATGATCAAAAATCCCCTGAACAAGAGAAGGCAATTGTCGAAATTATTCGCGGTTTGGAAAAAGAAGACATGCGTCAGACTATTCTGAATGAAGGGCGTCGGCTGGACTCTCGGACCCTGAGAGAGGTTCGACCCATTACATGTGAAATCGACGTGCTGCCGCGTGCGCACGGATCCTCGCTTTTTACCCGCGGGCAAACGCAGAGTCTATCGGTCGCAACTCTCGGAACCAAGTCGGATGAACAGATGATCGACAATCTTGAAGGCGAAACCACCTTCAAGAAATATATGTTGCATTACAATTTTCCATCGTTCTGCGTCGGGGAAACGCGCCCCATACGAGGTCCAGGGCGACGAGAGATCGGTCATGGCTATCTTGCTGAAAGATCGATTTCCGCGGTGATTCCTTCTATAGAGAAAGACAATTTCCCTTATACGATTCGGCTAGTTTCGGAGATTTTAGAATCAAACGGATCCTCTTCGATGGCAAGCGTTTGCGGTGGATCATTGGCATTGATGGACGCTGGGGTTCCGATCAAAAAATCTGTTGCGGGAATCGCTATGGGACTGATAAAAGACAACGACCGAGTCGCGGTTCTGAGCGACATCTTAGGAGTCGAGGATCATCTGGGCGATATGGATTTC
The DNA here is from genome assembly GCA_002084765.1 of Candidatus Cloacimonetes bacterium 4572_55. Classification (GTDB taxonomy): domain Bacteria; phylum 4572-55; class 4572-55; order 4572-55; family 4572-55; genus 4572-55. Next base: position 80,036 of record NBMB01000003.1, on the reverse strand, counting down.
AAAGTTGCAGGAACGCGGGACGGCGTGTCCGGTTTTCAGATGGATATAAAGATCACGGGCATTAGTTTCGATATTCTCAAAAATGCGCTGCTCCAAGCTCATGAAGGCAGAATGCATATTTTGGACGTAATGGATAAAACGATCTCCGCTCCGAAATCCGATCTATCGTCTTACGCGCCGCGAATCACCAAGATCATGATCAATCCGAAAAAAATCGGAACCGTGATTGGTCCCGGTGGAAAAATGATCCGAAGCATTCAGGAAGATACCGGCGCGTCGATCGATATTGACGACGACGGCACAGTCTTGATCTCGGCAGTGGACCCGGTCTCGGCAGAGGCCGCGTGCGAGATAGTTCGCCTGCTGACAACGGACCCGGAAGAGGGAAAAATTTATGAGGGCAAAGTGATCAGTGTGGTTGAATTCGGCGCGTTTGTCGAAATTCTCCCCGGACGTGAGGGCTTGCTTCATATATCCGAGCTGGATCATACCCGTGTCCGCCGAGTGGAAGATGTGCTGAACGAAGGCGAAATGGTCAAAGTGAAGTTGATGCGGTTAGACCCAGACGGTAAAATGAGCCTCAGTCGGAAGGTCTTGCTGGAAAGACCCTCTGGTTTCACCGAAAGCGAACGCCCAAAAGAGAGAGAGAGCCGAGGCGGTCATCCACGACAGAATACTCCTTCTAAAAAGCGCCGGAGAGGCGGGGGCGGAAGTAGAAGACATCGCTAAAAGTCGTTCCTTGCATAATAACTTTAATCCTGCACGGATGGACATAAACTGTTGAAATGCTTAAAGATAGTTTTCACAATTTGTGAAAACTATCTCCTAAACCTGCATTATTCATAACCACTGAGACACTGAGGGCACGAAGGAACACTAAGATTTTATTTTACAATATGTTATCGATATTTATGCGATTCCACATCAGAAAAACTTAGTGTTCCGAGTACCTTAGTGGTTTTCTTGAATTATTCAGGCTAAGAAATCGAACGGAATCGATTTTTTGGAGCTTGTGAGCCTCTATCTTCCTTTTTTCCAATCGCCCGATTTGGAAATTTTTTGTCAACCTGCCTCTTCAGTATTAACAAATATAACAAATATAACGAATATAACGAAAAAATAGCGTACAACTCATATTTTTGGAAGATATTCATTTCTTATAAGTATAAAAGTCGAACTTTTTCGATAAAATGACCTAATTTTTATGGCCTAACTTTTGAGGAGATTGGAAGATGACTAAATTTTTAAGACCGTTTATGTGGATTTTATTTGTTGCGCTGTTGGGTCTGGGATGCGCCGAAACGACAACGGTTAGCCGGATGGACGCCGAGGAAGATGCGGTTATTGATCTGAGCGGAAAGTGGAATGATACCGACTCCCGTTTGGTATCGGAGGAGATGATCGGCGACTGTCTGAGCAGCCCCTGGCTGTATCGATTTGAGGAGCGAAATCAGAGTCAACCTACGGTGATTGTGGGCAATATCCGTAATTTAAGTCATGAACATATCAGCGAAAATACGTTTATCAAAGATATGGAGCGGGCTTTTATCAATTCCGGTAAGGTTGATGTGGTCGAGGGTGGAGAAATTCGGGATCAAATTCGGCAAGAGCGATCCGATCAGCAGGAATTTGCTCAGGAAGAAACCCGCAAGGCATTCCAACAAGAAAGTGGAGCTGACCTGATGCTTACTGGCACAATCGACTCTATTGTAGACCGGGTCAAGGGGACAAAACTGGTTTTCTATCAGGTGAATCTGGAGTTGGTGGACATTGAGACGAATAAAAAGGTATGGATCGGCGATAAAAAAATAAAAAAATTGGTTGAAAAAGGACGCTCAACTTATTGATTTTCAAGGCAGTTCAAGTGCCGCATATCGGAATTTTATGACCGCTGTTCGGCACTTTTTCATTCAACAGACAGACTCTTTTTGAGGCAACGCCATGAAACGGTTGAGAGATACGCTTGTTATCATATCCTGCCTATCTATATTTGCAGCCGGCTGCGCTACCCATCCGGAATCATTGTCGTCGGTCGAGCAGGCTCTCAGGCGGGGTGATTTTATCGGCGCGGATACGCTCATGCAGCAGCAGACCGACTTGGAAAAAGGAAAGGATCGGCTCCTCTTCTATCTCCACTCGGGATTAACCGCCCATCTCAGCGGCAAATATGCGCAGAGCAATCACTACTTCGATCTGGCGGACGACCGTTTTGACGAGCTTTATACCAAATCGATATCCACGGAAGTGGCTTCATTTATATCAAATGAGCTGGTGAAGCCGTATTCGGGCGAGGATTTCGAGAAAGTGACGATTCATTACTATATGGCGTTGAACTATCTGTTGTTGGGAGAGTTGGACGAAGCTTTGGTCGAGTGCCGGAGGGTAAATGTCAAGCTGGAGGAATTCAACCGGAAATATGACGACAACCCGAATGTATACCGAGCCGACGCGTTTATTCACTATCTCATGGGGTTAATTTACGAGGCGTCGGGCGATCTGAATAACAGCTTTATCGCGTATCGGAACGCGGCAAAAGTATATGAAGAGGATTATCTTGAATTTTATGGCTTGGACGTCCCAGAGCAGTTGAAAGAAGATATCTTGCGAACTGCTCAGGCGTTGGGATTCCAGTCTCAGGTCGATTTTTATGAGGCAAAATGGAACAAATCTGACCGAATCCCGCAGAGTCTCCATCGCGGTAGCGGGGAACTGGTGCTGATCTGGGACAATGGACTCGCGCCTCACAAAACGCAAAATTCGATCGAAATTCCGTTTGAAGATTACTATCTCCGAGCCGCTTTTCCCAGTTTTGTTTCTCGCCCTCCGAATCTTTCCTACGCGTCGGCGAATGTCGGCATCGGGCATGTAAAGACCGAAATTTTTCAAGATATTGACGCAATTGCGATCAAAAATTTAGAGGATCGCCAGACGCGGATCATAGCGAAAACGGCTGCCAGAGGTGTTGCCAAATACGCGGTCAAGGAGAAGATAGAGAATGAGTTTGGAGAAGCGGCAGGCTGTGTTTTCAATGTTTTTGCAGCGGCAACAGAACAAGCCGATACCCGCAGTTGGTTCACTTTGCCCCATAACATCCAGATCGCTCGTCTGCTCCACGCTCCGGGTCAATACGACGTTCATCTCCATTTTTACGGCGCGAGCGGCCAATTGATCTTCACCGATATGATCCCGGACGTCTCTTTTCAAGCGGGGCGTATGACGTTCGTCACCTACCGAACTTTCCGCTAACAAAAAATAGACGCTTATGTTACAGAAATTTATCCGCCTTCTTACGACACTCGACCCTCTTGCGCCGGTCGATCTTTTCCTGGACCAGATATTCCCCAGATCTTGTTATCAGTGCGCCGTCAATTTGGACATGGACGAACTGGGCGTCTGTGGTTCCTGTTGGATGCAGGTTCGGGGACTAACTGGAAAATATTGCTCTATTTGCGGCTCGCCAAGGGATCTTAAACGATCCAATTTTCAAAATCATTGCAAAAGCTGCAGAAACGGCTCGAATCTTTTTGTGCAAGCCGCGTGTATCGGTTTTTTTGAGCCGCCTTTAAATGAGATGATTCACTACCTAAAATACATTGAAGGGCGTCTCTATTGGAAAAAGCGTCAAGCCAGTTTTGCCGGACGTTTTTTTGCCAGGCGCATGGCGCAAATTTTTCCTTCCCGCCGCCGAATCGCCCAGACCACAGTGATTATGCCGGTGCCTCTGCATCCATCGAAGTTGAAAAAACGAGGCTATAACCAAAGCGAACTGCTTGCCGCGCCCCTGTCCGAATATGTCTCGATCCCGATGGACACAACCTCCTTGATCCGTGTAATCGACACTGTCAGCCAGACCACGCTGGACGCTAAGAGTCGCAGGGAAAATGTAGAGAACGCTTTTAAAGTCGTTGATCCCGACCGGATAAAAGGCGAAAAGGTCCTGCTTATCGACGACGTTCTGACCACCGGATCCACAATCAACGGCTGCGCGAGTAAATTGCTCGATAATGGAGTCGATCAGGTATGCGTGATGACCATTGCGCGGGCAAAAGGGGGCAACAACAAAATCGATGAATATCCTCAAAACGACGGTTAGACTTCTCCTGTTCATTCTCGTTTTTTATGACAAAAAAGTGATTGTATATTTCGATTTGTCAACAAACTTATTGACAAAGAATATTGAATATTTTAAAATTGGAGTTCGCGTTATTGCGCTAATCCGAAAATCGATACTTTAACAGTTAAGGAGGTTTAGAATGAATCTTACCCCCCGGATCGGCCGGATCGGATTGATGCACGGCAAAGAAACCGAATTTCCGGAAGCTGTGATTGAACGAATCAACCGAAAAAATGGCGACCAAATTCAAGCTGAGTCGATCAAAATCGGCGACATTCCTCTCGATTACGAATGTAACTATCGGCTGATCATCGACCGGATTTCGTATAAAGTTCCCTATTATCAATCGTTTCTCAAATCGATGATATTGGGTGGTATTTACGTGATCAACGACCCTTTCTGGTTTGATACGTCGGATCGTTTTTTTAATTTTGGCCTGATCTCTCGGCTGAATATTCCGACGCCTAAGACGGTCTGTCTGCCTTCGCATTCTTACGGCGATCAAGTCTCAAACAAGGACTTGACCAACATGATTTTTCCTTTGGATTGGGATCGGGTGATCAACTATACCAAATTTCCGGCGATTCTCAAACCCTATAATGATATTGGTTGGCAAAACGAGATCACCGTTCAATCAAAAGAGGAGCTGCTGTATCATTACAACCAGTCCGGGACAGCGACAATGATTGTGCAAGAATTGATTCAATATGAGTTCTTTGTGCGCTGTTTTGTTATCGGGAAAAAACATGTGCTGCCGATCATATATGATCCAAAAAATCGAAGTTTTTCCTCGGACGCGGCTCCGCTTCCTATTGAGCTTGAACTGCGTTTGAAAAGTAAGAGTCAGCGTATATGTCAAGCACTTGGCTATGATATGAATACTGTGGATTTCGCCGTTACTGGAGATAAAATTTGCGCGGTCGATTTTATGAATCCGGTTCCAGCTGTCAGATCGGAAGGCGTCGGCGATCAAAATTTTGATTGGGTGGTGGGACATCTCGCTGATCTGGCAATTGACCTGGCAAAAAGGGAAGCGTCTTCTTATGACAATCATCATTGGTATCGAGTGGAAAAATTACCCAAAAAACCTCGGCTGAGGCAATCGATAAAGTCCTAATTTTTCAACTCTTTACTAAGATACAAAAACGCCGTCCAAGATAAGCGAGTTGGACGGCGTTTTTCGGTATGAGCACTTTTTTTCGATACAATTCACATTTCTTTTTTGCTGATATAGCTCTTGAGGATCAATACAGCCGCCATCTGATCTACCTTACCTTTTCGCTTTCTGATCCTTTTATTATACCCCATTTCCCGAATAATCTCATGAGCGAGAAGCGTGGTGCAGCGTTCGTCTTCAAAAAAGATGGGGCATGTCACAATTTTTTTCAACATTTTGACAAAATTTTCGACTCGTTCCGACGACTCGCCTTTGGTTCCATCCATATTGAATGGCATCCCGACCACAATCTCTCCCACATCATTTTCGAGAATAATACGATGGATCAAAGACGCTGTATCCGGTGATTTTTTTCGATCAATCGTCTCCAATGGGCGAGCTGTCCATTGGAATGCGTCGCTGATCGCCAACCCGATCCTTCTTTCGCCGTAATCGACAGCCAAAATGCGTTTTTTCTCCTGCATGATATTAGAAACTCTCCGTTCGGTTTTTCCCCATCTCCTTTGCCATATAAAGAGCGATGTCCGCAGCTTTTAACATATCCTTCCAGTCCATCACCTTGAAATTGGGATAAGAGGCGACCCCAATGCTGATAGTCATATGCACTTCCTCCTTCAATAACGGAGTCAACAAAGACATCTGCTCGATCAGATAGCGGATGCGATCCGCCACATCGCGCGCGCTCTCTTTGTCAATTCGAGGTAGAGCCAAAACAAAGCGATCTCTCTTCAGACGACCAGCGATATCTGATAATCGAATGTTTTCTTGCAGCAGTTTACCGACCTGCGCAAGCGCCAAATCCGCCACTTCTCGTCCATAGCTTTTATTTAATTCCTGGAAGTTGTCAACATCCAGAAGCATAACCGACAACGTTTGCTTGTACCGCCGAACCTTAGCAAATTCCAACTCCAAAAGATAAAAAAGATGCTCTCGAGAAAATAGACCGCTTTTATCATCCCAAATAGAATTGCTCCCATTACGATCTTCCAAACGATCTAATTTCTGCATGTTTTTATAAATCTGAACTCCGCCGATAAATCGATCTTCTGAATCGAATTGAACTTTTGTATTTATCGTGACCGGCACAAAACCGCCGCCAGATTTTTGCAACGCGCCGTTTATGTGGATAATATCTTTCTGTTGTTTGAGTGTTTCCCGGAATAAGCAGTCGATGTTGCCTAAGTCGAGACGGATCATTTTTTGATAGTGACGACCCAATATTTTCTCTTTGGAAATTCCGATCAAACGGCTCAACACATCGTTTATAGCAACCACGCACAGTTCCGCATCGACAATGATTATTCCCTCGTCGAGGGCGTTTATGGCAAACTTATATCGACTATTTTTGATAGCGGCACTGTCTCCAACGGTTAAAGCAGGCGATCCGTCGACGTCTGCTTTATAGCTGATATTCCCCATTCTTTTGTCCCCTTGTTTTAATATCAGGTGCTAAGGAATAGCATTTAAATAACTTCCAAATTTATTCAGTTACTTTCGGCGTCGTCAATAGAATTCGGAAAGAAATCTTAATAGATGGCGTTTCTAACAAAATCCTAACAAAATTAGATCATGTCTAAATTCTATAAACGATAGTATAATATTATTAAAACTTTGTCAACCCATTTCATAGAATTGAACAAAGCAAATCGGAAAAACAACGTTTTTTTCTTGACCCGATTGTCAAAATCGGCTATTTTAATAAAGCGTAACCGAAGTCCTCCATATATTTTGATATTCGTGCGAATATATTCACGCGAAGGAGACCCGAAAAATGAGAGATGAAATGAAAGTAAGTCTAGACTCTAAAGGATCTGTGAGCATAATTCATCTAACAGGAGAAATAACCACTTTTTCTGAAGAAAAAATTTTAGAAGTGTACCAATTGGCGCTGAATCGAAACGCCAAAAAAATTCTGCTCGATTTTTGCAATGTGAATTACATCAATAGCGCGGGCATTGCTATTTTGATTGGACTGGTCACCAGTAGCAAAAAAAATAATATCAATCTGTATATCTCCGGACTCACGCCTCATTTCAAAAAGATATTTAAAATGGTGGGTCTGACGCAATATACAAAAATATTCGACGATAAGGATTCCGCTCTGAATCAATTGAATCAATAGATATGAATTATAGGAATCGAACTGGCGTATCGCGGGTTCTTAAACCAATTTTTTTTATATTTTTCTTGACAAAAATAAGCCATTCTGATACAATTTTGAATCTTTTAATGATGTAATGGGGGGGGGGTGGAAACTGATAAATCTTCGGTCTCATCCGTGTGGGCTGCAAATGTAAGACCGACAATTTTTTAACTTAAACTCACATGTGCTTTCTTATTTTTGTATTTATTTCTGTATTTATTTCTGTAGGAGGAAAGAATTTATGAAGAGATTTGCTATTGTAATGATTTTTGCCTTACTTTTATGTAGCGCGTATGCCTTTGCCGGTGATCTGAAGGTCGCGACAGAGACTTCGCAAGATCGAGATATGTCCGACGATGTGTCTCACATTCGTGAAGTTCTTTTTGAAGATGATTTTGAAAATGGAGTCAATGGCTGGACGACTGTTGACGCGAGTGCTCTCCCCGACCCGTATGTGCGCTGGCATGTCAGCGATTTTGAGGCTTATGAGGGCGATTCCTGGTGGTGTGGCAATCCGGAATATAACGGATATGACAACCACTGGCTGCAATATTTGGACACCATCGAATTAGACTTAAGTTCTGCAACAAACGCCACTCTGACCTTCATGGCAACATGGGAAATCGAGGCTCCAGGCGGAGAGCCAGATCCTTACAATGGATGGGATACCGCGAATATGTGGATTTCCGAAGATGGAGGCGATACGTGGGAAGTGCTGGATCCGAGTAGCGGTCCCGCATACACTTTTACCGACTCTTACGCTTTTGGCGACGAATGGGCTTTTGGTCCTGGGATTGCCGGTTGGGGCGGATCTAGCAACGGTTGGCAAGAAATTACCGCGGACCTCAGCGCATACACGACTGACGAGGTCAAAATCCGTTTTGCCTTTTGCTCCGATCCAGCCGCGTCTACCGCGGACGGCAACCCGACTTGGCACGGATTCCATGTCGATAACATTGTCGTGAGTGATGGAACGAATGATATTTTTACAAATGACGGCGAGGATAATGGCGACTTGGCTGCCTCGGGCGGAGCTCCTCCAGACGCGTCTGGCGATTTTTGGGAGTTGAGCGACGGATCGTCCCATTCCTCCAGCCATGCTTGGAATTGCCCGGACGGGCATTACCTTCTCCAAAACGCTTTAGTTTCCCCCAGTATTGAGCTTCCGGCAGAAGCGGACATTATCAATTTTCGCTTCTGGCTCTGGTGCGATATGGGAGACTTTGACGGAGACGACGACGGCAGCTTGGACGATCTCTATCGGGTGCAGATATCCACCGATGGAATAGGTTTTGAGCCAGTCTTTTACGATTACGGCGACGACACCAGACCAGGCGGTCTCGCTTGGACTGAATATCTTCCGGGCATGGCTTTTAACGGAAATATTGATATGGATTTAATTGCGTATGCCGGCGAAACCATCCAGCTACGTTGGATCGTGGAAAGCGACGGCGACGACGACGGGGGCATTGACAGCGGTCTCTGGATTGACGATGTGGTCGTTGAAGCCTTTACGGCTATAGACGCGTTTCCCCCCTGTAATCTGCAAGGTACCTATGACAGTGGAAATGAAGTGGTTGATCTCGTTTGGGAAGAGCCATGCGCGGGTCCTGCCGATCCCTGGTTGCATTGGGACGACGGCGCAAATAACGACGCCATTGGTTTGACAAATGGCGGTACGTTTACGGTTGCCGCCCGCTTCGATGGCAGCGACATGGAGCCTTATGTGGGTCATGACTTGACCGAGATGAAAGTCTGGGCAAATGTGCCGACTGTCGAATATTTAATAAAGGTATGGGAAGGCGGCTCTAATGGAAACCCAGGAACCGAAATCTACAACGCGCAGTTGACCGATATAGAGGACGGCGACTGGACCACTCATGTGTTCAACTCGCCGATTACTATTCAGGATGGTAATGAATATTGGATGGGGTATCAAGTCACGCATGCCGCGGGTGAATTCGTGGCTGGCTGCGATGTGGGACCCATGGTTTCCAATAAAGGCGGCTGGATTTCCACAGACGGTGTGGCATGGGATCAAATCGCCGCGCTAGGGCTGGATGTGAACTGGAATATTCAGGGTCATGTGCCGAGCGTTGCCACTGCTTTCAACCGTTGGGTCGTATCCGATGAGATTATCGACACGCCCAACCTGGACATTGATCTGAGCGTCGCGCCGGGCAACCACGTTCGGGATACCCGCGATCTGCCGGAATATTACCTTGTCTATCGTTCTTTTACGCCGGGGAATTATGCCGATTCTTACGCTCAAATCGACGATCCGACTGCCCTGAACTGGACAGATGAAAACATTATTGTTCCGCCTTCAGGCTCTCTGACCTATTATTATGTGATGACGGCTGTTTATGAAAATGACTTCGAGAGTGAAGTTAGCAATGAGACCTTTGTGGAAGTCTTTACGGAGGGCGTTGAGGACCCGGATGTGGACAGCAAGGTCTCGTTCAACGTGAACCAAAACTATCCAAACCCGATAGCCTCTCACACGACAATCTCATACTCTATTCCGGAGACAGCTCCTGTTTCGGTGGCGATCTATAACGCTACGGGTCAACATGTGCGTTCGTTGGTGAACAAACAACAAACCTCCGGCGATTATGAAGTCTCCTGGAATGGAACCAATGATTCTGGCGAGATAGTAAGCGGCGGCGTCTATTTCTACACTGTCAAAGCCGGAGATCATATCCAAAGCCGGCAAATGGTGCTATTGAGATAACGCAACGCTAAATAATGATAATTTTTCCAGCCTCACAAAACCCTGGGGGTCTCAGACCTCCAGGGTTTTTTATTTTCATTTTTTTCCAAAAAATTCGTGACATTTCTCGTGTTCCCGTATTATTCATCTTAGAAAATCGGATATATCCGTTGTCACTATAAACCGAGATGTTTGACGTATGATTTTAGCTGAAGAAAAAGAGCTTATCGCCCGTTGCAAACGAGATCCGGATGCGTTTGGTCAAATTTATGATCTTTATTTTGACTCGATATTTCGATATATTCTCTATCGAGCCGGAAATGTGACTGTGGCTGAAGATTTGACAGCGCAGAGTTTTTTCCATGCCCTGAACAACCTGTGGAAATTTCGTTGGACTGGGGTTTCTATTCGGGGATGGATTTATCGGATTGCGACGAATGAGGTCAACAGATTCTTGCGCAAGCAAAAAAGCAGAGGGTGGGAAGACCTGGATCGGGTCTCGCACTGGCTTGCGGATGAGGACCCTAGACCGGATCAAAAATTGGAAGAGGCGGCGGCGCAGATCCAACAACAAAAAACGTTTCAGTTGTTAAACCGTTGTCTCCGAGAATTGAAATCAGATGATCAAACCTTGATCATCCTGCGCTATTTCGAGAGGAAAAGCTATGCCGAGATCGCCGAAATTATCGGCAAACGGGAAGGCACTCTGAGAATGCGCACAAAGCGGGCTTTGGAAAAATTGAAATATCATTTAGGAAAATTGGGGATTACCAATGAAGAAATTGGAGAATCTGCTATACAATCTGCCAAAACCGGATATAGAGGTGAATTCGTTCCGGCGTGATTTGCGGCGCAGTCTCTTGACAGCGAATCGTTATCGCGAACCAACGTTCAATTATCGGATCGCTTTTTACCTCTCCACAGCCGCGGCGCTGCTTTTGGTCGCGATTGTAGCGATATTGATACAACAGCCCTCCCTTGCAGAGCGGCTCCATTATACGCTTGCCCCGAAAGGGGAAGAAATAATACCAATGGGCGATTCGATAAAAACCGTCCGTAGAGAGTCGTCGGCGGATACCCCACGGAAAATCGACGGAGCGACGTCTCGTGAGCAGATCGGACAATATTCGGTCGATGAGGCAAGCCGGAAGGTCGATCGGGAATTTGTGCGCTACCTTGCACAACAGGAACACCAACTCGGTCCGATCTCTATCCTGCCAACAGAAACTGGCGGCGTGTACAGCGTAAATCAATTCCGGCTGAACAACGGAAAACGGGCGGTTGTTTTTACGCAAATTCCTACGGAAAATCAAATGGAAAGCTATTAATTTTTTTTATTAACTGTTTGTGAATGAATTGGAAAAACGAATTGGAAAGGAGAAACCGATGAAACATTTTATTTTAACGGCAACTGTTCTTACTACTTTTTTATTATTGAGCTTTGGAAATTCTGCCATTGCGGGAAAAGAAAAACCCCAGTTGGGCGTTTTCTTGATGGAATTGCATATTGACGGCGATGCACAAGAAAAAATCGGCTATGACGGCGACGGGATCCAAATCACCGAAGTCATCGAGGGTAGCGGCGCGGACGATGCCGGTCTTTTGTCCCAAGACGTGATCGTGGAGTTTGACGGAAAGAAAATCGATTCGATCTTAGGCCTGAAAAAGTTGATCGGAAAAAAATCGCCCGGTGACAAAGTCACAGTGAAATATATCCGAGACGGCAAAAAAGAGACAGTCGATGTGGAGCTTAAAGCTCACAAAAAAGGAAAGGTCATTTCGGTCAATCCGAAAAAGTGGGTGCATTTTTTTGATGAAGATCGGGCTTGGATGGGTATTGAACTGCATGATTTAGGCGATCAACTCGCGAATCACTTTAAAGTCAAATCCGGGGTATTGGTGGCCGCGACGCTGGAAGAGAGTCCAGCGAAAAAAGCGGGCATGAAAGCCGGCGATGTGATTATAAAATGGGACGACGAAAAGATCGAAGACTCCGACGACGAGGTGAAATTGGTTGTGATGCGGGATGGAAAGAGAAAGAATATCAAGATGACGCTCGGCGAGAAGGAGGATTCTGAGGAACATTTCTATAAAATCCATATCAACGAGGAGGACTGCGGAGACTTTAATTTCCAGATGCACGATCTCCATCGTCTCAATCCCTTTCATGAAGATCATGAAGACCACGAAGATCATAAGGATAACAAGGAATTGGAAGAAGAGATGAAGCAACTTCGCAAAGAGATCGAGCAGCTTCGTCAAGAGATCAAAAAGAATTAATTTCTAACAAACCCTTAGGGTTTCCGAAATCCTAAGGGTTTTTCTATATCATTATCATTTCGGTACGGGATCGCCCCGCTCTTTAAACTCGGTGATGCTTCCTTCCTTGTCGAATCGGAAGTCCCAAAAATGCTTATGGATACAGCCGGCAGGGCAATCTCCCCATCCGCGAATAAAAGTTAATTCCCATCCTTCTCCATCCCGCTTAAGCACTATATTATCTCCGTCGCCGGCAGCTCGGTCGATCTCGGCAAACGCGACGCCTTCCAATTTTTTATAAGACTCGACCAGAATCGGCATATTTATCGGTCTTACGAAGTGAAGCGTATAGTTTTGCTTGAACATAAATTGAATTTTTTCCACGGGATAGGTTTTGTTCAACTCATCAAGTTCAGCATAACCAGTTTGTTTCGGATTTTCGGTCTTCAAACGCGGCGTGTCGCCTTTCATACTCAGGATTAACTGCGTCGGATTCCACGGATTTCGGACATGGACATTCCGAATTTCGCTGGTATAACTCCGAGCCGTGATCAGCATTTCTTTAATCTTGGCGGTCAGCACAGGGTCCGGCGTCACACTGCGTGAAATTTGTAACGATAGCAATTGCGCGTCGTTTTGTAATTCCGGTTTGATATATTTCGACTCCTTCACGATCGCTTTATTTGACGAAGAGCAACTGGTTATCACAAGAGCTATTCCCAGAAAAAACGTCATTTTCCATACACTTATCATATTATATTATCTCCCAATTATTTAATCAATTATTATTTCAAAACAAAAATGATCTTAATATATATATATTTATGTCCTTATATCAAACTGATTTTTACAATTTGGACATGTCACCACCATCTTTCTCCCTGCTGGAACGCGTGAAATTTGAAAGCATTTATGGCAGCGAATATTCGCATCGAAAGCATCCTTATAGATAATTTCGTATGGCGTTTTAATCAGTTGGCGATACTCGCGAGTGATCCGACGGGTATAATAAGTATCAAGCCTTCCCTGCAAATAATCCGGAGTTAAGTCTTTTTGAAAGAGGTAAACCGCCATCACAAACATGAGGTCATTTATATTAGTATAGAAGCTAAATTCTGGCTCAATATGACGAAGCAAATCCAACAGCTCTTCCAAATGCTTGAGAAAAATAACGCCCAGCCCAGAATAGATCGCCGCGTAGTCGTTCAGATGATGCTCCTTGACTCGCAAGGCAAATTCGCTTCGCTGATACGCCATAAATATGCGCACGCATTCGTAAGCCAATAGGGATTGCAACGCGCCTTTGCTCTGCTTTAAATCCGCAGGAATTTGGAAATCAAAGCCGTGAATACTGTTCATCGTGACCTTTGGTGGATCGTTTTTCACCGAATAATTTATGCGGATGCTACTATAAGGCAAATCGAGATACTCCAATATTTCCTGGACAACATGGTGCGAATACGCCTCTGCGTCATTTTCGCTCTCTATAGCGTCGCTCAAAAAAAGAATGGGATTCTCTTGTAAGGATGCCAATCCAACGGTCTCTTTATACAATACGGAGAGATGATCTTTCGGTCTCTTTGGGTTTTCGTTTTTTGCCACATGAGACCATGAAAAATCTTTCTTTCTCAACGCCTTATAAAGAAAATAGATCAGGATTACTCCGACAAGAATGGTCAGTTGAGACATATCGAGTTTCCTCTTTATTATTTGTCAACAATTCAACTCTAAAGATAATAGAGAGTCTAAAGTAGAGAAAAATCGTTAAATATGCAAGTCTTTTATGACCAAATTTCCATTAAGAGTTTTCTCAGCATCCGATTTTTAGGGTGGTTGTCGATGCCTTTGATCAAAATCGCGGCTGCGTCTTGTCTCCTATCGGTCAGGAGATAGCTCTTTGCCAGCACCCAGATTACATACGGATCGGATAGCGATTTCTCCGTAAGCGGTTCAAACAGCTCGATCAATTCCTGAAATTTTTCGATCCGGTATAATGCAAATCCATACGCCTTTATAAAATAAACGTTACCTGAGTCCAGTTCGACCGCTTTACTCATCGCCTCGCACGCCTCATCGAATCGGCGACCATCCTTCAACTTCTTGCCCAATAAGATGTAAAGATATGCGTTTTTTTGATATTCTGGAATACGCAGCATCTTTTTGAGATGGTCAATAGCCGTCGATAGCGATTGATTCTCAATCTGTTTTTGAACCAGCTTCCTTTTTTCGTAATCGTTCGTCTCGATATCGGATAGAGACAGACGACCTGTGAGCAGTTGAAACTCAGCACTGATTTTTTGATACTTTTTGTTATCTGGATCATCTGCCAAGGCGCGTCTCACAAGCTGGTCTGCCTCCTTGACCTGCCCGGTTTGTTTATAAAGCGTCGCGAGTCTCTGAACCAGATAGCTTTTCTCTTTTGCCAGAGGCAATGCCTGACGATAGAGAAGGATCGCCTGATCCATACGACCCTGCTTCACGCGGATTTCCGCCTTTGCAGTATAAGCGTAATTATTCTTTGGGTTCAACCGGACAGCCTCCTCGGCGTGGAACAGAGCGTGGTCTAAGTCCTCGACTTGGACCAGAATTCGAGCTAAATAGGAGTGGACAAAGTCGTTGTTTTTGTCGTATTTTAAGATCTCGTTAAATTCTCGGATAGCCTCATAATATCGTTTTTCCTTAACCAATAGCAAAGCCAACTGCTTACGCGCCCATAGATTTTGGGAATTCTCTCGAATTTTGCTTTTTAGTTCCGATTTTGAGACCTGGGGAGTCGATCTGCTCATCTTTTATCCGCCTCAGCTAACAAATTGATTCATGATGAAATCTCTTGACAAATTATGGCAATCGATATATAATGACCTTAATATATTACTTTAAGCTAAGTCGTTAATTAATTAATAGGCAATTCATTACAGAGTCAGGACAAGAACGAAATATAAGAAAATGATGTGCAAGCTGATCCGAGCCGAGGCGACCGTTTTCAAGTTCTGATTAAGATTTCGATTTAGAAATGAACTTATTCAAAAAAGTCTATTTCGACCTTAGAGATTTAGAATCAGCTTAAAATCAACAATGTCTCATTAAGAAACTGTTATTTTTAATATTGTCAAGAGGTTTGGGCAATTTAACATGAAATTTCGAATAAAAAAATATAAGTTGATCCTGCTAAGTACTCTTATCTTGTTATCTGCTTCCGGTTGCGTTAAAAAAACGCCGCAAATTGAGGAGCTTCTCCCCAAATTTTCCTCGGAAGCTGCGGGAAAAAGAGAGATACCGCTTTTATTAAAAAAGCGCGTCAAGACCCCCTCGGTTCGTATTGGTCTGGATACGAAAGCGACGTCGTTGAGCTTGACCTGTAACCGATTATATCATCTTTTTGATCCTGATGAAAATTGGAACTTGGGCAAATTGAGGAAATGGGAAAAAATTTCGCTGAAAGCCACAAACAACGGGATTCAGGTCTATGGTCCCAAAGGAAATCTGGCATTCCAAGGTCTGAGACGTGTTTTTCTTGGAAGTGAGAAGGAAGACACGTGGTTCACGGTAGATGGCAGTCGATATCGAGGGTTTATCGAAGTGATTGCTAACGGATCCTCTATGACGGTGATTAACGTGATCGAGATCGACGAATATCTGCGCGGGGTGGTGCCGAAGGAGATCGGTCGGATTGTCCCCGAGACTGTTGAAGCGGCAAAGGCTCAGGCTGTCGCGGCTCGCACATATACGTTTGCAAATCTGGGGAAACGGAACAAAAAAGGATTTGACCTTTATAATACGACTCAAGATCAAGTTTATGGAGGTATGGACGCAGAAAAACCGTTGATCGACCAGGCAGTGTTTGCCACTTCCGGCATTGTCGGATTGTACAACAACCAATTGATCCAATCCTTTTATTCGTCCACCTGCGGCGGCGTCACCTCGAACGTTGAAAATGTGTGGAGCGGCGGTAAGGTCATTCCTTATCTTCGTTCGGTTGTCGATTCGCCTGGCAGAGGCGATAGCCATTGGTTCTGCAAAGATTCTCCGCACTTCAAATGGAATGAGACATGGAGCCGAAGCCAGATAGAATCGACGTTGCGAAAATATCTTCCAAAATATTCCAAATTGAAAAGCGGCAGTCAATTGGGAAAACTACGCGATATTCGGATCGTCCGAAAGGATTCGTCCGGGCGAAATGTATTGCTCGAGGTCGTCACAAGTACTGGTCGCTATCAGGTTAAAGGGGACAAAATTCGGCGGGTACTTCGCCGACCCGGAAAAAGTAGCATTCTGCGAAGCGTCTATTTTGACCTCCATATCACTAAAAGTGGAGGAACCGTGTCGCAGGTCACAGCTCGAGGCGGCGGAAACGGTCATGGGGTAGGGATGTGTCAATGGGGAGCGAGAGGGATGGCAAGAGCTGGTTATTCCTACGAACAAATCCTGAGTCATTATTACCTCGGAGTCAAGCTTACGCGGGTTTACAATAATTGAATAACCTGATAAGTCGGTTGTCTACTTCGCGCCTGTTTATTATTTAGTACCTCATAAAAACTGAAAAAACTTGCATTTTTGCTCATTTTCCAGTATAAATTCATACGATGGCTATTAACCAATCGCTATTAATCGTGATTGGCAGACGCGTGACCATTGATTTGCGCGTCGATTTCACATAATAGTTTCGTCTTGAATTATCAGATTCGATAGGATTTTTATCTTGCTCAATTTGTTATGATGTGTTATATAACTGCTGTTACCTGTGCCGAAAAAGATATGATTATTTCGGTTGGAGTATGTAAGGGAGAACTCCATGGCCAAGTCAAAAACTAAAATCCTAGCGGCTGCCAGAAAATTTACAAAAAAAGGTAAGTGGGACAAAGCAATAGCTGAATATGAGGCCTTACTTGAGCTCGATCCAGAAGACCCTGCCCCTCTTAATTACGTCGGCGATCTTTATACCAAGCTCGGTAAGCTCAGTGAGGCTATCGACTATTACCGCCAATCCATTGATTTGTATTTTGAGAGCAGTCTTTATAATAACGCCATCGCTATTTGTAAAAAAGTCCTACGAGCAGACCCGAGCCAAGCACAAATCTATCAAAAACTTGCTCACTTATATCGAGAAAATGGACTCACCAACGACGCGATTCGGCATTTTATTATTTATGCTGATAAAATGCATGAAAAATCAAATCTAGAGGAAGTGCTGGAAGCGTTCGAAAGCGTTGTCGAACTATCTCCTTCCAACATCGATATCCGACTGCGCTTAACCGAATTTTACATGAAACAGGGTCATACCTCAAACGCTATCAAGCAATTGGTAGCAGTTTCCCGACATTATGATGAGATTGGAGAAATAGAAAAATCCGAGGAACTTCGCCAACGGATTGCGGAGATTGACCCGGAAGCACTCGGACAATTGGAAGAAAAGATATCGGAGCCGGAAGAAAAATTGTCTGATTCCGATATGAATTCTGATTCCGATATGGATTTCGACAGCGGAGATTTGATCGAATTCGATTCGGGCGGTGGAGACGATGAATTCGAGGACGATGACGACGAGATGGAGTTGAAGTTAGACTCGGAAGAGGAGGAGTTGAAGCTAGACTCGGAAGAGGAGGAGTTGAAGTTAGACTCGGAAGAGGAGGAGTTGAAGTTAGACTCGGAAGAGGAGGAGTTGAAGTTAGACTCGGAAGAGATGGAGTTGAAGCTAGACTCGGAAGAGGAGGAATTCGATTTTCCTGAAGAGGACGATTTTGAAGACGCTCCGGTTCAAGAGATTACCGAATCCTTTAGCACAGAGGAAGAGCCTGAAGAAGAGTTGGACATCGGATTAGACGACGATGATCTCCAATCGCTATCAACCGGCGAAGATGCTATCGAAAAATTGCGCCTCCATCTCTCTCAATATCCGGATGATAACAACTCTCGTTTGAAGTTGGGCGAGGCGTTAAGAGAGTCCTCTCCAGACCAAGCCTTTGACGAGCTTGTGGAAGCCGGGGACGGTTTTTTATCCCAAAAAATTTATGCTTCTTCGGTTAACGCGTATCGAAAGGCGAACACGATTCGACCGGATAATCTCAGGGTGCATAAAAATATGTTGGAAGCCGCGGCTAATGAAGGCGACATTCAAGCGGTAGTCGAGTCTTATTTGAATCTCGGCGATACGTTCTCTCGTTTTGGCGAGTCTCAAAAAGCGATTTTTGTGTTTCAGAAAGTGATGGCTATCGACAAAAATAACGATGGGGCAAAAGCGCGTATTGAGGCGATCGAAAAAGCGGTTGTGGAGCAGGAGGAGATGCAGGAGGTTGTTGATGAGACGCCGGTCTCTTCAGAACAAAGAGTGGATGAACCTAATTCTTCGGTTTTCGAGGAATCGTATGATGATGAGTCTGGAGGTATTGTAGACTTAGAGGAGTTGCTAAGGGACGATGACGAAAATTTTAAACCACACACAGGCAAGATTCGTATCGAGCGCAAAGACCTGGACACGAGTTTGGAATTGGACGATATTATCAACGACTTTAAAGCCGGTGTGCAGGAACATATCGAAGATGAGGATTATGAAAGCCATTATGACCTCGGTCTGGCGTATAAAGAGATGGGGTTGATCGAAGAATCAATCAGCGAATTTCAGATCGCTACCCGAAGCAGCAAACAACGACTGAAAGCATTTGAAATGCTGGGTATGTGTTTCTTTGAAAAGAACGATCTCGAATTAGCACTTAAACAATTTCAGCGGGGCGTCGCCACCCCCGGGCATTCCGACTTCGAATACCTGGGGCTGTATTACAATATCGGTCTGATCAACGAAAAATTGGGACGTTGGCGAGAATCCAAAAAATCTTATGAAGAGGTCTATGTGGTTGACATTGGTTTTAAAGACGTGGGAGATCGGATCAACTATGTCCAAAAACAGTTAAAATAATAATAAAAAACAAGCACTCAAAAATCAGACCCTAAGGGTTTTCAAAGACTCTTAGGGTCTGCCTGAAATTTTATTTCCCGCCAGATTTTTCTCTTCTTTTGCTGAATCAATTACATTTTTATTCTTATTTTATCTGAATATTTATTTATACTATAGAACCGGAGAGGTGTTTATGGATAAAAATTTGATCGTCCTATTGAGCGTGTCTATGCTGATTCTCTTATCGACTCATAGCGCGTGGTCATATTTCGGACAAAATAAGGTCCAATATCGAGATTTCGAGTGGCATATCCTGCCCACCCGCCATTTTGACATCCATTTTTACGAGGGTACGGAAGAATTGGCTTATCTGACCGCGAAATGGGCGGAAGAAGCGCATGACCACATTGCCGTCAAATTGAACCATGAGATGCATAAGCGTATCCCGCTCATTATCTACGGCTCTCACCTGGACTTTCAGCAAACCAATGTCACTTCTCAATTTATCGACGAAGGGCTGCAAGGTTTTACTGAATCTCTAAAAAATCGTGTCGTGGTGCATTATCAGGGTTCGTTCGCTGATTATAAACACCTGCTTACCCATGAGTTGGTTCACGCTGTGATGTTTGATATGCTCTATGGGAACACCCTATCTCCGCAGCAACATTTTTTTAATGTGCCGCTTTGGTTTGCCGAAGGCTTGGCAGAGTATGTGTCCCATTTTGGCGATGGATGGGACCCGGAGACCGAGATGTTTGTCCGAGACGCGGTCTTATCGGAAAAATTAGTCCCTTTGGAATACATGAGCTATTACGGCGGATATATGGTGTATAAAGGGGGACAATCCGCGGTCCGATTTATCGCCAAGCAATACGGCGACGAGAAATTGGGAGAGATTATAGAGCAGATGCGGATTGCCAGAAGTTTTGAAAACGCGTTAAAAAAAGCATTGGGCGTTACTGTGGAGCAGTTGAGCGACGAATGGCTCAAGCTCCAGAAACGACATTATCTGCCGCAGTACGCGGATATCCATGAGGCAGACGAGATTAGCAAGAAATTGACAGATCATGTCAAAGACCAAACGTATCTCAACATGCGCCCCGTTTTTTCTCCAGATGGAGCTTCCATTGCTTTTTTCTCGGATCGTAAGACATTAAGTAGCATCTACTTAATGTCCGTTCACGACGGTAAAATTTATAAACGATTGGTCAAGGCGCACCAAAATGGAGGATATGAGCAACTCCATGTTTTTAACAGCAATCTTACCTGGTCCCCGGATAGTAAGCAGATCGCGTTTGTCTCAAAAAACGAAGGGATCGACTGTATTTATTTGCATGACGTCGAGAAAAACAAAAGTGTGAACAAGCTTACATACGATTTCAACTCTATCCAGTCGCCCGACTGGTCGCCGAGTGGAGAGAAGATCGTCTTTTCCGCGATCAAAGAGGGACGCCGAGACCTCTATATCGGCGAGATTGAGACCGGTCGAGTCGAGTGCCTGACAAACGATCGGTTTGACGATATGGACCCTCGGTGGTCACCGGACGGTCAAAAAATTGCTTTTGCCACAGACCGTTTTACAGACTCGATTCTGCCCGAGAAGGTTTTTGTCGATTCGACTGCCGGCGACTTTGAATTTGGTGATTATAACATAGCGGTCTATGACCTGGAGCAAAAAAATGTGCAATTGGTAGTCGATCTGCCATCAAATGACAAACAGCCTGTCTGGTCTCCCGGAGGAGATCATATCGCCTATATTTCCGATTATTCCGGAACATTCAATCTCTACATCCACTCGCTCGAATCGTCTGAAAAAACCGAGAACTATCAACTCACCAACCTCACTGGCGGTGTTTTTGACCCGTCCTGGTCGAGAAATGGCGAAGAGATCGTTTTTTCAGCGTTTCAAGATTGGGGTTGGGACCTGTTCATATTAGAAGATCCTCTAAATAGCAAGACGTTGCTCCCGTTGAATCGTGTGCCGCGACGCGCGTCTCGTGATCTCGCAAAAAGTATTGACAATACCTTTAAGAAAATAACGGAATGGCAATACTCGAAAAAAGATACCCTTCTCGTAAAAAAGGACGAGGATCAAAAGAAGAAAAAAATCGTTTCCGCCCCGCTTCTTTCTCGCGCCTCGCCCGTGGACTCTCTCTATCTCCGTCGGTCGAAAAAATATAGCGAGCCCACAAAGGAGGAGATGGACTCCTTGTTAGCGGCTCCAAAAGATAGATCGCCTCGACTGTACAAGCCCGAACTTTCTGTGGATTATGTCAACGGCGGATTGGCGTACGCGTACGATTACGGATTCTACGGCGGTACCGCTCTCTATTTCAGCGATATTCTTGGAAATCATAACCTGCAAGTGTTGACCAACTTAACCGGATCTATCGACGAGACCGACATTTTGGGGATGTACTTTTATCTACCGAAGCGGCTGGACTATGGAATCGGCGTGTTCCAT
The DNA here is from genome assembly GCA_002084765.1 of Candidatus Cloacimonetes bacterium 4572_55. Classification (GTDB taxonomy): domain Bacteria; phylum 4572-55; class 4572-55; order 4572-55; family 4572-55; genus 4572-55. The sequence continues at coordinate 58,277 of NBMB01000003.1, read as the reverse complement.
GAAAAAAATAACTTTATCGGTTACGCTGGGACGCAAGATTATTACTATGAAGAGCGGGAATATGGCTTAGTCAGCCTGATCAGCTATCCTTTTTCTCGGTTCGAGCGCGTGGATTTCTCTATGACGGCAAGAGGAATCAATCGCAAACTTTCTGAGATCGAATCCTACACCAACGAAGGCTTGAGCGAGCGTTATAATAACGACCAATTCCTATTCGAGCCGTCAATTTCTCTGGTCAGAGACACCGCTATATGGGGCTATACCGGACCGGTCGGCGGAACTCGGGTCTCGTTTACGGTTAATCATTCGCCTGGCGTGCTCAATAAAAAATTGGAATATACCACCGGCGTTTTTGACTATCGCCATTACTTGCGTATCACACGACGCCATCAGATCGCGTTTCGGGGGCTATTTGCCCTGAGCGCGGGACCCTACTCGGAGCGGTTTCGCCTGGGCGGACCCTACACCATGATTGGTTATGAGACCGACGATAAAGCACTTCAAGGGAGTAAAATCAGTTTGGTCAATATAGAGTTTCGGTTCCCATTTATCGACCAGGTCCTTTTTCGGTGGCCCCTACCGATCTTCTTTCAAGAAATACGAGGCGCGGCGTTTCTGAATCTCGGGACAGCATGGGACGACACAGAGAAGTTCCGAGGAATCAGTTATCAAGGCGGAAAACCTCGGTTGAAAGACATAAAAGCCTCATACGGCATTGGAGCCCGACTGCCGGTCGCGTTCTTCATTCTGAGATTCGATCTGGCAAATAAGACCGATTTTGACGCCTATAATAGCAAAGGCATTTTTCAATTTTCTATCGGATCGGATTTCTGATCCGGTTCCTGACCTGACCCAATCTGACCCAAAAGGAGGTGCTCCCCATGGATTTTGAGATATTACGTTGCATTGATCTTTTTGAAAACCTTGACGAGTCCGAACTGGAGGCGATCTCGGCTATCATGTCTGTTCAGACCTATCCTGCCGGGCATACAATTTTTCGTGAAGGGGAGATACCGGAAAAGTTGTATATCATCCAGCATGGCAGCGTTCGGATCACGAAACATATCGATGGAGCGGGAGAAGAGTTGCTGGTGGTGCTGGAGAAGAACGATTACTTCGGCGAGATGGCGTTGATCGATCAAGCACCCCGATCGGCTCAGGCACAAGTGATAGAAGACCTGAGCACGTTGGAGATCGATAAACAGCAACTGATAAATCTTATGGAATGGAACGAAAAACTGGCAAACAAATTGCTATGGAAATTCTCCTGTATTCTATCCAAACGGCTCCGAGAGTTGCACGATAAATTGGAAGGGCTGTTTACCATTACCCGGCTCTACTAATTTTAAAAATGACGATATGTGACGAATTTTTAGAACAGTCTCACCGCCCCCGCCAGCCTACCCTCATCTTTTTTATTGACAAATCGCTACGAAAAAGTTACATAGTTATCCGGAGGAAAGCTCTGGTCATGTCATGGACCGTATAACCAGAGATTGGCTGATAAAATAATGGCTACTGGGATTAGTATATCTTATTTAATAATATATATAAGATGGAATATTCGTATAAAAACTATAAATTAAATATTTTTTCGGATACTTTGGACTTACAAAGACCTCAAATACTTTTTAGGAGATGATGATGAATAAAGAAGCCTCTGTGCATAATTTGGTTGACCTGATCGCTTACCAAGAAGACTCTGTTGTCAGCAAGACCTTGATAAAAAAAAAGACCGGAACAGTGACCTTGTTCGCCTTTGACAGGGGACAAGGATTGAGTGAACATACGGCTCCGTTTGACGCGTTGGTCTATGTGCTTGATGGAATCGTCGAGGTCACAATCTCCGGCAAGCCCATCACAGTAAAGAGCGGCGAGGCGATTGTCATGCCAGCGAGTCAGCCCCACGCGCTGAAAGCGACTGAACGTTTCAAAATGATGTTGACAATGATACGCTCTTGAGTAGGAGGACATGTTTTCATGGCGTTTCACACGAATAAATTTGCGGATTTTCTCCTGGCGATTGTTTTTTTCCTCGCGATTATATTGCTTCTAAATGGAGGATGTAGCGAGAAAAAGGATGACAATATCTCGCCGAATATTCCGCCGGAAACCAAACTTTTTCTACAATTAGGCGACCCTGAAGTCGACATGCCGGATACCACTGTGAGCCGCCAGGAGCTGTTTTGGTATGGCAACGACCCAGACGGCAGGGTTGTGGGCTACTACTATCACTGGGACTATTTCGGCGATGTGAACGATGCGGAAACCTGGGTCTGGACAGTCGAGGAGAGTGGCGTTTTTTATGTGCCGCTGCAAGCCGAGTTTGGCAAATTCCATTTTCAGGTGAAAGCAGTGGATGACCAAGCCCGATTCGACGGGGACCCGGCAAACGATAACTCCCCCGTTTCCACCGAAGGAGCGGTGGATCCCAGCCCGGCATCGATACAGATTCCGATCCGAAATTCCGCGCCAGAGATTGATTTTGTAATCGGCAGCAATCCATACGACGATGTGTCGGACACCACCTTTAGTACTCGCAGCTTTTTCTGGACAGCGAGGGACATGGACGGCGGCGAGACTATCACCCATTTTCAATGGGCACTTGATGATACGACCGCATGGAACGAATTGCCTGGGAACAGCCGAGACCTGACAATTGAGGAAATTTCCGAAGGATTGCACCATTTCTATCTGCGGGCAGTGGACGTCGCCAACGCGCACAGCCAGGTTTTGGTCTATCCCGACAGTACCGGAGGCGAGACTGGCAGCTGGTATGTCAAGCAGATCAGAGGACCTTTGCTCTTTGTCGATGACGACGTCACCATTACGAACGATCCCTACTTTTTTGAGAACATTTTTTCCCAAATCCCCTCCTTGCAGAACAATAACTACTCCCTATGGACAGTGACCGAGCGGATTCCCTACTATCAGGGCGATATCGAAGCCACGCTCAACTCCTTTGAGGCGGTCGTTTGGAACGCATACCGAACCCCGAATCTGCCAAAAGCCGCGCCCGCGTTGAGTTCCTTCATAAACTCAGGAGGCAAGCTCTTTCTCAGCTCATCCTGGGCTTACGATCAAGGCGATACCCTCCTCTCCTTCCTCCCGGTTGACAGCTTGAACTGGGTGGACATTGAGCGCATCATGCCGGAGACGGAGATACAAAACCTGGTTGACGGCTATCCGCCCATTATCACCGGTTCAAATGTCATCTCGCTCGCAGATTCGCCGGAGCCGTCGGCAGGAGCAGAATCGATCTATCTGTTACCCGCGTCTGACAATCCGGGCGGAAATCCTGTGGACTTGCCCTTTGGCGTGCGGTTCCCCGCGGGAGGACCCGCGACATTAGTATATTTTCCAGCACCATTGCCTCTATGCTCCAATGGCGGGGATCAGTTCCTGTTGATCGTTTTGCAGCTGGAATTTGGTCTATAATTTTTGTTTGATTGAAATCATCATATTTGGGAATTTCATGTCTGAAATTCACATTCACTTCAACATTCTATTTATTTTATTTTTTTTCATAATTTCGAGGAGGAAAAATGCGGATTGTTAATCGATCTTTTTCTATTGGTTTTGTCTCGCTGTGGGTCAGTCTGGGGCTTATTCTTTTCAGCTCGCTAACCGGCGCGCAAGAGTATCCAGAAATGTCGATCTACGAAATTCAATCGAATATGCAAGAAGGGACGGACATATCAATTCATCTCGGCGACACGCTGACTGTTACCGGTATCGTGACCTCTCGGTCGGGTCTTTTTTATGCGGGATCCAACGGCGTCAGTTATTATATGCAAGACGAGGATCATGACGAGTACGGCGGCATTTTAGTCTATCACCCGGAAGCCTCGTCCACGGATCCAGTCTTTGAAGGTGATAAAGTGCAGATTGTGGCATTGGTGGACGAATACGAATACAACGATATCCACATGACTGAGTTGAGAATCGTTCCGGAAATCCCCACGCAATTTGTCGGTTTTGAAGACCCCCCCGATCCGTTTGGACTGACTTGCGCGGATATCGACACGGTAAATGGAACGCTCGTCGGTGAGCCTTACGAAGGGATGCTCGCCGAGTTCACAGATATAACCTATGTCGGAGCAAATACTTACGATAATTGGCGGCTCGAATGTAACGACGGCAGCGGCACGATCTGGGTAATGATCCGCTCCGACAGTCTGCCTGACGCGGATGAGTTTACGCAGACCGAGGGCGTTCAGATCGAGTCTATAAAGGGTCTGGTTTATCATCGATTCGACAATTATTTCCTGCTACCCAGATATGAGACCGACATCACTTTTTTTGGCTCTTCGCCGCTTATCTCTGGGGTCAGCCATTCGCCAGAAATGCCCACCCCGGGAGATCAAGTCACAATTCTCGCCTCGATCATTGATCCAAACGGAGAGATCGAATCCGCGACATTGACTTACACAGTGGACGGCGGAGGTCGAATCGAGGAGCCGATGACCGAAGGAACCAACAATCAATATTCCGCAACGATCCCAGCTCAACCGGGTCAGAGCGTTATTACATATTATATTTACGCGGTTGATAACGATGGAGAAGAGGGATATGGACCCTCGGGCGCGCCTGAGGAAACTTTTTCCTATACCGTATCCCTGCCAGCAGAAGCCACTGTCGCCGACGTCCAGCAGACAACGGATCCTGGGGATGACAACACTTTTCCATCGCCCTTAGTCGGCGAACTCGTGGTCGTGGATGTGATAGCCATGACCGATCATGTCAGCGTGTCAAACGGTTTCTACGCGTTTGATAGTCAGGCAAACCGAGATGGTGAGTGGCTCGGACTCTATATCTATGACAACGGCGATTTCGATCCCGTGGTCGGGAGCCAAGTCCGTTTGACTGGATTGGTACTGGAATATAACGGAATCACCGAGCTGGATATGACGATCTCAAACGCGGATATGGAAGTCGTGAACCCCGGTTCCGGCGATATCCCACCGCCTTTCACAGTATCGGCTCAGGATATTGCTTATGACGATATTTCCGGTGCCAGCGAACAGTATGAAGGGCTTTACGTTCGCATCCAGGACTTGACAATCACAGATCTGTCCGAGAATGATTTTACGGTCACAGACGATTCCGGAGGCGAGGCGTTGATCAATAGGGATAGACTGATCAATCAAGATTTCGAGCCTGTTATCGACGGCACAATCACCTCGATTCAGGGATTTTTGCACTACGCATACGGATCGTATCAAATCTATCTCGGAGATGTGCAAACAGTTGGCATTGAGGATGATGAGACTCTCGGAATCCCGACAACATACAGCCTGGATCAGAACTATCCCAATCCCTTCAATCCAGTAACGACGATCCAGTATCAACTCCCGAGAGCCGGTCAAACCACGCTGAAAATATACAACATCACTGGTCAACTGGTGAAAACATTGGTGGACAGGAAAGAGGATGCAGGATACAAATCCGTGCCCTGGAACGGTCTGAATGACGGCGATCAGCCGACTTCCAGCGGAATCTATTTCTATCAACTGAAAGCTGATGGAGAGACCGCTACTGGAAAGATGATTCTGATGAAATAATTTTGAGTTTTGTAAAAAAACCTTCCGGATTCTGACAATTCGGAAGGTTTTTTTTATCCAGGATGTTCCAAAATTGGCAATTAAGGCGTTCCTTTGATCTTTTTAACAAATTTTTTATTGTAAAAACGATCGATTCATCTATAATCACGTTATTAGAAATGCCTATTTTATTATTAATAATAAACTATTCATAATAAATGAATAACATGAGATCCATAAACATTAATTAGCCATCAATTTCATGTCCGAACAGCTCGCTCTCCAACAATTCGCCAGGGATAGCCGCGCAATTGATCGAGACAAACCCCTTTCGTGATCGAGGTTTGGGATTTGAGCTGGATATTATTCATCATGTGATTGCTCCTGAACAAGTCAAATTTTTCGATTTTTAGTATTATGAGATTTACGTCCCTGTGAACAGATAAAATCAAATATATATTTTTTTCGATGTAGTGTAAGGAAAAGATCGGGAATGGGCACAATTTATTTCCATTACAGTTTGGAACTGGCACTCGTCTGGAACGCCGTCACTGTTGACATCCGCAGAGTAGCCCCCAGCGATATTCTCGGGGTCCGGGATGGCGTTGGCATTGCAGTCTTCAATTATCTCAAAATCCGCAGTAAAAAAGTCTCCGATAGCGTCGATACAACCGGATTAGTCAGATGACCATGCAGCAGTGATGGTCGACTGCCGGGTTTGGATCCACAGGGCTTGCTGTTATTTTTTGTGAAAAGATTTGTTGTGTTACTTAAACAGCACTGAAATTAACAATTGCCTGGCAGAGTCAAAAACAACTGCTTGCGGATAATATTAGTCACTTCTTGCTGCAAAAGGGGAATCTTTGCAATAGGAATTGGCTGAACAGTCTCAAAAAAACAAAGCTCGGTGAAAAAAGACTTGATTTTCAAGTAGCCGGCTCATATCTTGGCTACTATTCAATAATTGAATGATCTGTTATAGCTATGAGCCAAAATTGCAATAGGAATCAGAAGCATGGGCTATGAACATAATTTGCTATATAAAATCGATACTCATTTTTACCGCCGCACGACTCTGACCCGTTCCGATTCGTTTGCGGCTATTTTGCGTTCATCCCTGCATGCCCGTGGACCGTGATGTCCCGGTGCGTGTGGGGATTTTTTTTTGTGGAAAATTGTCGTTTGTTACAAACTGAAAAAGAAAGGAGTTTGCCGTGTTAAAAAAACTACTGTGGATAGTAACCCTGTCGATAATAAGTGCCACCGGAGCTGATACCCAGCAATGGAGCTCCTGGGAGCAGGTGTTTGAAGGCTATATCGAGGGAGAATATGTGGCCGGATGTTATAATCGGCGGATTGGGTCGGGATATGCCAGGACATAGGATTTGTCCGGCGTTGGCCGACATAGATGACGATGGGGATTATGACCTCTTTATCGGCGATTACATTCCGATGGGGTTGACCTATTTTGAAAACACCGGAACAGCCCAGCAGCCTCATTGGGATTATGTGGCCGCCCCAGAATATGACAGCATGTCCGAGTTATATAACTTTAAACCCAACCTGGCGGATGTGGATAGTGATGGAGACCTGGATTTGTTAGGTTGCTGGTCGAGTGAGTATTTCTATTTCTACGAAAATATGGGCACACCCCAGGAAATGGAATGGCCCATATACTCATATCACGATGGTATCCCGCATCTAACCTGCGAGGGGTGTTTTTACAACAATACAGAAAGCTTTAGCGATTTGGATGATGATGGAGATCAGGACATGATCGCTACTATTGGGATTCAAAGTGAAAATGCGTCGAAATTGGTCTGGTATCGAAATGAAGGATGGAATGAAAACTTGAATATGGCCCTGGTCGACACATTTGTAAAGTTAGGATCATTTGGTAGGCCGTTGGCGGATATGGATAATGATAATGACTTTGATATAATGGCGCTAGACCGTGTGGATGGTTCTGAATCCTATTTGACTTTTATCGAAAACAGCGGCGATTCAACGCAACCGTTTTTTTCGGAAAAGACGATCGTGTCCTCCCTGGCATTTTCCCGGGGTTCTTTTCCAATTACTATCGCGGACACAGACGCAGACGGCGATTCGGACGTTTACTATGGTAGTTCCGATGGTCGGCTGTGCCTCATGGAAAATACTGGCACCCCAGAAAATATGGTGTTTGAAACGACCGAGCTGATCGATCCTCTTTATCTGGACCAGGGATACGATAGCTATCCCTCTCTGGTCGATATCGATAATGACGGTGACCTGGATATGTTTATTGGCAAGAACGTCCATGCGTCTTCCAGCCCCGGGTTGAGTTTTTACCGAAACGACGGGGAACCGGAGAGACCGGATTGGCATTTAGTGTCGGGCTCTTATTTAAATATCCTTCAGGGCGGCTGTCCTGCTTTTTGCGATCTCGACAATGATGGCGATTATGATTTGCTGTGGAGTAGCGATAACCAGCTGCATTATTATCACAACCACGGTAGCGCGGAAGAACCTGATCTCACCTGGATAACCGATAACTATGCTGTTCTTGGTTTAGATCAGGCAACTCGTATAACACCGACTTTTTGTGACATCGATAACGATGGCGATCCGGATATGTTTATCTACATCTACGCAAACCAAAAGTATTTTTATTTCTATCGTAATGACGGTTCCCCGGAAGCGCCGGTGTGGACCCTGGTCGATGAAACATACTGGGATATCCAGCTCTTTGAGGGCAATCTTCGACCGGTTTTTGCCGATTTTGATAATGATGACGATTTTGACCTCTGTGTTGGGTCAGGATGGGGTCGATTTGCGATGTATGAAAATATCGGTTCTCCGGAAACGGCCATATTTATCCGCCACATGTCATACCCGCCCCCGGAGTCTGGCTCTGATGTGACTCCCACTGCCGGAGATGTCGATGGGGACGGCTGGGTCGATATTATGGCCGGTGATCACCGGGGCGGGGTGCGCTTGTTTTTGAACCGATTTTGGACCGTGGACATCGAAACAGAGGATCGCAATCTGTCGTCAAAATCATTCTTAAGCAGCTTTCCCAATCCTTTTCGACAAGCCACGACCATTTCCTATTCGCTGGCCACTGCGGGTTGGGTGGACATAACCGTTTACAACACGGCCGGTCAATTTATTCGACAACTAAAACAAGGCCATCAGAAAGGAGGAGACCACACAATTCAATGGGACGGGCGCGACGCGGTCGGAAACCAGATGGCAACCGGCGTTTATCTATGCCGCGTAACCATTGAACCGAAATCTGAGTCCGAACAGCAGATGTTTAATCTGCGCATGGTATTAATCAAATAGTTTTGTGATTACAAGTTAAAACTGAAAGGAAGGAAACAAAGATGTGGAAACGTATTTTAGAAATTATGAGCTTGATAGTGATTCTCTCGGTCACACCCGGCTACGGTCAGGATACGGAGACCTTTCGTTGCGGCGAAGATGATTCCGGAGGCGGGCACCGTTCCAGCCCGATAACCAGTGGCGAATTCAGTGGTGCTGCCGTGGCCATTTTTGCCTGGATTCCCGGAAATTGGGTAGCTTATGGCGATGCCTTCATGGACTCTACTTATGACCCACAAACGGATGTGGAATTGGAATTGCCAACCTGGGCTGAATTTTTTGTCGATATAGACGCCACGGACAGATCGATTACCGCTCTGTTTAAGGATGAATCTTCCATACCCGACACCAGTGATTCAAAATTGAAATTGGATGGGGAAACCCCTCAATATACTGGACCGGGCAGTTGTTTTTTCGCCTGACCGATCCTGATAATGGGATAAATGATATTCGTGACTGGATGGATCAAGAGGCCCCTTATGGAGAAATTGATCATGTGTGGGGCCCGGGTTGTTCTTACGCACCTTCCTCCTACTGGATTCAAGCCAATGCTCGCATATTTGCCATAGCCGACTCTACAATTAATTTTGCCGATTATGATCAAGCCGATCCCAATGACATCGATGGAGATGATAACAAAATGGAACCGGATGGTTATGTGGACTATGTGTTTATTAACATTTTCCTCGATCATCAAAATGATGTGAATTGTGGAGCGACCGGAGTAAGCGATTTACGGCTAAATTATGAGACGAATGACATTGGCTATAACGGCTCTTATGTCCGGATCAACTCACAGGATGGGGTCACTGCTTTGTTTGTGGATGGAGGCAGTCCCGGTGCCGAAGATAATTTTTGGGAGCTGATAGATACTCAGGTGCATGAAGTTGCCCATGATTTTCAATATACCGGGTTGAATCGTAATATTCATGACCTACGCGACAAGACCGGAATCGGTATGGACGCGTCAGCCGCCTTGGGGTGCTGGGGAATGGAACGTGCGTTGATCACGCTTCAGACAGGGATTAGAGTGGGGCGATCCCGAGAAACATTTTGATATGAACTTTGAACGTGTTGTTTTTTATGATTATAGGACGACCGGGAACTTCCATGATGTGAGAATTGATAGCTCCGACGGCGAATACTTTTTGGCCAGCTATCATGCCCGCGATCATTGGTTGGAAACCAGCTCCTATCCCAGTAACGGTCTGCTTGTCTGGCATGTGAATGAGAATCCTGACGTCAATGGTAATATAGATAATCGCGATGAGCAAAAAAAATGGATTGATATCGAATGTGCCGAAGGTCTCTGGGACTCCACTGCGTGTGTTTCTCCCGGCGATCCACCCTACATCGCAGTGGCAAACCCGGTTACCGGCGGCGATAAGTTGGACTTCTACTGGCGTTGGCCACAGATTCCTGATTGGAATGACGACCATTGTGCCTCGTACGGCGATGCTGCCAACACTTTCAAGTCCGGTGATAGTTTCAGCATGGTCACAAACCCCAGCAGTGATTTCCATAAGTTGAATCCACAAAATCGAAAATTGATAGAGCAAGATGTTCATTCCGGCATTGCTATCCTAAATATGGAAATCGCCCCGGATGGCATGAGCATGAGCACCGACATCTACCGTAACTGGTATGGCGGTCCACTCCGCTCGGACTTGACTCTGCAAGACTCGGTGATAATCGGTCACACATTGACGGTTCCTGCTGGGTTGACCCTGACTGTCGCAGATAGTGCTGTCGTTACTATGTGGCCTTTGGCAGGCATTGTGGTGCAAGACGGGGGGCAACTCATTGTCGGCAATGCGCAGATCATTGCGACTGATGCTAATAACAGCCTTCGTGTCTATGGCACTCTTAACGCCGATCAGGCGACATTTACCGCGGATGAGAGGATTACCTGGGACGGCATTACTATCGACCAAGACACTGAGGGCAACGGCCCCGGTCAAGCCACATTCAGCGGTTGCATTATCGAGCGAGCGCAGCAGATCGCTGTCTATCGCGGTGGCCGACTCACGGTCGAGGCAAACAGCCAGATTATTCAATGCCCCGAAGGAATTATTAGCCAAAAATATGCCCATCTGAAAGTTTACGACAGTATGATCCAGGACGGAAATAGTGCTATCCAAATTTGGGACGGCGACTATGACATCCAAGGAAACACAATCCAGGGCTGCGCCGTGGGCATCGACATCAACTGGTCTCATTCCACACCACACCGAATTATCGACAATTCCATCAGTGATGCACGAATCGGCATCCAGGTCTATAGCAGCATTGTGCAGATCGGCGGCCCGCAAGAGGGTCAGGGCAATTTGATCGAGAATAACCGAAATGGCCTGGTTGTGCTCCACAAATCAAAAACGAAAGTAATGAACAACGTTTTTCGCAATAATAACGATGCGGAAGAAATTCAGTTCGATCACAGCTGCTTTGTGGATATGGATGGTTATATCAATCAAATCATTGATGATGATTATAATCCTGGCACACCGGATGAAATTTTGATCGCCTGTATCGATCATCCATCCAATTGGAATCCCACCAAGCACAAGGTTCGCAAGAATTATTGGGGTGAAAATTACGGTGAGCAACGTTTTTCCCCTGATACTGCGGGAAATGGGCAGTATGACAGCTTTGAAATCGAGCCGATTTGGGACGATCCACCCATATCGACCCCCAGAGAGTTATATCTGCAAGCGGATGAGGCGGCGGCATCCGGGAACTATGACGCTGCAATCGGATTGTATCAGCAAGTGGTGGCTGATTATTTCAGTAGCGAGGAAGCCCGGGCCAGTATCGGTCAGTTCTATTTTATCGAGAAGGTCACGGACAAGGATTTTCCCACATTGCGATCCTATCTGGAAAGCTTGCAAGGCAACGATCCCGATGAGGCTATGATCAAAACTATAAGCCACTTTATCAACCTGTGCCTCGTGAGCGAAACTAATTTTGTCCCGCCTTTGGCCTTTTACAACGAGATAATCGCCAATCCGCCCGGTCTCGTCGATTCCATCTTTGCCGTAATCGACGCTGGTGTCGTTTACTTAAAGATGAGCGAAGAAGACAGCACAGCAAGTCCGCAATCATCGACTGGAATTTGCCCCACCGATTTTGCCGATTTTCTGAATAGTCGCAATCGATTCCTGTCCCGGATCGGGTTTGATTTGCCTTTTAGTGAAACAGAGGAGCCAAATCCAACGACAGATATTTCAGTCGCTTATGGCTTGGATCAAAATTATCCCAACCCGTTCAATCCCAGTGCCACGATCAGCTTTGGCCTGGCCCGCGACGAGCAGGTCACGATCGAGATATACAATGTTCTGGGCCAAAAGGTGCAGACCCTGGTTCACGCCGAGTTGAGTGCCGGTTATCATCAGGCCGAGTGGAACGGGACTAATCATTCTGCCAGGCCGGTCAGCAGCGGAGTCTATTATTACCGGATGAAAACTGAGTCCGGTTTCGAGCAGACCAGGAGGATGATTCTGATGAAATAATTGTGAGTTTTGTAAAAAAACCTTCCGGATTCTGACAATTCGGAAGGTTTTTTTTATCCAGAATGTTCCAAAATTGGCAATTGAGGCGTTCCTTTGATCTTTTTAACAAATTCTTTATTGTAAAAATGATCGATTCATTTATAATTAAGTTATTAGGAGTGTTTATTTTATTACTAATAATAAATATTAATAATAAATGAATAACATGGGACCCATAAATATTAATTAATCATCAATTCCCGTCAAAGCCTTTGACTTTATCTTTTAATTCATATTCATTGATCCGTTGGTAGAATTTCGACTTGCCGATCTGCAAATCTTCGCATGCCTTCTTCACGTACCAATCGTTTTTTTCCAGCACTTTGATAATCATCATCTTTTCCATTTTTTTGATCGGAATCTTGCCGATAAAGGGGCACTCGTTCTGCTCCAGCGTCGCGCATCGTCCGTCCGCAACATCCCCGCCGATTGGAGCCTCGAGACGCTCCGCCATGAGCACATCTTTCAATGTCACCACTTTATGCTTGCCCAGGGAGACTCGGCGGATAAAATTTTCCAACTCTCGCACATTCCCGAACCACCGTCGTTTTTTCAAAAAACCTATGGCTTCATTGGTGATTCCCAGGGAATCCTGCTCAGAGCCTCGCTGTTGTTTCAAGAAAAATTTGGCAAGGGACGGAATATCATCAGAGCGCTCGTTCAGAGCCGGCACCACAATCGGCAGCACATTAAAACGATAGTATAGGTCTTCCCGAAAGTCACCCTGTTTCACTAACTCTCGCAGATCCACATTGGTCGCGGCAACGATCCGCACATCCACGTTTCTCTCTGTGGTGGCTCCGACTCGCATAAAGCTGCGTGATTGTAAAAATCGAAGCAGTTTGGGTTGCAAGGAATGAGACATGGAGCCAATTTCATCCAAAAAGGCTGTGCCGTGGTCAGCGATCTCGAACAATCCCACCTTGTCGCGCCGGGCGTCCGTAAATGCACCCTTTTCATGTCCGAACAGCTCGCTCTCCAACAATTCGCCAGGGATAGCCGCGCAATTGATCGAGACAAATCCCTTTCGTGATCGAGATCCCAGATGATGAACTGCTCGAGCGACCAGTTCCTTTCCTACGCCGGTTTCGCCCAATATCAAGACTGTCTTGTCCCAGCTCGCGTCCTGAACCGCTAACTGGAGAGGCTTGAACATCTCCAACATCTTATCCGACTTCCCGATCAAGCCAAATTTGTTGAACATCTTGATCAATTCTGCATGTTCCCGATCCCGATTCTCAAGCAAGTCCAGCATCTTGCGCTCCAGAAAAAAATCGTCTATGCGCAAGGCTTCCCACTCCACATAATCGTCCGCGCCGATATCCAACGCCTCCACTGTCGAGTTATAATCCGCAAAATTGGTGACCATAATCACCGGAATTTTTTTTAATTTCGCGCTGTTCTTGAGCTTCTTGAGAATGTAGACGCCTTCGGTCTTTGGATCAGGTCCCATGATTTTTTCCGAAGGCAACGTGCTGAAATTCTTGTCCAAAAGAATCAGTTGAACATCGCCCTTTTTTACCCGCTTGAGCCCCTCGAATCCATTATCAAAACACTCGAAATCATACTCATAATCCATAAAGTCCATGCAGTACTTATGAATCTCGCGGGTGTCGTCAATTATCAAAACTTTGTAAGCCATAATATCCTCTTTTGTTGTCAGCGTGTAATCCGAATCAAAAACGTGGTCCCCACATCCTTTTGACTATTGAGAAGAATCGAGCCGTAGCGTTCAATAAAGGCTTTTGTTTCTTCGGATAAACCGACTCCGCCTTGGGAAATGCCCCGTTGACCTTTTGTCGAATAGCCTTGCTTGAACAGGTGATCCTGAGTCGCCTTATCCATGCCGCAGCCCCGATCGCTGATCTCAAACAAAAATACCTTACCCGTCGCGTCAAGACGAACCCGAATATCTCTGCGATCATCGGGAAAATCAGATGAGGTTTCTATAGCGGAGATCACCGCTTCCACAGCGTTGCGCAGAAGATTGACCACAATAGTTCGCCAATTCGTAAAACTGTGATCGTCCAATATCTTCGAAAAGTCGTTCCCACCGACTACGGTCTTGATCGAAATACGGAACTTTTGCAAATCCTCAGACCGCTCCTCTCGAACCACTTCAACCGCGCCTTTTGCCACCTCGTCAAAACCGCGATAAGATCGAAACTTTTTCCGAAGCTGCGCCGCTTGAATCTGGCTGGCATCCTCTTCAACCTCATCGTTATCCACATAAGATTTGAAATTTGCAGAGGCTTTCTGAAAATCGTCCTTGTCCGAATCAGACTGCTTCAGGCTATATAACAACATCTCCAAACGGTTGATTTTGTTCGCAAATAGGTCGTCGGATGCATCAACGATCCGCTTGAATTCCTCGTCATTCCTGGCAAATTTCAAAAATTCCTGTTTGGTTTCCGTCACAAGCCGATCCAGCACATTGATAAACTTCTTGCGCGGCATAGCTCCTCGCTCCCATTTACTATAAGCCGCCCCAAATTGAACCAATTTTTTGTCTACTTCATGGACAAATGCCCGCACCTTTTTTTGCGTTGGAGTTTCAATCTCCTTTTTTTCTAAAAATTTGTCCCGCAACGCCAAAATAAAACGACGCATAACACCCCCTCCTCAATAAGAGTCCGCAGATTTCACAGATTTAAGGATCTTTATCAATTGTTTCCGGACCTTCTCGACATTATTGTCCACCTCGGGCAGATTCTCCACAAAAGAAGAGAGCCTCTCACTCTTATATAGCTTTTCAATCTCTTTAAGATCAAATCGAGGCTGGGAGGAACCACTCTCTTCGATCTTTTCGAGATAAGGCTCCCAGCTATCGCCCATGATCCACTTTTTCAAATAGGGACTCTCTTTGACGACAAGATGAATGGCGCGAGCAACCTCGGCGGGATTTTCCCTATCCACCCGCTCATTTGCCACCTTCTCTTGCAATTTAATTTCTTTCAATTCCTCTAACGCCTTCTTGGTGTCCAATTTGGGGCCAACCAATTGGTCAAGCAAGCCATTCGCATTTTCAACTACGCTTCCTCTCATATTATTACCTCTCGTTCGTAAACGGTTTTGAGAATCGGTATGAATTTTACTATGTGATAACAAATCATCAGGAATCTCCTCCTTGGGTGGATAATTCAGACCGTTGATCTGAAACCCTGCCCAGAAAAAGGGATGATCCCATTTATTTTCCTTTCGGATACACTTTGTCGCTTGCCGCATTATCTGCGCTGGAGCGTAATTTTTAGCCAATCCAGTATAAAACAAGCTAAACAGATCTCTGGTGGCGTAATCATCCACTTTCCATTGCGAGGCAACCACAGTTTCTGCGCCCGCGGTCATAAAAGCCCGCAAAAGACCCGTATGTTCTTCTCCTGATTTTAGCCCCAGTTCCCCGCTCAGGCAAGCCGCAAGCGCAACCAAACGGGTCTGGCTCAACTGCATCTTTGAAAGAATATCCGATACATTCAAATTCCCATCTTTCAGCTTAAGACCGGAATTGGTCGGATTCTTTGAGTCAAACCGACCGTGACAGCCAATATGAACCGCGTCAAATTTGGGAATTTCCTTCCTCACCTCTGACACGATAGCCTTTTCCTTATGGAGATCTTTGAAGGGTATTCCAGCGAGTTCCTCCTTAATCTGCTCTGCCTCCTCGATCACGCCGTTCAGATAAGTTGGATCGGATTCCTCGCCCGGATACGCCACGCTCAACATATTGCCAATTTCCTTTTTCTTATCTTGCGTGTCATGCTGTGCATACAACGCCTGGAGGGCGCAGAGCGGGGAGACAAAAGAAATCTCGAAATCATCAATGAGATATCTTTTGGTCGCTCTATTTTTTGCCACAGAAAGGGGCAGCAGGTGCAATTCTCCGTAAGGGGCTATGACAAGCCGATTTGGCGAGGTCGGTAAATTCAGAGGCTCTATCGCGGCGTGATACAGCTCCTCCAATCGGCGCAAGAGAAAAAGGGATCGACCATTGGAATGATGAATACCTTGTCGCCACTTCTCCAACTTTTCCATAAGGGGTTTCGTCAGACCCGGAAGTTTTTTGTAACAAACCTGATCCGGATCAATGACAAAGGCTCCCCAACCCTCTTCATCCCGGAAATACTCCACCAAAACAGCGTCCATCTCTTTTGAAAGCTTTTGAGCCTGATCCGCGCGCAATTCCGGCACGCTGTATAGCGATGTCCGGGCTGGAAAATCCCGATGCAGTTCTGACCACAAATCCTGCTCTTTGCGCAGATTGAGATGCCTCTTATCTTGCGAATCGAGCTGATTCCGGTCGTCAGAAGTGCTTAGCTTTTCGATGGTTTTCCGTAATTCCCGCGCT
Source organism: Candidatus Cloacimonetes bacterium 4572_55 (assembly GCA_002084765.1). GTDB lineage: Bacteria > 4572-55 > 4572-55 > 4572-55 > 4572-55 > 4572-55. The sequence goes on along the minus strand of NBMB01000003.1, from coordinate 41,478 downwards.
TTTTTCAGCTTTTCCTGAAATTCTTTATCAATGCTGTCCGATGTGGAAAAGTCCGTCCGATTTTTGACCAACTGCTTGATAAACGCCCGTCCCTTTGCAGACGCGGCATACTCAAACGCCTTATCGATCTGATTCTCCTTCAGAAAACACCGGACCAGCCTGGCATACATGGTTTCATTTTCCTCAGAGAGAGAGACCTGCGCCTTATTGTCGTCCATGATGCTCCGCAACTCCTGCAATGCCTCATGCACTGCCTGGAACGCTTGACGGGCTAAGGTGAACTGTTCCCATTGATAATGGTTATTCCCCAAATCCATCACTTTCCGATAGAAATCCTGCGGATGCACGCCTCTACGAAACTCATCAAGATAACGTTCCAACGCCTGCGCCGCTTCCGCCTCTTCTCGCGTCTTAGGATCTAAACGAATCCCATCAAGTGCCTGGGAAATATTTATTTGTATCATTTTTTTGTGGATAACAACAGGATAATATTGTTGTCCAAAATCGTTAAATTGTTTCAAATCATTATAATCCAATAATGTGTGCGGATGTCCCGGAACCGGAACCTTGAGCTTTGATTTCAAGCCTTCCATACTGCCGTGGATTTCTGCAAATTCCTGTTGGATAATAGACCACAACTCCTTGCGTTTCAGGGGCTCGCCGATAACCTGTATCGTGATTTTGCGCTCATTCGGAATGGCTTTGACCAACGCCCGATTCCGGTTATTGACCAGGACAACGCCATGTTTCCAATAGGTCTGCTTGTGGATAAAACGATGCAACCGCACGATAAAACGGCTGATAATGCTGCCTGGCAAAAAGTCGTAATGGTATTCAAACCGCAAACTCTCGTCAAACGATTCCAATTTTGGCGGCTCTTCTTGTGGCAACAATTCAGGGATCAGGAACTGCTCCTCTCGGCTCCCCATATCAAAGCACAGCTCGAACTTGCGCATCATGTCAATGATAAACCAATGACGTGACTGAGGATATGCTGTTTTGTCCAGGATTCTATCCAATTGCTCGCCTCGCAGGATACCCTTTTGTCCCTCCAATTCCTCGCTGGTGATAATAGCATAGATGACCCATTCTGGATTCAATATGCCGGTATCCTTTAGCTTGGGATCGTCGTGGAAATGGAGTGCCACGCCCAGATCGTGCAGCAAACGGATCAAGGTCTCTTGGTGCCTCTGTTCTAAGACCCCATGTTTTTTGCAAACTTCTTGATAACCTAAATAGGTGATAAAATTCTGTTTCAGCCCTTCCAGCTCCTGTTTTACATTAGACCAGGTCAGAGGGATCAAATCCCGGACATATTTCATATTGCGCAACGCGATTTTTATTTTCTCTTTCAGATCAGCGATTCCCTTCCCATCTCTGCATGAGGTGGAAACAAAGCCGTCTCGCACAATCCCGGGATTTTGCTCACACAACTCTTTTCGATTTAGATCTATATGATACCCATCGTCTTTCTTGTTGCAGACAACAATGATCGGAGACTCTTTGCCGTAAGTTTTGATCATTTCTATCCAATAGTCCAATTTGCTACTCTCTTCCCCGGCTCGACAGCTTAATACCAGCAAGTAGAGAGACCGGGTGGTAAGAAAAAATTGATGCGTCGCGTGCATAATCTCCTGCCCCCCGAAATCCCAGACATGGAGCTTAATTTTTTCTTTCAGTTTTTTCGGATTGATAGAAATCTCCCAATCATCGATATTGATCCCATGGGTTATAGATTCGTTGGGATCGAATTTATCCCAGATCAACCCCTTGACCAATGAGGTTTTGCCCACCTCTCCCTGCCCTACCAGGATTAGCTTGGCTTCGTTTAAAAAAAAATGATTTGCTGAGAAATAATAATCCAAAATAGCCTTTGGATCACGAGTCTTTTCCAACAGTTCCGGCGGAATCGGCAGATCATTTTCTCTGAGATAAAGCTTCGTCAGTTGGGTCAATTTCCCGATCTCAGGCGGAAGCTCTGTTAATTTAAATCCAGATAAATTGAGTTTGGTCGCACGGCTTTGCCTTGCATATTCAATTCCTTTAAGCACTCTCTCTCTCGGGGTCATATTCGAGTCTCCTTTTTGCTCATAGCGAATCGGAATGGTGCGGGTCGGCATGGATAATACATAATTTTTTATTTCAAGTCAATTGAAAACCCAAGATCGCACCATGCAATGGATCGGGGTTGACAGGGGTTACTCAAAATATGCCCGAATATGTTCTTGACAGGTCACACATCCCGGAATATATTGTTTCTATTTTCTATCACCCAGGGCTATTCGAATAATCCTGGATAGTAGAGATCGGTTAACCTCTGTGGGGCGGGTAGATGGGTATTAAAGAACGACTTGAAACAATTCTCTATTATGTGCAACGTCCGGGAAGATACATTGGCGGCGAGAGCAACCAGATCGTCAAGGATCGGAATAAAGTTCTCGCGTCGATTGCGCTTCTTTTCCCGGACGTTTATGAGATGGGCATGTCCCACTACGGGAGCCGGTTGTTGTATCACCAGATCAACGCGGACCCCGATCTGTGCGCTGAGCGCGCTTTTGCGCCGGCACAGGACATGGCGGAGCAGATGCGCTCGCATCATATTCCTCTGTATACGCTGGAATCCTATAGCCCCATAACGGAGTTCAGCGCGATCGGCATCTCGATTCAGACGGGTCTGAACTACACCAATATTCCATACATGCTGGAGCTTGGGGGACTGAATCCCTTCCGAGAGGATCGATTCGAGCACGATCCTCTGATCATCGGGGGAGGGGCCTCGATGACAAATCCAGAGCCTGTGGCAGATTTTTTTGATCTTTTTTTGATCGGAGAGGCAGAAGGGGCGATCCGACCCATACTCGGGATGATCGGACAGGGTCGATTGCGCGGCGCGTCTCGTCGAGAAATATTGACCCATTTGTCGGAATTGCCCGGGGTCTATGTTCCGGAATTTTTGGAGACCGGCTATAATTCATTTGGCGAGATCTCGCCGATTTTGGATAATTCCACGGGTCCCTATCGCAAGGCTCAGGGCGTGAAGCGGCATTGGACAGACGACCTGGACAGATCCAACCTTCCGGCTCGGCAGATTGTCCCGCATCTGAACCTGATCCATGAGCGATTTTCCATCGAGGTGATGAGAGGATGCACTCAGGGCTGTCGTTTTTGCCAGGCAGGCTATTGGTATCGTCCCACGCGAGAGCTGGACGCCGACCATGTGATCGGGTTGGCAAAGGAGGGGCTTTCTGCGACTGGCGAGATCGAGCTGGGTCTGCTTTCGCTCTCCACCTCGGACTACAGCCGTATCGAAGATCTTGCGGATTATTTAGTGCAAGACCTTGATTTTAATAAGATTCAGCTCTCTCTTCCATCGCTGCGGGTCAACAGCTACCAAGAGGGTCTGGCACTAAAAGCGGCTCAGCTTGGATTCAACCGAAACGCGACCTTTGCCCCTGAGACTGGCAGCGAGAGACTGCGGCGGATGATCAACAAAAATATCACCAATCAGGAGATATTCGATGCGGCTGAGAACGCGTTCCGTAACGGATTCCAAAAGCTGAAGCTCTATACTATGGTCGGGCTTCCCACCGAGACTATTGATGATATGCAGCCATTTTGCCAACTGATCGCCAAGCTGGATCGGATCGCCCGATCTTATGGAAAGCGGAATCGCATCCGGTTGGACATCGGCATTATGACGCCAAAAACCACGACGCCTATGCAATGGATCGGTTTTGCGTCCAGAGAGAAAATTTTCCGTCACATCGGTTATATCCTCAGCTATTTCAAGAGCACGCGCTCTGTTGATATCTCCTGGGCAGACTATGATCTGGCGCATGTCGAGGCATTTTATTCTCGCGGGGATCGCTCGCTTTCCCGCATGATCTACGCCGCGTATCAGGCGGGCGAGATTTTTGAGTCCTTTTCCGAGCATTTCGATTATAGCAAATGGCAGGCGATCTGGGAAGAATTTGGGTATGACCAACAGAGCGTGTATGCAGATCGTGATCTGGATCAAACCCTGCCCTGGGATTTTATCCATCCGGGCGTGAGCAAGGAGTATCTGAAAAAAGAATATCACCGGATGCTCAACGGCGAACCGACTGTGGACTGCAAGCCCTCTCGGAAAGATTGCCATGGATGCGGGATTCCAGGAAATTACAGCGAAGTGCGACTCTCCGCTCCATTGCAAAGCGTTGTGCCGCAATCCGACTCCCCAGAGCCGATTTTGCAACAGGGCAAACAGAAGGATCCGCCAGTTTTTCGCTATCTGTTGGTCTACAAAAAAACCGGACTGAGCCGTTTTATCGCGCACCACGTCGTCTTGGAGCTGTTATTCAAGACATTGCGCCGCCTGAATCTGAAGTCAAGCTATACCAAAGGGTTTCATCCAAAGCCGATCATTAAAAATCCGGGCGCGTTGCCAGTCGGAATGGGGTCCCTGTGCGAGATCGCGTTGGTCGAACTGCAACAGGAGCCGATCGGAGATCTCCGCGCGCTTTCTCAAAAAATGAGCCAACTTCTGCCAGAAGGAATGGATATACTCGAGGCAAAACCGGTACAGAGCAGTAGATTGCCGCGCTCCCGCGGGGTCGTTTTCCGACTCATAGAATCGGCTCCAGACATAGCGGCTTACAAAATCGCTATCGAGCGTTTCAACCTCCCTGGTTTTGATAAAGAACTGCTCCATCGGGATCGAACCTATTTCCTGAAGTCGGAAGTCAGACGGGCTTGGATCGACGACCAGAACTTATATTTGTCCGTAAAATGCAACAGCTCCGGCGCGGCAACCAGCCCTTACCTGCTATTTTCTGGATTATTGGATCGCCCCCTGGACGCGCTTCGCGACAAAATGATCTGCAAGGAGCGCCTGATTTGGTAAGAAGCTATTGGAACTACAGGAAAATGTATTACCCTATATTAACTATCAATCCCTAATCTGCGATAATCCGCGTAATCTGCGGATCGAATTCCGCAAATAATGTATTATCCTGTATTAACTATCAATCCCTAATCTGCGATAATCAGCGTAATCTGCGGATCGAATTCCGCAAAGGAAAAGCGATGAAATCTAAAAAATCGGCAAAAAAAGGCGATTATATCCCTGAAGACAAATTGGCTAATATACGTATTTGCATCCAGGCTCAAATTCCCTTGATCTATTTGGTTTCATGGGAAGAGGATCGCTTGCTTCAGGATTTGGATGTCGTCGCTCGAGGGGAACGCAGGCGGCTTTATATCTGGACTATCACTGAGGGATTGATCAACTTTGCTCTGCCGGATCGTCCAAATCAGGCGGCGAGGGACCCGTTTGCCGTCCTGAACGAGATCATTGATTCAAAGGACAAGGCTCTGTATGTGCTGCTGGACTATCATTCCTATCTGGGGCAAGATTCCAGGATCATCCGTCGGCTGCGGGACGCCGCGACCAAACTTCGGAAAAAGTCAGAGAAGAAAACAATTATCCTACTTTCTCCGATCTTAAAAATCCCGCCCGAATTGGAAAAGGACGTCAAAGTTTTTGATTTTGATCTCCCTGGAGAAGAGATATTGCGAGAGGTTTTGGATGACTTAAAGACGCAATATGGGGACTCGATCCAATTGAAAACCGGCGAGGAGGAGACGCTTCTCAACATTGCCCGCGGTCTGACTGTTCGAGAAATGGAAGATGTGCTGGTGGAAGAGATCAAGCGCAGCCGTAAGATCACCCGCTCCACAATCGATCGTATTTTGGAGGAAAAAAAGCAGATTATTCGTAAGAGCGGAATTCTGGAATATTATTCCCCAGAGACCGATCTGACCGATGTCGGGGGATTGGAAACGCTCAAGAATTGGCTGCAAAAACGGGGTAAGGCGTTCTCGAAAGAGGCTCGGAATTTTGGTCTGCCCGCGCCTCGTGGGATTCTTTTGGTCGGGGTGCAGGGATGCGGCAAATCTTTGGTCGCGAAATCTGTGGCAAATGTCTGGAGACTGCCCCTGCTCCGTCTCGATGTGGGACGGGTTTTCACCGGCATAGTCGGCTCTTCGGAAGGGAACATGCGCAAGGCGATCAATCTGGCGGAGACGCTCAGCCCCTGTCTGCTGTGGATAGACGAGATTGAGAAGGGATTTTCCGGTATCAGCAGTTCCAATTTCAGCGATGCGGGAACCGCGGCTCGGGTGTATGGCCACTTTATCACCTGGATGCAGGAGAAAAAAGCCCCGGTATTTATCATTGCCACTGCGAATATGGTGGATATGCTGCCGCCGGAACTGCTGCGTAAAGGGCGATTTGACGAGATATTTTTTGTCGATCTGCCCAATCAATACGAGCGGGAGGAGATTTTCCGCATCCATCTGAAGCTGCGCCATCGGATTCTGAAAGAGTCCGAGATTTCGCACCTTGCCAGCTCCAGCGAGCAGTTCAGCGGCGCGGAGATCGAACAAGCGATTATTTCGGCTTTGTATGACGCGTTTGAGGAAAATTCGAGGAAACTGACCGCGCAAGATATCGAACGGACTCTGATAAAATCAGTGCCGCTTGCCCAAATGATGGCGGAGCAGGTCGCAGAATTGAGAAGCTGGGCGCGGCAAAGAACCAGGTCGGCAAGTTCGACTGATGACAAAGGCATGTCCTATGAAACCTTATGATATCCATCGCTATTTGCAGGGAAAAAAGGAGTTGAGCCGGGTCTATTTGGTCTACGGCGAGGAGACTTTTTTGATCGATGAAACGGTCGCGCAACTCAAGGCTCGCTTTCTTGATCCAAAAATAACCAGCTTGAATCTAAATGCATTCAGCGGCAAGGATGCGGACATAAAACGGGTTGCGTCTTCTATCGGAGCCGCGCCCATGATGGGCGATCATCGGCTGGTGATCGTTGGTCATATCGATCAAGCAAAAAAATCAGCTCGTGAAAAATTGATCCCTTATATCACGTCTCCTCCAAAAACCGTATACCAAATTTATACCGCCTCAAAGATCAATGGGCGAGAAAAATTCTACGCGGCTGTCAAAAAAAATGGAATGACGGTCGAATGTAAGCCTCTCTATGACAACCAGGTTCCTCGCTGGATCGAGTCTCAGTTCCAAAAAATCGGAAAGAAAATCGACTCAAGAGCTATTCAGCAACTGCATCTCAGCGTGGGTTCCCAGCTCTATGATCTGGCAAATGAGATCGAAAAACTGGACATCTATACGCAAGACAAGAAAGTCGTTACATCGGACCATGTGGCGTTTGTCGTGGGGAAGTGGCGGGTGAATAGCGTCTTTGATCTCCAAAAAATGCTGGGGAATCGGCAGGCTGGAGAAGCGATGGTCCTGATGCGCAAGATTATTGAGCGGGGCGAGCCACCTGTCAAAATTGTCTCTGTGTTGATGTATTTTTACTTAGGTCTGATAAAAGTGCATACCTTGCTGAAACATCAAACCTCGCGGTCGGATATTGCCAAGAAGGCGCGGATAAACCCCTATTTTATCGGGGAGACCATGACCAGAGCAAAACGATTTCGCAGGGAAGAATTGGAGCATAATCTCAGCCTTCTCTATCAGGTTGACCTGGCTCTGAAAACCTCCTCGGTTCCGGTGGACGCGCTGATGGAGAGATTGGCGTATCAGTTGTGCGCGAAAATTGGCGAGAGGTGACGGAGATGATTATTATTCAATCGACATGCACAGATTATTAAATTTTTCCATATCTTCCGGTCCGACCTTCGGGTATTCTAAATTAAGAGATTTCAAGCTCTTCACGATAATTTTTGCCACAGACATCCGCATATAGGGCTTATTGTCCGCCGGGATCGCGTACCATGGAGCCCAGGGTCTTGACGTCGCGTTCAGCGCGTCTTCAAACGCGTGCATATAGTGGTCCCAGAAGCCGCGTTCTTTGATATCCCGCTCCGAGAACTTCCAGTTTTTATGCGGGTTGTCGAGACGGGATAGAAAGCGTCTCCGCTGCTCCTCCTTTGACACGTTCAGCCAAAACTTGAGGATCATCAAACCGTTGCGCGCCTGGTATTGCTCATGCGCGACGATTGCCTCATAGCGTTCCTGCCATATCCGGTTCAAATCGATCGGATAGGGCAGATTTTGTCCTTGAAGATATTCAGGATGAACCCGCACAACCAGAACCTCTTCGTAATAACTCCGGTTGAAGATGCCAATGCGCCCTCTTTCCGGCAATCGCTTCGAGGTACGCCACAGGAAATCATGATCAAGTTCTTCCGGCGTTGGCTGCTTAAAAGAAAAAGTTTGACATCCGGTCGGATTCACGCCGCTCATAACCGCTCGGATCGTGCTATCTTTTCCCGCAGCGTCTATTGCCTGGAAAATCAGCAGCAGCGCGTATTTGTTATGCGCGTACAAGACTCTTTGAAACTTGTCTATGCGACCTATATATTTTTTAAGGCGTTTTTTACATTCTTTTTTGTCTGGCGCGTCCGGCGTTGGCGAGGTTTTTGCTTCGGGATAGTGAAAAGAGCTGTCAAATGGAACTAAGTAGGGATTTTCAATAGCTTCAAACATAATCAATTCCTTTTTGTTCGTGGGGGTTACAAATTTATTACCTTGCCCGCGCTCAGCAATATCTCGGCAATATCATACATATTCGATATGATTCCGACCCCTATCCGATCTTTCAAACCGAAATGCCCTATGCAAATACCGCAGGATAAGATATCGACTCCTTGATCTTCCAACATTTTTAAATCGGACAATATGGGCGAATCTTCGGAAACCAGCTTCACCCCGACGTTGTAAAAGACGATTTTATCCGGTATCAGACTCGGATCGTCTATGGACTCTGCCAATGTATGAAAAAAGCCGCGTATCAAAATCCTGCCCAAATCCTTGTCTCCCGACCCCATAAATTCGTCCTGGACGCTGAGAACTGTATCACCCGGACTTACGGTTTGGGCTGGGTCTGGAATTTTTTTGATAGAGCTGGATGCCGGGTCCTTTCTGGCGTGGATATGGAGATATATTCCATCCTCCCGCTCTTCTGCGCGAACAGTAAATCCATTTTTTTTCGCCATACGGGTCACATTATGTCGAGAGATTTCATTATCAACAATAGTGGTCGCGGCTTGAAATTTCAGCAACACTTTGCGGGTCAAAATGACCGGCTGTGGGCACGGTTTTCCTCTTGTGTCAACAATAGACGCCATCTATAAAACCCCCTAATTTTATCCGTGCAATCTGCGGACTCTTAATTCTATCCGCGCAATCTGCGGACTCTTAATTCTATCCTCGCAATCTGCGGACTCTTAATTCTATCCTCGCAATCTGCGGACTCTTAATTCTATCCTCGCAATCTGCGGACTCTTAATTCTATCCGCGCAATCTGCGGACTCTTAATTCTATCCGCGCAATCTGCGGACTCTTAACTTTATCCGCGTAATCTGCGGACTCTTAATTCTATCCGCGTAATCTGCGGACTCTTAATTCTATCTACGTAATCTGCGGACTCTTAATTCTATCCACGTAATCTGCGGACTCTTTTCAAGGCGTTATCAGTTCATTCAGTTCCGGACTTCCCATCATTGCCATCATCGCAAAAAACCATATCATGCCCGCGCAACAACAGCAAAGCAGGATAGCCGGCATCAAAACCGCGAATGTCACTTTTAAGCCGTCAGCTTCATGCGCGTCTCGCAACCCAATAACGTAGAGGACGAGCGAATAGATTCCGCCAATAAACGGTCCCACTACGGGAATAATCTGGAATAGAGAAGAGGCGTTCGAGTACGCGATGACTCGGAACGTGCCTTCAAAACCGTTTTTCCCGCTATTAAATATCAATAAAAAGAGGTGAATCAGGAGAGATTGGAAAAATAACGCTATGCTCACAGTGAGTGGAATAAGAATTAGGCTGATAATCTGAATATAGACCTGAAAATCACCTTGAAGCGCGCCCATGTCTCCGGGGGGCTTTAAATAATCGAGCGATAGTGCTTGATCCCAGATCAGAAAGAAAAGACCGCCTATCCACCCCACGATGATGGAAAAGATTAAGGGCTGAAACAGACCGCCCTCCAGTCGCATAGTTTGGAAAAATTCGCTTGGACTGAGGAGAACCGCTTTCAATGTGCTGAAAAATGCGCGAAATCGCCCGATTCCCTCAGGAGACTCCCACCTGGGACCTTTACGAACGGACTCCTGGTCCAAGTTTTGAGAGATCGGAGGCACTTTGGAGAGATCGATCCAGTTGTCCTCCTCTTCCCACGACGATTGATCCGTCGAGTCCGGTTCTTCCGGGTCGCTTTCAGATTCGAATAGCACGCTGGAATCTGTTTCAGGATCATGCATATTTTCTACATCCTGTGTCGGAGCTTCTGATATCGGCTCTTCATGGTCTCGTGTTTGGTCTGAGACCTTCTCTTGCTTAGAAAATATCGGGTCTATTGAGGGTGGATAATCAGGATATGGATCAGGGTCAGGCGGCTTGGGGACCTCCACATCCTCGTGTGTGGGTGGGGTAAAGGAGACCGGCAACGTTGGCAGTTGATAACCGCAAAACGGGCAAAATTTTATGGACTGGAACGATAATTTTTCCCCACAGTCCGGACAAAATGAAAACATGGATGCACTCCTTTTTTGAAAAATTAAGAGATTGTGGTTCGGTCTATCAACGCGGGCGATCGCTTGCACAGTCGCCCCAACGCGAGTTGTTGATAGCTATCCGCTATTTTTTCTCGAATCCGACCTCGAGTCGGGTCATTTGACAGCTGTTTTTTCAACGTGGCGATATGAGCGGGCAAATTGTGTAGCCGCTTATATGCAACTCCTTGCAGATAGAGCGCGGTCGGGTCATCTTTGACCTCGCGATCAACCGAAGCTGATTCGATTAAGAAATCTGGACGATTTTGTTGCAAATATATCTGTAATTTTTCTCTTCTATTGTCTAAAGTTGGCTCGATTCCTTTGATCTTATCAAGAGCCTGCTCATATTGACCCAATTTTCGATGGAGTTGAATTTGCTTTTTGATCTCCGTAGTCCCGTTCAGCAGTTGATGCTTCCACGCTGTCTCTCGGATTTGTCGCATCTTTTGGAAGACCACCTGTTGTTGCGGATCAAATTTACAGGCTCGTGTAAACTCACGTTCCGCCTGTTTTTCATCGCCGATGAGACTGTATACCCGGCTCAAATTCATATACAATTCGACCATCAAATCTCCGCCGTGAACCAGACGCATCCCTTTTTTGAAACAGCGCAACGCCTGTTCAAAATCGTTTTTCCGTAGATACAATTCGCCGATAAAATTCTGTAGCCGAGTACTCCGAGATTGATATTGAACCAGATTTTCCAACCGTTCGATGACGTGTGATAATTCAGATGTTTCTTTCCATGAGATCGACCAGAAGAGTTCCTGCGCCTCTGCATAATCGCCGTTCAACGCCAGAAGGTCGCCATACGCAAAAAGGAACGGTGATGATTCCTGATAAATTTTTTCCAATTCTGCAAAATATGCGATCACAGCGGGGAGTTGGTTGCGGTCCAATTCCACGATCGATTTAAGCCTGACCAACGCGGCGTCCAGATCTTCTCGGACGATATGAGCTTGTGTCAAGACCCAATGAATCGGGGTAAATTTCTTATTTTCTCTCAAAATTTCCAGGCTCTTTTCCATCACGAATTCGACGTTACCCTCTTCCAGACGCAGCAATTCGAGGAGCAGGTTGCAAGCCTGTTTCAATGCCTTTTGTCGCACAAAAATATGAACCAGTTTTTTTCTTGCTTCGCTGTTCTCGCTGTCTTTTTTAAGGATTTGGCGCAGCTTTCCCACCAGGACATTTTGTAACGAGGGGTCGATCTGGTATGCATGTTCCAAATGACCCAACGCGCGGTCAAACTGGGAAATATTGATCAAAATATTGGCGTAAGAGAGATGCAAATCCGTCCGTTCTGCATAATTTTTCAGCAGCTCTTCATAACGATTCGGCAATTCCGGTATCAGCGATGGGTCCAGCCTCGCAGTTTTTTTGTAGCTATCTATAGCTGGCTCGATTTTTTCTAAAATCACATACAGGTCGCCCAATCCCATTGTCACCCGAGCGTTGGTGATCTCCTCCTTGTTGATTTTCTCAAACAATTCTAAAATTTCCCCGTGAAGAGAGCTGTCAGATTCTGCAAGGTAGAGATATTCCAGGATCGCCTCTTCAAGAAAATTTTGCTCCAAGTAGACCGTCGCCAATAAATCTCGAGCCGGAACAAGAGTCGGATGAATATCCAGTATCTGTTTTAGTCCGTGTATGATTTTGTCTGCCAATTGATGATCCAATTTATACGCGATATGAAAAAGCCGCGCGGCTTCATCAATTTGATGGAGCTCGATCAAACATTGGGCTTTGATTAAATTAAACGAAGCGTGATCCGGTGTCGGGAGCGACTCCAACGCCTCGTCGCATACCTGGATCGTATGTTCTGGCAGATCGTTTCTTTTATAGATACGAGCAAAGCCCAACCGCAGGTTCTTATTCAATGGCTCCCGATCAATAATCATGTAAAAATATTTGACAATGTCTTTTAACGAGACCAATTTTTTATTTTCAAACGCGTCCAAAATTTTTGCGGCGGATTCGATATCGTGATATTCAAGATAAATATCATACATTTCCTGTAGTGCTGGCAAAAAATCAGGCTTCAGTTCAAGCATGCCCTTCAATCGTTCGATAATATAACCCGCTTTTTGATCATGTAATAGCGCGACTTGTTTATAAATCAAGGCGGATTTGTCATAGGTCTCTACGGCAAAATATGCCTCAGCCGCAGCTAAGCGGGGCAGGAAGTGTCCCGAATAACGCATGGACAACTCACGGTAGAAGCGAAGTAAATTCGGAATTTTCTCTAAATGCTTTTTCCCATATTGATCCGACTCGATCAGGACGAACTCCAAGTGATTCCTGTCAATTCGGATTAATCGGTCCGCTGTTTTCAGCGCGTCTTCCAATCGATCCATGTCGAAATAAATCTGGATCATACGGGACAAAACATAGGTCTGAATTTGCTCATAATTCGCGAGTTTTTCCAGGCACTGCAATACGGTGTCTGTTGTCTGAGGAGAGATTGTACAAAGGTGATGTAGCGTGATAGCCGCGTTTTGATAAAAGCCGGCTTGCGTCAGAATAGAAGCCAGGGCAAAATGAGCCGATTCATTATTCTCGTGCTGTTCGAGCAGACTTATCAATCGACGCGCGACTTGTCGGATTTTAGATTTATCTACTTTAAGAATCTGAAGATAGGATTGGATCGAGTCATTGATCCGACCCGCGAGTTGCAGAGCGTCGCCCAGTGGATAATAGAGAGAAATCGCCTCTGGATTATCCGCGAGATAGTTCTGGCAAAGTTGGATCATAAACCCGGCTTGATCCGGGTCGGTTCGGACGATTGAGAGCAGATTTTTTGTAGCCTGATCCACATGGTTTTTTTTCAGATAAAATTCTGCAATAATTTGTCGGATGATCGGCTCTTTCCTACCCGTATGGATCAATCCCTCCAGTAGAGCGAGAACCTTGGGCAAGCTCTCCGGATGGTCCCATCCTGTATGTTTCAGCATATCCAGGGCTTGAGGCGTCTCATTTTTCCGCAATAAAATCACGCTGAGCGAGAGCTTTAACCCCCAAAGGTCTGGATTTTGCTGAACGACAGTCTGCACATTATCGCATAAATCTTCCGGGAGACGCCTCTTTTTTTCCAGGAGATATTTGATCTCTTGACCGAATCGGATCCACTCCATCTGCTGAAAGACGATCCGAGCTTTGGTCAGGCGCAAATTTATATCATCCGGCATATTCTCCGACATGGAGTCGATCTCTTTTCGCAGTGCCGGCAACTCCCGATCCGACAATTTGGCAATTTTCCAGATCGTTTGGCGGGCTGAGTTCCATTTTTTGGTGAACTTTTGGATGGTCAGTATGCCGTAGAATGGGGTCAAATCCGCGCTACCCACGCTCCCTGGCGTCGCTATTTTTTCAAACCGGGACGCCTTACTTTGGAAACCGCTATAAAGCTCTTGAATCTGGTCGCTATCAAGAGAGGTAAGAATCTGATCCGCTGACGTCAGATCTCTTTTTATCAAATATTTCTGAAAGAGGAAAAAGTTGATAAGCCCCAAGTCGTTTTGTTCTGAGGTCTCGGCACCCAATATTCCCAAATCGAGCCGAGTTTTTTGCAGGAAGATCAGGACATCGTCTCGCCGAGCTGGGTGAGCACTCCAGACACGATTCAGCAGAGGAAGTGCTTTCTGTTCTCTGCCCAATTCGATCAGGATTTTTGATTGCTCGACAATCAGATCGTATTGACGCGGCGATTTTCTCAGCTCCTCTTTTAGGAGATCAACTGCTTTATCATACTTCCGATCGGATTTGAGCTTTTTAAATTTCCGAAAAACTTTATCCGTATCTGCCGCCATATTAAAAAAGTCCTATATCTCGCTATAACCTGAATAATTTGCCACAGGAAGCGAGAAGAACAGGGTTTTGAGTAGAAAACGTAATTTCCTTCACATATTTAATTATTAATTTGCGATGGTTTGTTGATCGAAAATAGAGACAGACGCTCGGCGTTAAAAAACACCGAGCGTCTTCCATTATAAATTCGACAAAAATTTGACAAAAAAGCCGATTGATTCGTTCAGATTCGTCAATTCATTTTGTCGACATTCAAAACAATATCCCGAATATCGACAAGTCCATCTCGGTTCATATCGGCTTGCTCCTGCTGAGAACTCGTCAGGCCATCACCGATTCCCAGGATCGCGTCCCGCATGATAGCTATGTCAAATATGGTGATTATGTTGTCGGCATTCACGTCGCCCATCAATTTGATCTGGATATCCAATGTCTCGGTGGAGCTATTTTCGCCGCTGTCGTCATCAGTCACGGTCACAGTCAGATCGACCTGGCCGGAAAAGCCGTATCGGGGCGTGAAAGTCAAGTCGCCGGTTATCGGATCTAACTCTGGCGCAGACTGGAACATGCTGAAATCTCCAGTAATCTCGAAATTCAGTTCCTGATCCGCTTCGTTTGGAGGTCCTGTGGAAATATCGGTCGCCCAAGAGGTTACAGTCTGCGCGCCGACGTCGTCATAGACCACAATGGGTCCTTGTGGAGCAAACGAAGGCGGATCGTTCACAGGGTTGATTGTAATTGTGAAACTCTGCGCCTCGGTACTATCCAAGCCTCCGTTATCCGACCCACCGTCGTCTCTCAAGATCGCAGAGACGACCGCTATTCCGTTGGAGTCCGGTGCTGGAGTAAAAGTCAAGTCACCGGTTTCCAGGTCTATTGTCGGTAGCTCGGAAAAAAGCACTTCGTTATCCACGGACAGTTCAAGAGTTAAGGATTGATCAATTTCATTATCCGCGCCCGCGCTGATTTGGGTTGCCCAGTCTGGAAGGACCCACTCCTCGCTATCCTCATCCAAGGTCACGGGTTGACCCAGTGTCAGAGTTGGCGCGTCGTTCACGGGGTGCACCATGATCCATACGCGGGACGTGTCGGATCGCGCTCCGAAATTATCTTGGACGCTGTAGAACAGAGAGTCCACGCCGAAAAAGTTTTCATCGGGTTGGTAGCGAATCGTATCGCCATGGATCGTAGCCAAACCGTGTACTGGCGCGGTTTCTATCCGAAGCGTTTCGACGACCAGCCCTCCCTCTGGGTCTGGATCAAAGTCATTATCCAGCACATTAACGAGGGTTTCAGTATCTTCATAGGTCGTATCCGAGTCAGCTGTTGCGACGGGTCGCTCATTGACCATCGCCACCCATATCTCGATCGTTGCCTGATTGGAGACAGCTCCGGCTTCATCCTCTACCGAATACATAAGGCTATCGACGCCGCTGTATTGGCTACTTGGCGTATATGTCACACTACCGTCCCCCGCGTTGACCTCGACCTCGCCGTTTAGCGGATCAAGCAAGATTGTCACGGTACTCGGAACCAGTTGGTTATCGATGTCAAAATCATTTTCCAGGGGATCGAATGTGATCGGCGTATCTTCTTCTGTATTATACAGATCGTCCATCGCAACCGGCTGGTCGTTGACGGAATTGACTGTGACGGTAAAGGTCTGCTCGGGGGACATATCCTGACCGTTGTTCACCACGCCGCCGTCGTCTTGCAGCCGAACAGTCACTGTTGCCACGCCGTTAGAGTCTGATTCGGACTGAAACGTCAGGTCTCCTGTTATGGGATCGATATCCGGTCCTGACTTGAAAAGTCCGGGATTATCGGTCTCGATCAAAAAGAGAAGAGCTTGGTCCATTTCGTCGTCGGTCGGACCTGCAGAGATTTCTGTTGCCCAACTTTCCACTGTTTGAATCGGCGCGTCTTCACCCACGACTTGGTCTGCGCCTTTCAAAAATTGGGGCGGGTCGTTCACACCGATCACTGTGACAATAACCGTGCCAATATCCACATCTCGAGTCTCCGGGCTGTCGCTGATCGTGTAAGTCAGCGTGTCCGAGCCGTTAAAATTATTGTCTGGCTCGTATAGAATCTGGGTATCATTGGAGACAATTTCAGCGGTTCCATGCGCGGGATCGCTCACCAGACTGATGTGCAGATCGTCCTCATTTGGATCCGAGTCATTCGCCAAAACCGACAGATTGATTGGCGTATCCTCAAGAGTAGACGCGGTGTCGTCCGTCGCGACGGGCGGATCGTTTCCAAGTGCTATGTCAATAAACCGGATACTTTGATTGCTCTGACTCAATCGGTCGTACGCGACAAAGCTTACTGTGCGGATGTTGATATCTGGACTGTCCACAGCGATATTTTCATAGGTCACGCCGCGTAGCGCAGCCTGATAATCCGCCTCGCTTGCCGTTCCTTGCAGGATCAGCTCGCCGTTCGCATACACGCCGCTGATATCCCTTTGGTTCGAGAATCCCAGTATGTCTTCATTCTGGGCATAATTCCCGCTGATCCACACTTTTGCGCTATCAATCGCGGTATCCCCAGGATTGTCATCGCTCAACGTCAGACTCGGATCCACCGCGACTGCGCCGTCTCCCTCGACATAATCCAGATGGGATCCGGTCGTCAGGATAATTGGTTTATCGTTCACACCCACGCCGTGAGTCGTATCAAAAGTCGCGCTAATCAGGAGAAATGCGGGCATCCTGCCAGTGGCTTGATCCGCGTCGCTGTCAATCCTGTCATCGTCACCTTGATCTTGTAACGTGATTGTCTGAGACTCAGGTATGGTCGCCTGTAGATAATACTCTCCAGGCTCCTTATTTTCAAAGGTATACGTTCCTTGACTATCGGTTGTTCCCACGCCGATTTCGTCGTCGGTGTCGTCAAAAAGCGCGATTGTTATTCCCGATATTCCCGACTCGTTTTGATCTCGAATTCCATCTGCGTTTAGATCATGCCAAGCAGACGGTCTCACTGAGGACCATTGATAAACTCCCGCGTCCAGACTCGTATCGACATCGCCTGGTCCCAGTGTGAAAATATCCGTTTTGCCAGTAGCAATATTCGCGTCGCTGTCGCTTGTATCGCCAGCTGCGGATTGATTTGCTGGGGAGAAAATATAGTGGTCCGGGAGGACAAATTGGAGATAATAATCGCCCTGAATTACTTCGGAGAATTGGTATGAGCCGTCGCTCTGACTCAATGCCGTGTCGATTAGGACGTCCTGCGCGTCGTACAGCCTGACCGTTATATCTGGAGCACCCAGTTCGCTTGGATCCTGAAAACCGTCCGCGTTTAGATCGTGCCAGACCCGGTCCCCTACTGTAGCGAAATCCGCGTAAAACCCAGCGTCCTGCGCGGCGTTGTTCTCTCCAGGACTCAGATCAATGGATTCGATCTTGCCGGTAGTCGGATCCACGTCGCTGTCAACCGCGTCGTCGTTTCCCTGATCCTGAAGCGTGATGTTGTAATTGTCAGGAGCGAGAAATTTCAAGGAATAGATACCCGGAGTCAGAGTGTTGAATTGGTATGAACCCGTTTGATCTGATAACGCAGTCCCTATTAAATCGTCGGTCTCGTCATATAGAAGGATAGAGACGCCGGAAAGTCCGGTCTCCTCGGAATCTTGAATCCCGTCCGCGTCAGAGTCCTGCCAGACAAAATCCCCGAGGAACGCGACTGGATACAACCCAGCGTCGATATGGGTTGGGTCTTGTCCCAGTGCCGTGGAGATCACGTCGGTTTTTCCGTTAGTCGGATTGACGTCGCTATCCAGAGCCTCGTCGTCTCCTTGATCTTGGGGGCTAAAAAGATAGCCGGATGGCGCGGTAAAACGAAGATAATAGTTACCTGCGGCGAGGTTATCAAATACATACGCGCCGTTCACGTCTGTGAGAACGGTATCCAGAGGCGTGTCATCTTCTCGGTAGATCGTTGCGACCACATCTGAAAATCCGATTTCGTCATCGTCTTGCAGACCGTCCGCGTCGCTGTCTAACCAAACCAAATCGCCGATAGAGGCTGGCTGCGAAATCGTGACTGGATAATCCTCGACCTCGCCGTCAACCGCTTCGCCAGTGGAAAGAAGGGGGGACGCTTCGGAGCTGATTCGGAAGCGGGCAAATGTCGCAGGGCTCGAATTGAACGGAATGGTCGGGAAGATCAGCTCTACCGATCCAGAGAACTGTGCCTCGACTTGTGCGCCAGCTTGCTCTGTTGCTGGACCCCAGGAGCCGTCGCCGTTATAGTCGATCCAGCCGATCAAAGTTGCGGTATTGTCGGTCGGATTTTCGACAGCGACCGAGATTACGGGCGCGGTATTTTCGACCAAATTCAAATCCTGGGTGGAAACTCCATCGTCATATTGGTCCGCGTCCGCTTCGTTAGAGGGCTGTCCATCTTCCTCGTCGTTGATTTGCTGTCCGAGCAGAATGCCGCTTCCGATAGCATGCCGCGCGCCGTCGAATTGCAGTAGAGTCGGGTACGGGTCTGGAGCGTCGCCAAAATCATATCCTGGCGGGACCTCTTGAATCGAGACTTTATAATCCTCCACTTCTCCGTCCGGAACTTCCCCAGCATAGGAGATAAATTGCGCTGTGCTAAAGCGAAAACGGATGTATGTGTCACCGATTTGCGCGGTGTAAGGAACGTCGAAAGAGAGGATGTTGTCTCCGGATTGGATGTGTTGATCCTGAAAAATTTCTTCCTCTGTTCCACTCCATGTGCCATCCCCATCCCAGTCGATCCATGCGCTCAGATTTCCGTACACAGAACTGTTCACTGTAATCGACGCGGCCTCTCCTTGAGTCAGATCCGTATTAAAGGCAACCCCGTCGTCCAGATCGTCTCCATCCGCGTCGGATCCAGGCTGCCCATCGTCTTCGGCACTGATTCCCGATCCGAGATAAATCTCAGGATTAATGACATGACGGGCACCGTTGTCGCTGAGAAGTGTGGGGAAGGTAGAAGGGGCGTCTCCAAAATCATACGTCGGAACTGGAACGCCGATCGTGATTTGGTAGTCTTCTACCTCGCCGTCCGCAGCCATACCAGTGGGCGAGAGATCTCCATTCGGGTTATAAGAGGTGAGCCTGACTCTGGCAAAAGTCACTCCAGGTTGCGCTCCTGCAGGAAGTGTGAAATCTTGAGCGGTTCCTATGGATTCGTCGATAAAAATCTGCTCCTGGTCATCGTCCCAGTCCCCGTCCTGATTCAAATCGATCCAGAAATTCACAAAACACTCGGGGGATCCGGTTATTGTGACGATAGTAAGCTCGTTTGGAATAAGGTCTGTCTCAAACTCGACGCCGTCCTCATCGTCTCCGTCAGAATCCGTATCGTCGCCGATTGCCGTATCGCTGGGCTGACCGTCGCTATCTATATCGACCGAATTGCCGAGATAGATGCCTTCTACCACGCCGTGATACGCGCCGTTATCGGCAGACAGGGTGGGATAAGGCGCGGGCGCGTCGCCGTAATCGAATCCGTTTACCTCGCACTCGTCAGGAATGCCGTTTCCATTCATGTCGATGCTGGTTCCATCCGCAATATCGCACTCATCCGGTACGCTATTTCCATTGCAATCCGGCTCGAATTCGTCCGGTATGTTGTTATTATTGCAATCTTCAAAATTTGGGTCTGTGGAATATTGAACAGATACGTAATCAATCTGCCAACCCAAATATAAGTTCTGGTTCCCGTCGTTGGAATCAAATTTCCAATCGATTTGGATCGATTGTCCCGCGTAATCAAGCAGGTTGACAACTCGGGTTTCCCACACATTTTGCACAGAAGTTGAGCTGACCTGATCCACCACATTTTGGTTCCCATTTATTTCGACCCAGGCCGCGTCATGGGGGAATGTGTCGTCGTAGGGACGCCCTCCTTCGCCCTGATACACCGAATGATAAATCAGTAGGGCAACCACAGCGTCTTGCGGAATTGCGATAGAAGGGGCGGATAAGGTCCCGTATACCCAATAGAGATCAAAGTCGCAATTTTGGGAATCGCCGAAATACGCCCATTGCTCTTGGTTCAACTCAGGGACTTCCAGACCGCACTCGCTCGAACTGATGTGCCAATGATTCCGCGACCAATTGCTTGTGGTCCAGCCGGATGGAATTTCCTGAGAGTCCTCAAATCCCTGACTTAAAAGGGTTTCCCGAAGGTCACGTCTCGCCACGTCGATCCGTGCGCTCCCCGCGTGACGGAGAGGCGCAAAAATACTCATAGTTGGTATGCGATGCGCTCTCAAGATATGGGCGTTGTTTTCTGTGACACGAAGAACCATCCGCCTATGCGAGTCGTAAGCGTACCGAATATGATGTGTTTCTAATAACGAAAGGTCAATATTGGCGTCGACTGCTACTCGGAAGATACCCCGAATATCGTCCAAAGTCGTCTCTTGCGAATAGGGAACGCCCAGATCTTCCAGTAGAGATGGGGTAAGGGCTGTTTCTTCCAAAATGGCATCGACACGCTCGTCGGCAAATCCGAGAGCCTGGGTTCCCATGAGGAAAATGATCATAATAATGACAGAAAGTCTATAATTTCTCATAAAAAAAGAACTCCTTGATGCGAGTTAAACTCAATTAACAGAATTAACATTTAAATTTGATCCAAAAATATAAATTTTAAACAGTATCAATAATAAACAATGAATCTTAATTTCCCCACCTCCCTGAAGAATTTTGTTATCGTTATATAATGATTCTATTTCCTATTGAATACAAAAAACGATTTTAGTCTGACCAAAAGGCAGTTGCCCCTTGTTTCATTTTCGTTTCCATAATCCCAACTTAAACAGAACGCCTAAGGTTGTTCCTTTAACAAGAGATGTCATGGCGACTGCCCACCAAATTCCCGATGGCCCGTATCCAAGATAGATCGCCAGAAAATATGCCAGGGGCAAGCGCGCAACTGTGAGAGGCACGCTGATAAGAGTGGGTATCAGGGTGTAACCCGCGCCTCCGAAGGATTGCAACAGGACAATCTCCGCGCCCATAAAGATCTCGCTGACGCCGATGATCTTCAGGTAGTCCGCGCCTTCTCTGATCACGTTTAAGTCGTCTGTAAAAATAGTCATGATTTGCTCGGGAAGCAAGATAAAAATGAGCGAAATCGGCGTTAAGACTAAAGTCAGATAGAATACTGATTTCCACGCCGACTCCTCCGCTTTTTTGATTTTCCCCGCGCCCAGATTTTGCCCGACCAGTGTCGCGGCAGCTGTAGAAAAACCCATGCACGCGAGAAAAACGATGGACTCTATTCGATGTCCGATTCCGATCGCGGCCATGGGAGCTGTTCCAAATTGAGAAATAATGCGCGCCAGAAAGATGTAAACCAAACTGAAAATAAAGCCGGTCAAGCCCATAGGAATGCCGATACGGATGATTTTTCCAGCGAGAGTCCAGGGCGAGAGATCGTCCTTTGGATCATAAAAAGATTGTATTCCAAACGACCATCCCCGTCTGCGTAGGATTCTCGCGCCTATGATTCCGATTATCAAATGGGTCAACACTGTGGCGATCGCGCATCCTTTTGTGCCCCATCCGAATCCGACCATAAACAAGGGATCCAGAATAATGTTCAAAATCAACGCAAAGCCGATCAACCGCATCGGGGTGAGAGTATCGCCGCTTCCTCGAAAAATAGCCGCGAAATTCCGCCAGGTAAATGTGGCAGAGATACCCAGAATGAACCAGATGAAATATTGGCTCGCGTGATCCTGGGTGCCTGGAGCGAGGTCCATAAATCGAAAAAGAGTCGGATAAGCGGTCAATCCCACGATCATCACGAAAAAAGCTGCGATTAGTCCAATGATTATCCCGATAGTACCTGCGCGATTGGCTCTGCCCAAATTCCCGGCACCAATATTTTGCGATACCAGCGTATTGATTCCGACCATCGACACATCCATCGCCGAATAGGCGCACCAGATCAGAAACATGGCAGCACTCACCCCGGCGAGAGCTTCTGATCCCAATTTGCCGATCCAAAAAAAATCCACAATATTGAATAGACCGATGAACAATGAGATTCCCATTGCTGGGAAAGCCAGACGTCGGATCGCTGAGGCAATGCTTTGATCGGACAGATTAGTGACTTGTAACGTGTCGTATTTCTCCGGTTATCGAGCGGTTATCGAAAATATCTTGACAAACACGACAGAATATAATAGGTTCAGTTTGTGAAACCCACAATTACTTTTTTTTGACGCAGCCTCATATTTTTTTTATAATTTCTGATCTATCGATCTCTTTTATTATTTTACTATTTTATTATGGAGGAATGAAATGATCAAAATGAAACGCTTTATCCTGACAATTGCGCTTTTATTTTTTGTCATGTCCGTTATGGGATGCGAAACCACAAGGCAGGAGGGAAGCCCGCCTTCCAATATTTCTGAGATGTACGACGACACGCAACAGAGCCAGATCGGATCTGAAGGCGGTTCTTGGATCGGCTCCGGCGATCCAGTTAGCGGTACGCCATCCGAGAATTATTCCGGATCGAGCGGGAGCGGCTCTGTAGATTCGGGCGCGATTCCTGGTCGCACGGTTCCTGGATTTCGGATTCAGATCTCGGCTATGTCCACGAAAGACGGCGCGATGACAAGTGCCCAAAACGCGGCGGACAGGCTCAATCTGAAAGGGTATGTCGAGCAAGACGCTGGGCTTTGGAAGGTGCGTATGGGTAATGCCAGATCCCGACAAGAGGCGGAAGATATTCGTGACTACATCCGCAACAACGGATTTCCAGACGCCTGGATCGTCGATACCAACGTTGTTGTCGAATGAATTTGTCGGTTCGACAAATCTTGTTTAATTCTTTAATTCGAATTCAAAATTAGCGTCTGGGTCAATTCAGACGCTGAAACATCAGGAATTGGTTGATGAAAATAACGAGGTCGTTTATCGGAATATCTTTCGTCGGGAAGATATGAAAAATTTTCAGAAACTCTACACAATTGTAAACAACTGGAAGTCCTGTCAAATTTATGTAAATGGATATAAAATTAATTTTGACGTGGATGACGGCCTTGGTTTTAACTGTTATATGGGATTTTTGAATCACGGAGGACCGTCCTCGAATTATTGCCAACACATGGGGCAATGGGCGCGTAGTATCGGACCGTTGCCGAACTATTTCGGTTGTTTTCGGAGCCATATATCTTTCATTCAATGGAAAAGAAAGCCCTGGTTCCACTTTATATCTGAGAATAAAAATAATCGTATCAAAATAAATCTCGACGATATGCTTGAGGTTGCAAGAAATAACTTGGAAAAATGTCGCTTGTGCCCCCTTATAGATTTGAAAAAAGTGGAATCGATGATCAGGGCAATGCCCCCGTATGTCGATCTGAAAAGAAGCAGCTATTGGGCCCAGTGGTATCAAAATAGTCTATATCCAGGCGACCAAAGGAGATATCAGAAGGACATGCTCTCTCGTATATCGAAGTTTCTATGATTCAGGTATATATTTAGATTTTATTATTTATTTTAAATAGTAATCATGGTTCTATTAAAACTATATAAAAATTTAAAGTGCTTTGGATTTATAGCCGCGCTTATTTTTGTACCAGGCTTATTGTCGTTCTTCGGCGATGAGACCTTATGGATTCGAGTAGCGTTTTACTCGGCATTATTCTTTATCGCTTTCCGCCTCCTACTCCCGAAATTCGCTGATTATACCGCGACGCTTTTTTGTGTTTTCTGTATGATCTATTTTCTCCGCTATCAGTCAGCGATAGCTCCGGATTTTGGAGGACGACTGGAGATTGGGATCATCGCCGCGGCGTCAATTTCAGCGATATCTTATTATTTGCGCCTCCTCGCTCCGGACGGATCCGCCGCGGCATTTCTGCTGGGAGCTGTTGTATTCGGTTTAGGCGGTTGGGGCTGGGCAATACCGTTGATTTTATTTTTCATCCTATCCAGTCTGCTATCAAAAATAGCCGAAAAAAGACGTCCCCAATTTGGTCTTATCTTTGAGAAATCGAGCCGGCGGGATAAGTGGCAGGTAGCGGCGAATGGTGGATTAGCCGGTATTGTCGTCATAATTAATTTTTTTTATCCGTCAGTCCATTTTTATCCAGCATACCTCGGAATATTAGCCGCGGTCACAGCAGATACCTGGTCCACGGAGATCGGTGTTTTATTCAAAAAACGACCGCGTCTTATAACCAATTTTCGCCAGGTTCCCCACGGTACTTCCGGAGGTGTCACTCTGCCTGGGATCTGCGGCGGGATTCTCGGCGCGCTGCTGATCGGGACAATCGGTTATTTCAGCGGACCCGCGCATCTCCATCCCTATCTTCATCCATTGATCATTACCGCCGCGGGCATGATCGGAAATTTTATCGATAGCCTGATCGGAGCCCGTTTCCAAGTGCAATATCGATGCCTCATCTGCGGAAAAGTCACCGAAAAAATGCGGCATTGCCAAAATTCAGAGACCGAATTTGTCTCGGGAATCCCCTGGATGAACAACGATCATGTGAATTTGTTCTGCGCTATGAGCGGGGGCATTGCCGCGTATCTGTTTTCATGCATAATTTGATCTGCCCGCCGACAGGTGCCTGATCCGCTCTTTAAATTGAGCATTGGATGCTTTATCCAATGCTTCCTGATACAATCTCAACGCCTCCTGTTGATGACTCCGGTCCAGACTCAACTTCCATAATTCATAATGAAGTTCGGCTTTCTCCACCTTATTTTTCACCTCGTTTAACATATCCACCAACTGATGGAACGCAGTGCTGGTCTTAAGATCATGCGATGTCGAATCGTGCATTGCCAGTGCCAATCGAGCCGATAGCATCTTACTTCTGAACAGGACGTCTTTTTGATTTGCCATCTCCGCCAGAGTTAAGCCCTCTTTGTTTAGCCGTTCGGCTTCCTCGTAGCGTTTCAATAGAAACATCAGAGTCGCCTTATCGACCAATATTTGGGACAAGTCGCTGCGAATGCCGGAGTCCCGGCTCATCTGAATAGCCTCTTCGTAATATGACATCGCATTTTTATAATCTCCCATCGAGGAGTAGACCGATCCGAATTTCCCCAACGTGCGCACAATACCTTTTTTATCCCCCAGTTCTCGGCTCAGCTCCAGACGACGCTCATAATACCACATAGCCCGTATATAATCGCCCTTCATGTAATAAATATTCCCCATTTTGTGCAGGGAGATAGAAACCATGAGCCGGTCGCCCAACTCCTCGCTGATGCTCAAATACTTCTCATAGCTGGACTTTGCTCGATAAAAATCTCCTTGCTCAAAATAGACGCTGCCCATATTTCCAATGGTGATCGAGATGCCTTTTTTGTCCTTCATCTCCTCGTTCAATAGCAGCTTTTGTTTATAGCAGCCCATTGCCCGATCATAGTCCCCGAGTCGGCGATACACATTCCCCATATTATTCAAGGCAATAGAGACGCCAAGTTGATGGTTGAATTTCGCGCTGATTTGCAGATCCTTCTTGAAATATTCCATCGCCTTCTCGTATTCGCCTTGTACATAATAGATATTGCCTATTTTCCCGACTGTGTGCGCAATCTCTTGCTGATCGTCCAACTCCTCATTAAGTTGCAAAGCGGCTTGGAGATTTTTCTCCGCTTCTCTGTTCTCTCCTTTCAGATGCAAAATCCAGCCCAATAATTGATATGTTTTCGCGAGCCTGGGTTTATCTCCCAGACTCTGAGTCAGGCTCAATATTTCGACAAAAATGGTCTCCGCGGCAGACCACTCCCCCGTGACTTCAAAAATTTTTCCTTTTTTATGAAAGATATCAATCAATTTTTCTTTGAGCCATTTCTCGCTTTTATTTTTTTGAAATTGACGACCTCCGCCGATTTTTTTCATCTTGTTTTTCTCAGAAACGGATGAAGGAAATTCGAACGGAGAAACTATAGTCAGCAAATGAATCAATTTGTCATAATAGATAATCGCCTGATTATTATGATAATTTTCCCGAGCGTAATCGCCCGCTTTTTCAAAATAAGTTATCGCTTTTCCCGTAATCCCCGCCATTTCATAATGATACGCGAGTTCTCCCAGATGGGAAGTCGGATGGTCGCCATAAACTTTTTCATAAACTCTCGCGGCGGACGCATGTCGTTCTCGGCGCTTTGATTGCAACTGCATTTCATAAGCGGTGTCCCGCATAAGAGTATGTTTGAATATATAGCGATTTTCCGATACAGGCGTCCAGATTGATTCCTCTTCCACGACCTTTAGCTCCCGACGGAGGTCGATCTTATTTGGCAGCATATTGGACAAAATACTCAACTCAAATTCCTGTCCGAGGATCGCGGCTGTCTGGACAAAACTTCGCACCTTGGAGTCGAGCCTGTCCAAACGCGCAGTGAGCAAGGATTGTACATCCACGGGAATCCCCATTGTAGTCTCTTTGGGTCCCCAACCTTCCGGGCTGTTGGTCAACAGGTCGTTTTTTTCCATAAAAAGAGTCATCTGCTCTATAAAGAAGGGATTGCATCCGGTCTGCCTGTTGAGCAATTCCTTCATTCGAGGGGATATTTTATTCGAGAGTATCTCCTCGCAAAAAAGGGCGGTTTCCTTCTTGGACAACACCGTCATTTCAATCTTTTCGGAAACTGTCTCGAAAAATAGCGGCAAGGAAGACGAGTGGATCGACCTATATGAGGTGATTATCGCGATCGGATAACCGGTTAAGTTTCGGCTTAATTGTCGGATAAGTTGAAGCGAGCCCTCATCCGCATAGTGGACGTCTTCCAACTCAATAATAACGGGACGAATCAGGCTCTCCGATTTGAAAAAACACTCCAGCGCATTGAGCGTATTGTCAAGACGCAGCTTTGGATCAAGTTGATCATAGAGAGAATTTTCCAGATGCAACCCGATCACCGGTGCCAACAGATCGGATGTGCGTTCCAATTCCTTACGAACAGTCTCGTCCGTAGTTCGGGAAACCAATTTTTTGATACATGATAGAAACGCCTCTTTTTTCTCAGATTCACATTGGTCGTGCAAGCATCCAAAATATCCCTCCAGTAAACGGCGAAATGGGTAAAGCGTTTGCCGGGGGATTTCATCAAAGGAGCAATGAAACCAGGTAACGCCATCGGGTCGAGTTGTGTCGCACAGATACCGAAATTCTTGAATCAAGCGTGTTTTGCCGATCCCAGCCTCTCCGTAGAGACAACAGACGCCTGCAGATTTCTGATGAAATATAGGCTGAATAAATTTATCGAGCGCGATCAATTTCTTTCTTCTTCCGATCAATTTTGGGGGTTTTCGGGCAGAATGTCCTCTTGCAAACTCGGATCGTCCCAGCAATTTATAGATCGGGAGCTTTTTTTCAACGCCTTTAAAGGAAAGTTTGCCGACAATTTTTATATTAAAACGCTCGTCGATACGGTTTGCCTGATCCACAGTCGCCTGATCCATCCAGACCTCTCCCCATCCTGCATTGACCATCAGCCGGGAAGCGAGGTTGATCCCAAGACCGTAACAACTGTACTCCGATCGAATATCAGAACCGGCAAAGCCGGCATACATCAGTCGATAGGTCACACCGGCTTTAAAGTTTATATCAGGCTTCAGTTTCAGCAGATCCAAAATGAAATTCAGCGCGCGCTCCACGTCATTTTCATAGGTGATGGGCGTGCCCCAGAAGCACAGCAGATTGCATCCCTTATCGCCGAAATCGATGTGAGCGAGGGAGCCGCCGTATTGTTCTGATAATTGAAATATCTGTTTGATAAAACGGTCGAAAAGCTCGTGATCAAAAGGCTCCTGCAACCCGATAAACAGCGTGGCGACATTGCGGAATTCGCCACGATCCGGCAGTTCGGAAATATTCGGGGGCAAAAATTGCCCGACGATTTTATATGGGATCGGGGTGAACTGAATTTTTTCGCCTTTCGGCAGATTGCCGACCACATCAAGAATCCTAAAATAATTTATAGAATTACCCATGGATATAGGTTCGGCTTGAACCAATTCTTTTATATGAAGATAAAGGTCTTTCGTGATGATCAGGTCTCCCTTTTTTGCCGCTTGTTCAGCCACGGCGCTTTTATCAACCGGATCGCCTCGAAAATAGTACGCGCATCGGGGGGGATTAGATTCCGAGCCGATAATTCCCCATTCCACTGTTCCGGAAGCCAGGCCAATCTTGCCCGCTATTTGGAAATTGCCATAAGGCGTGCCATAAAAGGGAGAGTACGCGAACCGCTGCTGAATATCATACGCGGCTCTCAACGCCCGATGATAGGTCTCTTCATCATCCCCCTGAAATATTGCCAAAAAGGAATCGCCGGCAAAACCGCCAATAAAACCCTTTTGAGAATAGACGCTGATCACCAACGGCTCGAAGATGTCGGTCAAAACATCAGCGAGCGACTCTGACGCCTCTTTTGCCCGTCTCATAACCCTTTCTGACATGCGGGTAAAACCAATCAGATCAACAAACAAACAGATTCCAGGGAATTTGCCTCTGAATTGGTTTTTTACAAAATTTTCCAAGATAAAACGTGGGACAAGATTGCGCATCGTAAGTTCCTCCAATTGGATTTAGTCAAGAAATTTTATTTTTATTGTCTCGATAATATCGTATTGAACGATCTGGTCAACCGTATCCATACCCTCGACCACTTCTCCGAATATCGTATATCCGCCGTCCAGATGATATTGAGGCGAGTGGGTGATAAAAAACTGGCTGCCGCCCGTATCCTTTCCAGACAGTGCCATGCCGACCGCGCCGCGTTCGCAATGCCGATGATTGATCTCGCATCGAATGGTATAACCGGGACCACCCCACCCGTTTCCAAGAGGACATCCTGCTTGAATCACGAAATTTTGCGCAACCCGATGGAAATTGACTCCGTCATAATAGCCCTTCTGAGCCAATGTCACAAAGTTATGGACCGTCAAACAAGCCTCTTCCGGGAATAATTGCAGACGGATGGTTCCGCGAGTCGTTATGATATCGGCTCTAACACCGCGAGAATCCTTGTTTGCCGCGAGCAGATTTTCATAATCGATTAATGATTTCCCTGTCTGAACTGGAGCGATCTCCACCCGATCTCCAGTCAGCTCAAAAAGCCGATCAGCCGCCTGCCTGCGGACAATATAATTCTCATCCTTTGTCATCTTTTTCAATAAAGAAAAAGTGGAATCGGCATTTAATTTTGCCAAAACGTCAACTGTTTCACGAAGGAAATCGACGTCCCGCCAGATGGGATCCGCATATTTCTTTTCCAAAATGGACGTCAATCGAAGCGAGTCCGCCAATTCTGGAAATTCCGCTGAAATACCCAGAGCGATCGTCCGAACCAACGGATCCGGATGGTCTAATCTCTCTGCGATTATATCGGCAAATCCTTGTGGCTGACGCTGAGAAAGCGCGGTCAATATCGTGGCTTGAACCATGGGATTGGAATCCTCCGCCATGGCCATAAGAAGTTGCGTCGTGTCATCGCCTTCGATCTGCTGGAAGGCCTCCGCGGTTGCGTCTCGAAGCCGCCAGTCTGGATGCGAGGCAAACGATGCTAAAAAATTTGGTGCTTTTTTGGGGATCAACTTACCGATTGCCAAAATAGCGGCTTGCTCCACCCGAACGTTCGAATCGTTCAAATAACTGACCAAATAAGGAACTGCCGCTTCATTGCCGATGTCGCCGAGAAAGTCGATAGCCGTGACGCGGACGTTGGTATCGCCTTTTTCCGTGAGCTCGAGAATCTGGTCTATTTTCAAAATATTTGCAAATCCCAACCGACGCAACGCTCGGATCGCGTTGATTTGCACCTGATAGTCTTCATCTTTCAGCAACTTTTTCAGCTTTTTCAAATTTTCCAATTTCCCGATGGATTGCAGCCCAGCGACTGCCAACGAACGGATATAGCTGTCCTTATCTTCAATCAACTTGAATAGAATATCGTTCGCCGAGGGATCGCGAAGCCTCATCAAGCAATAGATCGCGATTCGTCGGGTTTGAATGTCATTATTTTTCGCATAACGGGTGACAAGAGGGACAACCGACCCTTTTTTGAATTTCCAGATGACACGCATCACATCCTGCGCTCTTTTCTTGGATATTTTTGGATCGGAAAGGAGTTGGAACAATGCAAAAAAAGCAGGATCCGTCCCAATTTTCCCCAAAGCGTCGATCGTTTCCCAATGCAACCCTTCGGAGTTCAGATAATCGATCAGGGGCTGAACCGCGGATGAATCCCGGATCTGACCCAGAGCAAAAGCCGCGTCTCGCTTGACGTTTTCCTCCAAATCGGTCTGCAATGCGCTGATCAGATCCGGGGCGGTCTCCTTGTCTTGAATCCGAGCCAATGCCAGCGCAGCGCGTTGCCGGACTGAAGGATTCTCGTGATCTCGCAGCAATTTGACCAATTTCCCGTCTCCAAGAGACCGTTGATCCTCCAGCATCAAAATAGTTGCTCGCTCGGTCAAATACTCCTCGGCGGATTTTGTAAATGCCGACGTCATAGTGATAAATATAACGAAGCAAAATACTATCAAAATTTTATACATAGTAATGCCCTTATTAAAAATTAAAAAAATCAAAAGAATATATTTGATCGACTTGATAGCCTCTCGTCCCATATTTTATCGTTCCCAGAACACCGCATGTGACGTCATGTTCAAACATCAGCAGCCACGTCTCATCCACTGCTTGAGCCAAATATTTTTTCTTTTCCTGAATCGAAATCAGGGGATACAGATCGTAAGCCGCCACCCACGGAATCGAGATATGCGCGGCAAGTGGGATCATATCGCCGCAATTCAGCAGAGTTGTTTTATCATCCGAAACTTTGACCAGTTGTTGGGAAACCGTGTGTCCGTTGACCTCAATCAGATGCAGATGAGGAAACAGCTCGAATGAACCTTCGACGATCTCCAACTGTCCATGTTCTTTTAACGGGATGAAATTTTCTGGAAAAAAGCTGGCTCTGTCCTTATCAGAAGCCGCGTTCCCCAATTCCCATTGTCCCTTTTGAATATAATAGGTTGCGTTGGGAAAGGTCGGCACAATTTCTCCATCCTGATAGCAAGTGGCACCGCCAGCATGATCAAAATGAAGGTGTGTCAATATGACATCCGTAATATCTCCCGGGTATAAACCGATACGTTTCAACGAACGGATCAGCTCTGTTTTACTATGATCAATCGCATAGATTTTACAGAGCTTGGGACTCATTTTTGCTCCCACGCCAGTATCCACCAAAATATTTCGATGGGTGTCTTGAAGCAGAAGCGCGTTCAACCCCATCTCAATGCGGTTGTACTCGTCGGCAGGCTCTTTTTTCCCCCAGAGCGTTTTGGGAACAACGCCAAACATTGCCCCACCGTCCAGTCGGAACCCGCTGGTCGAAACAGAAAAAAGTCGATATGGACCGATTGTCAGCATGTCAATTTTCCTCTCTATTTTTTTTTAGCTTTTTCGTCATTATACCACGGAGTCAAAAAAGGATTGACCCGTGACGAAAATTCGCTTGCTAATCTTTGGATTGTCGTGTAATATCAAAATAAATTTTTTAAAAAGGCAATGCAAGGATTTAATAAGGCGACCAGAGCCAACTACCCAAAAAGAGTCGAACTGAGAGCGTTATACGACGGATTTGCGACGAATTTGAGGGGAAAATCGAATGCGGAAGTCATGGGATGAGTATTTTCTGGAGATTTTACATGCCGCTCAAAAGAGAGCAACTTGTGATCGCGGGAAGGCGGCCGCAGTTATTGTCAAGGAAAATCATATATTAGCGACTGGCTATGTCGGCAGTCCTTCCGGAATCATACATTGCGACGAGATCGGACATGAGTTTATCGAAAGTTATGAAAAAAGTCATGATATGAATGAGATCGTCCTAAAACAGCATTGTATCCGCACGGTTCACGCGGAGCAGAACGCCATATGCCAGGCGGCTCGATTCGGGATTCCGATAGACAAAGCGACGATTTATTGCACCATGTTTCCTTGTTACACATGCGCGAAAATGTTGATCAATGTCGGAATTGTCGAGGTAATAGCAGAATTCGACTATCAAAGTTCACAGCTTTCCAAGCAGATATTTAATAAAATCGGGGTATCTTATCGAATAATTTCCCCTCGAAAAATGAATTATTCCTAAAAAAAAATCTTGATGTTTATAAAAAAACGCTTTTCTGAAGATGATAAAACCGAACTCAGTTTTGGGCGTCTCGAATAAATTTCTATAAATATAAAATAAAAAATCAACTCCTATAATAGGTGGATTTCAAACGAAATTCCTTTTTTTTCGTCATATAGCTACCTTGCATCATCCATGGCTACGGAGATACAAAAGGCGCAATGGTTTGAAAGCTATAGGATTACATCCAATTTTCAATGAATTCTCAAAAAAAAAATTTGAATTTTTTTTTTTTTTTTTTTGCTCATATTTTTAATTTAAATTATTTAGGATAAATCCTCTTATGTAGCCCTCTATATCACTGTAATAAATTACTCAAGTTATAGCAATTTCCATACGAAGTCGTTAAAACAAAGCAGTTTTTCTTTGACATTTGCATAAAATTCGTATATCTTTTCCCTATACTGTTTTATTTTTAGACGTCAAGAGGCGCGGGGGCATTTTCATGGCGATTAAAGGTTCGCTGAACGAAGCCAGTTTGCCGGACATTATTCAGCTTTTGAGCATTGGTCGGAAAAACGGGGTGTTGAGTATCACCAACCGACAAAATTTCGGCAATATTTATCTGAAAGATGGCGACGTAATCTATGCCAATATTGTAAACAGAGAGGATCGGTTAGGCAATATACTGGTCAAGCGCGACCGCGTCAGTAAAAAAGACTTGGAACTTGCGATTCAAGAACAGCAAAAAAAGCACAACCAGAAAATGTTGGGCAAAATCCTTGTAGAGAGGGGATTGATTACGGAAAAAGAGCTTATCGAATATTTGCAGATTCAGATCGAGGAAGCGATTTACACCTTATTGACGTGGAGAGACGGTTTTTTTGTTTTCGAGCCGAACCGAGTCTTGAAAGAGGATGTGCCGACTTTAAAGATTCGAACCAGTAAGTTGATCATGGAGGCGGCGAGACGGATCGACGAATGGGAAGTGATGCGGGTCAAGATACGTTCTCTTAAGATGATGGTTAGGATTGTCGGTAAAGACGGGATAAATATTGCTTCTCTGGACGAGCTGGGCTGTTCGGAAGAAGAATGGCGGATTCTTTCTTTTGTGAACAATACCCGAAGCATTCAGGAATTGGCGGACTTGACCTCGATTAATGAATTCGATGTGGCAAGAGTGATCTACGGTTTGATCTCTTCCGGGATTGTCGAGGTCTATGAGCCGAAACCGGCAAGTTCGCTTTTGTTGGCGCATGATCATCGGATCGATGAACTCCACAACCTGGGACTGGCTTTTTTAAAAGCTGAGTTATACGAAGAGGCTCGCAAAGAATATGACAAAATACTCCAACTTAATCTGGATGACGAAAAAGCCACTTTTTATCAAGGTTTAATTGCTTTTAAACAAAATGATTTGGATCAATCTATCAAGCATTTTGAAAAATTGATCTCATTTTATAAGGATCCGCGGGCAAGCGCGTATAACGATTTGGCTCTTTGCTATGAGAAAGTGGGTCAATTGGAAAAGGCGATTATCGTATTAGAAAAAGGGTTGAAAAAGAATCCGCATCACCTGAAGATGCAGATCAATTTAGGTCGAATTACGGCGAAGAACGGAAATTTGGAGCGGGCACTGATCATTTTAGATAACGCAAGCAACCGCGATCCAGAATTTCCGCTGCCCAATTTCTATTTGGGTTTGGTTTTGATCCAATCGGGTGAATATCAAGCCGCTCTTGAATTATACGATTTATTAAAAGACGATCAAAAAAATGAGGCAATTTGGAACAACGAAGGCGTTGCTTTTGAGGTGATAGGTAAAAATAAAGAGGCGATTGATTCCTATAGAAACGCTCTGAAATCATCATCGAAATTGATAGAATCCCGTCGAAATCTGGCGGATTTATTTTATCGACATAGCTGGCATCAGGATGCCTTAAATGAATATATTCAGCTTGTGGAGATCAATCCTTCTTCGAGTGAAGCCTATTTTAAAATAGGAAATATTCACATGAAATATCAGGAAAGAGAAAAAGCACTTCTGGCATGGGAACAGTCTCTTGAACTGGATGGAACCAATGAACTTTTGCGACGAAATATTGAGACGGTCAAAAAATTAAAGTTGGTATCTTTAGATGGCTAATATAGATACAGATGGGCGTTTGGGAGGAAAAGGATTTCAATTGCTTATCGAAAAAGTCCAAAAAGATATTGGTTTTTTCGGAGCGCAATATAAAGAAAAATGCTTGAAGCGCCGCTTTAACGCCCGGATGCGTCGTCATAATATGGAGGACAACTATTGGGCTTATATCAAATATTTAGATCAGTATCCGGATGAATATGAAAAGTTGCTAAAAAGCCTCACCATTAATGTCACCCGATTTTTTCGGAATTTGCCGGTTTTCGATTTTTTATTCAAGAAGACCTTATCAAAAATGATCGAAGAAAAAAAACCGGGGTGCTCCTTAAGAATTTGGAGCGCGGGGTGCGCTAGCGGCGAGGAAACCTATTCGTTAGCAATGATTGCACTGGAGCAGAAAAAAAAATGGAAAAGCGACGTAAATATTAGCATTGTTGGAACGGATATTGACGTAGATAGTTTGAGGATTGCGCGCGCTGGTATCTATCCAGAGAGTGCGCTGGATGAAACTCCGGATCTTTTTAAAACGAAATATTTTGAAAAGATCGGTGATAATTATAAAGTTGTGAGCAGCCTGAATCGGCTCGTTCGATTTCGACAGCAAGACCTATTTCGTGATTCGTATCCCCGTTTTAACGATCTGATCTGCTGCCGAAATGTAATTATCTATTTCTCTAAAGAGGCTCAGGTTCAATTGATTGAGAAATTTATTCAATCCTTAGCCCGAAGGGGATATTTAATTCTTGGTAAGACCGAAACCTTGAACGCGCAATTTTCAGATGTATTTGAACGGGTAAATAGTCGAGAACGTATTTTTAGAAAAAAATAAAGATATGAAAAAAATTGTGAAGATATCAGAGCTACGAATTGATTGCGATCCGCAAATATTGATTACACGGGCGTTAGGCTCATGCGTGGCCGTTTGTCTGTATGAAAGGCACAAAAAGATTGGCGGACTATGCCATTTCATATTACCCAACTCTTCGATCTCTCGAGAAAAGAAGTTCAGTCCGGGTAAATTTGCCGATACCGGCATTAAGATGATGGTGGAGGAGATTGTCAATCGACGCGGTGGAAGAAAATCATTGATAGAAGCAAAAATTGTCGGCGGTGCCAAAATGTTTTCGACATTAGGCGATTCATTGAATATCGGAGATAAAAATGTGAAAGCCGCGGAAAAAATCCTAAAGGAATTGCGAATTTCGATCCTGGCTCGGGATGTCGGCGAGGACTTTGGTCGAAATGTAAGCATGTATCTGGACAGTGGTACGGTTGAAGTGACCTCTTTCCGAAAAGGCACTGTAAAATTGTAAAAATGCATGTTAAAAATGCAACATAGACATTTTTTTTGATTTTTAAGAGCCTGAAAAAAATATGCCCGTATGGATTTTTTTGCGCGCCTTGATTCAGCTTGCTTCTATGGAGTCGTTTTTCAATATCGCCCTATTGTTCCGCTTACGCCGTTTTTCAGAGGAAAAGCGCGGGATTTTGCGCGCTATAACAGTTTCGGATTGAATAGGTGAGAGAACTCGCGTACAACGGGATTCAATCCAATTTGAACCGCTCTCCGAGATATTTTTCTCTCGCTTTGGGGTTTTGTTCCAATTCCCTCGAAGTCCCAGATATGAAAATTTTTCCCTCAATAATGATATAGGCGCGGTCTGTCACGGACAAAGTCTCTCGCACGTTATGATCCGTGATCAATACGCCGATTCCCTTCTTCTTCAGTCGATCGATAATCTGCTGAATATCCTGCACTGCGATCGGATCAACTCCGGCAAACGGCTCGTCCAATAGCAGAAAAGAGGGTTGAATCACCAGGGCACGGGTGATTTCTAACCGACGTCGCTCTCCGCCGGAAAGTTGATAGGCTTTGCTTTTTGCCAGATGGGTCAGCCCCAGCTCTGCTAATAACGATTCCAACCTCTCTTTTCGTTCTTTCTTGGAAATCGATAATGTCTCCAATATGGCGAAAATATTCTGCTCAACCGTCATTTTGCGAAAGACCGTTTCCTCCTGAGCAAGGTATCCAACGCCCATCCGCGCCCGCTTATACATCGGTAAATGTGTGATTTTTTTATGGTCCAAATAGATATGACCGTGATTGGGCTTGATCAGCCCCACGGTCATATAGAAAGTCGTGGTCTTTCCCGCGCCGTTGGGACCCAGCAATCCGACAATCTCTCCCTCCTCAACGAAGATATTGACGTCGTTCACCACGCGTCTCTTACTATAAATTTTGACCAGTCCCTCAGTCCGAAGTATCCGACCGCTCATTTTGTCTCCTTTTCTGGAAAAAAATATCGACCCTTGCACGCGCCGGCTACCGACACCTCTTTGATCTTTCCTCGATTCATCTCAAACCCGATCCGAGCACCGCTCACATCGTTTCGTTCTTGCGACTGGGTGGATTTATCAACAGGAAAGTAGACGCTCCGGGCATTTCCGGATATGATCATCCGCTGCACTCGGTTCTGTCTAATGTACATCCGAATCACATCGCCGGTAGCCAAATTGGGTCGTTTATCAGATAAGCCATTCACAGAATCCGATGTATCGGATAGAGAATAATGCGCCACAACCGCGTTTCCGAGAATCGCGATTTGCCTCAGCTTATCCTTCTCCATGATAGCAAAAATCGTGTCTCCTTGTGCTTGGCTCTGCGTTGTCGAATCTTGATATCCGATCACAGGTTCGTGAATCATATAAATTTCGTCGCTTTTCCGAGAAAATATGGCTTGTCCGCAGTACGCCAGCGCATCCTGATGATGGATTGAGACGTCGCCAAGAGCGATCACCTTCTCCGAATCGGAAAAATATTGCATCAGATCGGCTTGCACCGTGATAGGCTGTTGTCCTCCATCGTCGCTCTGGCGGGCGTCATGGAGGATAAACTCCGGATATTCGTCGAACTCTGCCAAGCCTGTTTCACCGTTATAAACGCCCCGTTGGGCATGCAAAGTCAATTTCTGCTTATAATCGTACAGAGAGACGTTTCCCGTCGCTTCAATCCGTTTTTGATCCCGCCAATAGACCGCTTGATTCCCCCGCATCTCCCGCTCGAAGTCATGGATCAGGACATTGCCCTCCAGCATGGTCCGCCGATCTCTTTTCAGATAAATCACCTGATCCGCATAGAGGGTCTTATCCCTGTCCTGAATCACGACATTTCCCTTCAACACTGCCTTTTCTTCCTGTTGATACAGCCACCCATCGTCTCCTGTCATGGTCATGTCGCCGTGGACAATCTTGACCGGCTGGCGGACATGGAGCGCGTAACTGCCTTGATGAGATTCGACCATAACGCCTCCGTTGGGAGCGGTCAGACGGTAGGGGTTATTCTTATCGGCAGATATCGCTGTGGTTGTCAGAAGAAGTATAAGCGGGGCGAGCGCGCTAAAATTGCGTTTCATCCACATCAATGAGATATGCGTTGACATCTTTTTTAATCTCAATTTCTTTTAATTGGGGATCGGTTTCCAGCCCGATGCCGGTCAGCGTATCCCGACCCCGGGTGATTTTTACAAATTTATCGGAGATGATTTTTTCTTTGCCATGATCCCACTTCAACTCTTCGGATTCCAATCGGGCTGAATCTCGGTTCACCACAACCACATTGCCTGCAGCTCGCATATTTTTTGTCTTCTCGGAGATGAGCCCGCTGTCAGAGGTTAAGGTCGAGAAGGGAATTCCCTCCTGGTCATAGAAAACCACCTCTAATTGCGACGCGACGGTCTCGCCTCGATCTTTAAAAATTTTGGCATGCTCGGCAACCGCCTTGTACTTCCTTTTTCCCAATTTTGTCTCAATCACGGTAAATTTTTCGATCTCTTGATCCGGCAACGGGTCAGCATCCCATAGCAAGTCAGCGTTTGGCTCCCTATCTGGTTGCGGAGTTGTCCAATCGCACCTGTTGCAAGCGATAAAACAGAACACCAATATGATCGCTGATAATAGACGCGTCATTCTTTGATCGCCCCCTGGGTCACTCCCTCGATAAAAAATCGTTGCGCAAAGAAAAAGAGAGCCGCTATCGGGACAATTGAGATGCAGGAAGCCGCCATCTTCAGATTCCACAACTCCTCGTGCGCGTTTTTAAACATTGCCAGACCTACCGGAACGGTATAGAGTTCCTCGCTACCAACCACAATCAGTTGCCATAAAAAATTCGCCCAGTGAAATTGGAACGAGAGCAAAAATAGAGTGGCGATCACCGGAAGGGAAAGAGGGACTACGATCCGCCAAAAGACGCCCCACTCTGACGCGCCGTCGATATTCGCTGACTCGATCAGGGAATCGGGGACGCTTCTCAAAAATTGATACATCATAAATAGACCGAACACATTTGCCATGTGCGGCACGATCATTGCCCCGTATGTGTCGATCCCCATCAACTGAAACATTTTAAGAAATGAGCCGATTCCCAGAAATTGTATTTCCCCGATCTGAAAAACCAGCGCGAATTGAGGCACCATAAACATCAGACCCGGAACCATCATGGAGCTGAGAAGGAGAGTGAAAATCGGCTTGCGCCCCCAAAACTCCTTCTTAGCAAACGCGTATGCGGCCATGCTGGCAAAAAAAGTACTGACTGTCGCAGATAAGGTCGCCACTAAGATACTGTTGCCAAAATAACGGATAAAATTGTATTTCAACAGCACGTCTTTCAGATTTTTCAGCGTGGGATTATTCGGAATAAGGGAAATATCGAAAACTTCTTCCGCGGGTTTGAGAGCGATCGAAATCATCCAGAAAAATGGGAATAAAACAATAATCGCTCCAATAATCAAGCCGATATAGATAATCGTTTTTTTCATTTTTTCCATCCAATTTTTATTCGAAGACTAATTCAATTGAATTATTAAAGCCGACTTCCCGATTGAAATGGAAGTCGGCTTCAATTTAGGTGGGATGTCCGGGTTGGGTCGAGCTAAAAATACCATCGGGTGCTGAGCCAATCTCCCACATTCATTTTGATGAGAGAGCTTAAAAAATCCATTGTTTTTTGATAATCCATTCGTTGGGGCACTTTTTCAAGCGCGGGTATAATATCTTCTAAGAGTTGAAGGTTGTTGCGTTCTTTATGTTGGATGCTTAAGTCCCGCATCATGAACAGGAGCAACCATTGATATTTGGCAAATTTTGCAGGCTTTATCGGCACGCTAGGTTCATATTCCAAAATCGTAAAGTGGGTCTGCTCCTTCAACCACACTTCAACCGGATCCAGGGGACCGCGGTCAAATCCACTCTCTTCAAGCAGTTGCCATACAATCAACTGCAGGAGACCTTCCTTCAACCAATGCGGTGCGATCTTCGGGAAAGAAAAATGGGGTGGTTGGAGATATAGGTGAGCCAGTTCGTGCCAGCTGACGACCGATAAATTCAGATCGTCGTCCTGCACCATATAATAAACCGGAGGAATTTGGGAGATATAAATGGTGCAAACCGAGCGTTCATTGGAAAGATAGCCCATGCCATAAGGAAATATGTCATGCGCGGGCGTCTTGGACCAATCGCGTTCCGGGACAAATACGAACTCCACACTCGGAAAAGTAGAACGTTGCAAATAAGTTCGAATCCGTTGGTACCCGAATTGAACCGTGGGTTCGATTTCGAACGCCCTATTTTTGTTCTCTTTCGGGTACCAAAAAGTCGGAGTACCATCCGTTTTTTGATAATTTTTTTCGAAGTAATTGGTTAAAGCGTTTCCTACTCTCACATGCGCTCCCAGAGATGATGCGGTGGTGATCCGAGCCTAATTCAGAAAAGTAGGGTAATAGAAAAAAACATTTCGTGCAAGTTTTTTTTGAATGACCCTCTATTTTTTTAATTACATCGTCAAAGCCATAATCGACTTAGCGGTATGCAGTCGATTTTCTGCTTGTTGATAGATGATCGATTGCTGTCCGTCGATTACCTCATCTGTCACTTCATTTCCACGGTCAGCAGGCAGGCAGTGCATATAGACGGCGTCCGGGTTTGCCAATTCCATGCGACGTTGATCGCAAATCCAGCTCTTGTATTTCTCAGCGATCCTCAGAGATTCCTCGGGTTGATTAAAAAGCGATTCCACGCCCCAACTTTTCGGGTACACAATATCCGCATTTTCAAAAGCCTCGTCCATATTGTGGGTGACCTCAAACTTAACGCGGCTTTTTTTGGCGTTTTCCTTTGCGACTCGCATGGACTCTCCCATTAATTCATATTCTGGCGGGTGCGCCAGAACCACGTCTACGCCAAAACGTGGCATCAGTGAGATCAGCCCCTGCGGAACCGACATAGGCTTGGCGTAAGAGGGCGCGTATGCCCATGTGACCGCCATCTTTAATCCCCGCAAATTTGTGCCGAATCGCTCCCGAATCGTCATCAGATCGCCCAATGTCTGGCAGGGATGATCCACATCGCATTGCATATTGATCACTGGCTTGTCCGCCCATTTCGCGATCTCACGCATGTACGTGGCACCCTGGCCGGGAATAAGATCGTGACGGATCGCTATCCCGTGTCCGTACGACGAGAGAATGATCCCGGTATCCTTCGGGCTTTCGCCGTGCGAGATCTGCGACGTGACGGAATCGATATAATGGGCGTGACCTCCCAATTGGGTAATGCCGGCTTCGAAAGAATTTCTCGTCCGGGTTGATTTATCGAAGAATATAAGAAAAATAGTTTTGTGCGGAAGAAAAAGATGAGGAATGTCGTTTCTGAACTTATGTTTCAGCCGATTGGCTGTCTGCAGCGCAGATTCCAATTCATTTTTCGTCCAATCTTGGGTAGAGATATAATCCTTACCTCTATGCAATCCGATCATGTTTTAGCTCCTTACAAAA
>NBMB01000018.1 GCA_002084765.1 Candidatus Cloacimonetes bacterium 4572_55 | reverse complement strand
TAACAAAATAAAACGAATCAAAAGAATGGCATTTGGATTCCGAAACTTCAATAACTTTCGATTGAGGATTATTACTAACTTTGACTAATTCCGTAAAAAAGTTCTATAAACCCCTTTTATATTTGATCATTAATCCGCAGACTTCAAGTTCTTTATAAAGGGATAGTCATGAAATAGCACCAGGACGGGCATTGAAGACCGAGGTCTCTACCATTTCTACTAAGGTTCAAAGAGCAAAAATAAGGTTATTCAATACCGCTACTTTCTACCATATAGATAGCTATAGATATCGATGGCTTTCTATACGGCGACCAACTCGATGCTTCGATGTGACAAAATTCGTTCCTTGATCAGCTTTTCCGATTTACGACGGGCAATTCGCAAGTCGTATTCACTTTGCAGATTGAGCCAAAATTGGGCCTCGACACCAAAATAGCACTCCAGACGCAATGCGGTATCGGCGGTGATAGAGTGCTTACCGTTGACGATACCGCTAATCCGGTTTGGCGGCACATCCAGGTCTCGTCCCAATTGATTGATGCTGATTTCGTAGGGGATCATAAAATCTTCCCGCAAAATTTCGCCGGGTGGGATGGGGTCTAAATACATTTCTTTTTCCATAATATCACCTCAATGATAATCGATAATTTCGACTTGTTCGGCATGATTGTCGCGCCATTCGAAGCAAATCCGCCACTGCCGATTGATTGCAATTGCGTGCTGTCCTTTTCGATTGCCTCCCAAAGCGTGTAGTCGATTTCCAGAATTTTGCCGGAGCGCATCCAGACTGGGAGCGGCATTCAGAACCATGAGCTTACGGCGTCATGTTGTTATGGATATTCTTGGTGCGGTATAGACTGTAGCCGGAATAGTATATGCCATAGGCGTTCAGCGATTCCAGGTCATGAATTTTATTCCTATAAAAGTGGTTCACGCGGCGGGTCGTATCAGAAAAGTTCGCTGTAAAACGGGTGTAAATCCCATAAGCACTGGATGCGCCGCGAAGTCCCTGAATCTCGTTGTCATAAACATTGCCCACGACCGCAAAACCGACACTTTCATAGGAAATTAAATACACGCCCGCGACGTCACTCGAGGAGCTGATCAACGTGTCCATATCGCATGAATAGATATCGAAAATATTGTCGTTGCCCGTATCCGTATAGACGCCGTAAACATCTTCATCGCCGGTCAGATTTGTGATAGCAGTGTTGAAGACCTTTAACTCGCTCTGGTTGGCAAAATAGACGCCGTAAACATCTTGATCATTGCCGGTCAGATTGCAAATCCGACTGGAGCCGCCGCCGCTCAGACTTCCGATTTCATTACCAATGTCATAGCTTTCGGAATTGCCGACCATATAGTA
Organism: Candidatus Cloacimonetes bacterium 4572_55; assembly: GCA_002084765.1. Lineage (GTDB taxonomy): Bacteria > 4572-55 > 4572-55 > 4572-55 > 4572-55 > 4572-55. Next base: position 44,313 of record NBMB01000018.1, on the reverse strand, counting down.
GCCGTGACTGGCATGCTGCACCGTGTTGTCGTAAAATTGGTTGTGACTGTTGGCACCGGCAGGTTCCGTAGCACTGAAATTTAGATAAACGCCATAGAGCGCGCTGCCGTCGCCGGCAAGAGTGACCGTGCAGTTGATGAGCCTGTTGTGCTGGCATCCATTGGTTGCCGATGCCGCGTGAATATAGAAACCGCGGGTCACAGCACCGTCTGTTTGCACAGCGTCGATACCGTCAAAGATGAAGTAATCGCCGCCTCTCAGCTCGACGACCGCGTCCCCGGTCATGCCCGTGGCATTAATGACAGGATTGGCTTCCGTGCCATCTTTACGAAATATGATCGAATCCACAGCCGTGCCGGTCGCGGTAATTGGCGGCGGCAGTTCGGTAAAGTTATCGCCCGCGTCTACGTGAAACGTCACGCCATTTCCGGTTGCCTTTACTCCGAGATAATTCAGATCATTAATCGCGTCGCTGAAGCTTTGATAATTTGTTCCGCCGGTTGCAATATCCGCGTCGATGGTGTATGTCCCGGACAGCGCATTGCGAATCGTGCGACTGCCAACACACTCTGTCGGAGTCGAGATCGCGGCACCTGTGCCGGTCCGGGTCGTGTCGAATGATGTGCATTGCGCATCGACCACATTGAATTCCGTTGCAAAATCGGCAATGTCATAAGTCAGCCAGAAAAAGGTGGTGTCCTCAGTCGCGAGCTGTTTATCGCCGCTGACTGTGAAGGCAGAGGTTGCGCCTGTGATCTCGATTGCGCCGAACAGCGTGGGGGTGGAAAAGAGAGGATCCACGCCGGTGCAATAGACTTTGGCACTGTCGATATCCGCGGCCGCGGCCGAGCCGGGATCGCCGGTTGTCAGATTGAAATCAAAGCTGGTCACGCTGATCGGGTTTGACAAGCCAGCCCTGGATGTGACAACCTCGACGCCGATGATCCGCCTGTCCGTGGACCCGGCAGTCACAATCGCGGTATCTTTCTGGGTAACGCGGCTGGAGACGAGAGCCATGTCGAGTATGTCCTCAAATTGTAGCCTGACATTGGGGTAGGCATCCTGAATGGCCAATGACGGGGGGGGATCGGCCGGGTCGGGATTATCGATGTCGTCAGAGACCGAGAGACCCCTGCCGGTTGCGGCAGATGTGCAGTAGAAGTCACCGCTGTTGTGACTGCCGTTGGTATTTTCATCAGCGGCAATAATGAGATTATCGGTATTGTTATAAATGAACGGATTGTCGAGAACGATTTCAACCCACCCCTCTACAGCCGGAACAGAAAAATGCCCGTTATAGACCTCTGTCAAATCCCCGATAGCCACCCAATCGCTTGTGCTGCCGAACTCCGTTTTGCTCGTGTGACCCATATAGACCACAAGATCATCGGGTCCCCATGCACTGGCCCCGTTGTAGTAATAATAGAGTTTGGAAATCCTTTTGTTATCCATGTCGATCTCGCTCTGCAGGTATATGGATTGGGAGTACGTATAACCGATGGTAGGTCTTATGGGAAGCCATCTATTTGGTCTCGTCTTCCATATCCGACCTGAATCTGATCCACGGGCATAACCACAATCTCGACCCGGGTCGTATCATTGCTAAAATCCGCGTCGCCGGGAAGTTGGGTGAAGAACTCCAGCATATACGTTCCAGCGGTAGACGGGGTCCAGGTCTCGAATGATACCGTTTCCGATTCACCTGTCGCCAAAGTGCCGGTCGTTGCCGTATCGGTTGTGCCATGATCGTCGGCTCGCCGCCATGTAACGTTGCTGCTGTGGGTGGTTGTGCCGAAGTTCTTTGCCACGATCCGCGGATGAATGGCATCTCCGATCACGATAAAAGTGTCGGGCATGGACGCGTTGTTATCGGCGTGGGACAGGGTGCCGAAATCATCGCCGATAATTTTTTTGACCTGAAAATCATCGAAATGGATGTCCATATCCGGGTTGGTTCCGGTTCCAATGGTGAGAAAGGCAAAGCGAACAATCCCGCTATAAGCTGAGAGATTAAACGTCTCGCTATCGCCGCTGTTGGAGGGGGAATTTGTGCTTGTATAAAAGGTTATGCGCTGATTCCTGTTCCAGGTCGCCCCGGCGTCTGTGGAGACGAGCACGAAAACCGTGTCCACAGAAGCCATTGTGACCGGGTTATTATTATTATACTCGGTCGCCGCAACCTTGTAAGATAGTTCGCACGCAAAGGCTGCCAGGTCTATTGCCGGCGATACCAGCCAGTCATTATCCGTGCCATAGACATTCATCTTTACGCCGGGACTGCTGACCCCGTCATTTGCAAATTCGTCGGATTGGGTCCAGACGCTGCTTCCTGGGGGCAAGGGATTGCCGAATGCCTCATACCAATTATCCGGCAGATACGCGCCGTCAAAATCCTGGATATAGGTTGGCGAATAGACTTGCTCGACTGTAACTATCACTTTGGTCGTGTCATTGCTGAGTGAGGCGTCGCCGGGAAGTTGGGTAAAAAACTCCAGGGTATAAATCCCGCCGGATAACGGAGCTGTCCAGGTTCCGAATAACAGGCTATCCATATCGCTCAGAGCCAAAGTGGTCGTGGTTGCTGTGCCGGTTGTGCTATGATCGCTCGCCAGCCACCAGGTGACGTCGCTGCTGTGGCTCGCCGTGCCGAAGTTCTGGGCGGCAATACGCAGGTTTAACACAGAACCGCCGAGGACAGAGGTATCGGGCATGGAGGCACTGTTCTGACCGTGGGACAATGTGCCGAAATCACCCACCGGTATATCCTCGAATTGAAGCCTGACATTGGGATAAAAATCGTCAAGATAGGTTGCCCTGAAAGGGCACAATCGTCGCTATAATCAATATATGAGAGGCTCCTGTCGGTTGCGGCAGATGTGCAGTAAAACTTATTTAAACCGCTATGAGTGCTGGCCGTATTCTCATCGACCGCAATAACGAGATTATCCGTATTGTTGTAAATAAATGGATAATTTAAAATGATTTCAACCCAGCCCTCTACAGCCGGGACAGAAAATTGTCCGTTATAGACCTCTGTCAGATTCGCAACAGGAATCCAATCCCAATTATCGACGAAATCGGTTTCGCTTGTGTGACCCATGTAAACCACAATGTCATCGGGGCCCCATGCGCTGTTTCCGTTATAGTAATAGTATAATTTGGAAATCCGTTGATTTCCCGTGCCGATCTCATTTTGCAGGTATATGGATTGCGAATAAGTATAATTGAAGCCAGGATATATGGGCAGCCCCTTCTCCAGGGTCCCATCTCCAATCTGAACGATACCGGCAGGCATAACCGTAATGATCACTGTGGTCGTATCGTTGGCCGGGTTTTCATCTGTTCCCAGGGCAGTGAAGAATATTGCCGTATAATCTCTGGGCATATTTGGAGCGGTCCAGGTCGGCGCGAACAGATGGGTCTCAACGCCATCCTGAGCCAAAGACGCTGTGGTTTCATCACTATCCGACGTCGGGGTTCCACCGCTGCACGTCCATTGGATTGGGCTGGCTTCCGTGGTGGTTCCCATGTTTTTAGCCACGATGCGGAATGTGACTGCGTCGTTTACAAAGACAGTGGTGTCGGGGGCATGGAGCCGGAGTCATGGGCGTTGGAGAGGGTGGCGTAGTCGTGGGCTGGCACCCATAACGGGATGCCGCTCACATCATCGAGATACCAACAGTCTCCCATATCCTGCTCCATAACAAAAGCGACATATATCTCGCTATCATTATAGGTGCTCAAATCAACCGTGTAATTAGCAAAACTGGTTGTTATATCAGACTCAGAATAGGTCCGAACAATTGTAAAATCGTCGTGATCGGTTTGACTATCTGTTGAAACTCGAATGGTATATGTGGTTCCATACTCTTGGCTATATTTCTCACGCATATAAAAAGAGAGGCTATTATTACCTGCGTCAGGCTTTAGTTTTGGCGTCACCAGCCAATCTTGCGCACTTGTACTCACATTCTCATGCCAGATGTAAGCGCATGCAGATCCTGAATGTGCATAGGATGTAGATCTATCCCAATCCCAACTTGTGCCTTCTCCATTTTCGCCTATAAAAGAAACCCAATCGGTCGGGGGAAAAGCGACGTCTTCAAACCCTTCATCGATGTTGGCGGATAATGCCAAACTTGCCGTCAACGCTATTACAACGTAATTCTTCATTAAACCATCCTAATAAATTAATACAAAATAAACAACAAACAGAAATAAAATCAACTGCAGACAGTTTTTTATAATCGAAATTTTGGATAAAATTACGTCATGCTCAAGCATAGACCGATCCCTTCCCGATGGCGTCTTCGATGATTTTCCGATCTTTTTTAAAATCCAGGTATATGGACAGCATTCGGATTTTATAATTTAGATGAGTCAATAAATCCGAGCAGTAAATAAGTTTGCCGTTGGCCAGGATTTGCATGGCAATAATTGGGTCGGCCGAATCAAGCAAAACAAGATCGATCTCATACGGAAGATTCAGACGATCTTCCAAATCAAATTTGAGCTGGAGTTTTTGGCGAAAATCCAATTTCCGATGGAGGTAAACCCCTACATCCAGGTCGCTATTTTCATTAAAGTACGGCGTTAGGGCCGACCCGAAAAGGTAGACAAATTTTGCCTTATTGCTCAGTGCTTGGTTGATTTCTTTTTGGATGTTGCTATCAATAAACAGTGTATTCATTATAAATATACCCAGTGCTTTGCAAGGCATTGTTGTAAGTTATAAACCTGCGAGGTGCCGAACCAAACCAAATAATCCATCGGCTGATAAATGTGTGCGCAATTTCATGACTACCCCTTTATAAAAGAGCCTGAAGTCTGCGGATTAATGATCAAATATAAAACAAATTATCAAATAAAGTCAAGTAAAATCCGAGCTTTGTATGGAAATGTTTACGAAATTTTTTTAATCAAACCCTGTAATTACAAACGTTTGATGCATAGGCGGGAATTGCTGAGGTTGCGTTCAGTTTCAGAGGAGTGATCGGTGTGGGGGTTTAATATCAGGTTTGCCTTACTCGCCTTTGAGACGGTTATTTTCATCACGGAGTCTCTGATTCCAAAACATTCTGATCTGTGGAGCGATTTATTTTTGCATTTGAATATCAAGCTCTCGAATTTGCGGATTATTGAGACTTGTGATCGAACAGCCGCCGCGCCAGACCAGATAAAATACGCCCTCGTCAGGGAGAAGGACTAACGTGTCCAGATGCGCGTCGATTTTTTCGCTCTTTGTCGGCAGCCGATAATTCAGAGTCGGATCATCGATAACAACCCCAGGCGGGCTGATATAGCGGGTCAACTCAATTGTCGGATGGATGCCGGGCAATGCAAATTTCCGCAATCCATCCCGAGTCAGGTTGACAAGAATCACCTCTTCGTTACCTTTGAGATAGCCAGGCACCTGCATTTGGGGATGGGCTCCGTTATAGAATTCCGCCTGACAACCACCCGATTCACTGTCGATATTTTCGGCATAACCGAGACGCGGCTGCCAGCCCCTGCTATAAAAACTGAATCCCACAGGATGGGGTCGATGGTCCCACGACCGGATCAGGTTATTCGGATCCTCGATATTCGGTAAAGGCAGACCATGCACAGATTCTTTCGATTTCTTGGCTATATATCCCCTCCCAATCGGATTCTCAGCGCACCAGACCCCGCCCTCCTTTGCCACGCCGCCAAAAGCCCGATCATAAGTCAGTGGCATTTCTGTAAAAAGTTCGGGCTTGCTTATAGTCGGAATCATAGCAAATCTGCTTGGGAAAAACCAATGACGATCCCCAAATACGCGGAGGATTTTTTGTCCATCCGCGACTTTCAAACCGACATCGACCTGTCTAACCGGTTGGTTGTTCGGGGCATAAACCGTTCCAACGACAACGATATCCGTATTCTTCTTAAACGGAACCAAGTCCGATTCCAGACGAATGCAAACCGGATTGTCCTCATCCTCGTATTCGTCTGCTTCGAGAATAAGGATCGGTTTCTGCGCAAATTCGATCTGTTCCCCAGCCCTTTTCGGAATAGCGAACGTCGCTTTGAGGATAATGTGCAACCCCGGTCTGTCTCCCGATTCCGGAGTGATCATTACTTTATGGAGCAATGGAGTTTGATTATTTATATTCATGGTTTTCTCTGATAAATACTAAACATGGACTATCTCCGTGATTCGAACAACTTGTCTTTTTTGTTAAGCTTTTCGTCAATTTCTTCAGTGCTTTTGTTCCTTTCAACATCTGCCCTCTTTGGCTACCATTTCAAGGGGGGGACAAATTGTACCCCAGTTGGCCTTCAGTTCCAGGTCACGCTGTCGCATCCGGTTTATGTACTGGCCTTGGAACGCGCGATCAAACCCACAGCGTTACCCACAACTCTTCATCAAATAGCTCGAAGCCGGGGGCAATATGGCTATGCTGCCGCATTAGCCGGATCATGCGCAAGATGCCCTCGCCCCTCCGTTCCACATATTCCATTCGTTCCAGGAAGGTCATGATTAGTTCATTGCGAGTGGCCCGACGATACATCATATTTTGCAAGGTAATGGTGTTGGGCAGGCTACCGGGGCTGCGTATTTCCAGGCGGTTGTTAAACATCAGTAGCCGGATTTGGGAACCGGCCAGGCTGTAATTTCTGTGAGCCACGGCATTGACAATCGCTTCTCGCACAGCTTCCACCGGGTATTGGGACCGGGTTTGCTGTTTGCTGCCCACAATCGACGCCGCCTCTTTCATATTGGCTTTAACAAATTTGATCGCCTGCTCGATCAAGTCCGGCAAGGGGCCGGTCAGGTTTTTTTGGTCCAGGACCTCGTCGGTCATGTCGTGGCCCTTATAACAGGCGGCACTAATACCGCTGTTGCGTAAAAAGCGCTGGGGCTGTTTGCCAAATATCAACAAACCGGCCACGGTCGGTCGCCAGTCTCCCCGAAAATCAGTCAAAATTTCCAGGTTGCGCATGATGGCTGTTTCGGACAGCAGGGCCTTATCCATCGTTTTATCATAATAGGCCTTAAAATAAGCCTTGACCCGGTCGGCGTCGATATCCCGCTCCGTGGCCCGAAGAACCGGCGTTTCATCATATTCCACAATGCCGGCCTGTTGAAACATACGGCCCAGTTCCAACGTTGTGGCCAGCCGTTTGGTGGAACCAACCCGGATTAAATACAGCCCTTTCCGGGTTTGGATTGGCGACGGCATCTTTGGTATCGTGACGATGGCAATGGTTTTCCCATCGATAACGACCCTTTGATATTCCGGGATGATGCCGGGCACACAGCCCTCCCGGCAGATATTCATCACCCACTCTTCGCAATCGGGACGGGTCAGGCCTTCAATCTCGCCGTCGTCGGCCACGCCGAGCAGGATCAGCCCGCCCTGCAGGTTGCAAAAAGCGACAATTTCTTTGGTCAAATCAGCCGGTTTTATCTTGTCGGATTTAAATTCCACCCCGGAGTTTTCGCCATGAGCGATGATGCGTTTGAGTTCGGTTTCGGTCATTCTTTTTCCTTTTTACTAATTCAGACTAAGTGGAACCAGGCAGAAGTTTGAGCGCAAAGATACTGAGGCGCGGAGAAAAATTTATGCAATCCCCTTGCGTTCTACTTTAAAACCAAATGACATAAAGATATGCTCCAGATTTGGATTTGCGCTGATTGATAATCAAAATCGAAAAAATCATCTATGCTCATTTCAAGGTCTTCCCGAATGATCTTGAGCATCAAACCATGCGGGACATCTTTATTGCCATGATCCGGTATGGTAGTCTTACGCCCGTCGGGATGCGCAAATTCGATCTGTTCCCCAGCCCTTTTCGGAATAGCGAACGTCGCTTTGAGGATAATGTGCAACCCCGGTCTGTCTCCCGATTCCGGAGTGATCATTATTTTATGGAGCAATGGGGTTGGGTTGTTTATGTTCATTATTTAAAACCTATTTTTTGCCATCAGCGGATTTTTTTTAAGCCTTCAGAGATAGGCGGCTGTTTGTGCGATGAGACCCTGCTGAAACATGCGGTTCAGTCCCCACGTTGTGACCACCCTTTGACCAATTCTTTGTCCCGTTGACGAAGCGTTTTGAGATGTTGACAGGCTAAGGTCAATAGCATCATTGTGAAGAGGAATGGATAGAAAATTTGACATTTGAGTTTCATTTGGCTACTGTTGTTATGTGCCAGTTTTGAGGTATTTGATGAGAGCCCAATTTATTTCCTACTTGAAATTTTTTTTTAGGAATTCCATTGCATTTCGATACATAATTCGATCTACTACCTCCTCCGAACTATTATCGTTTAATAATCTGTGATATTCATTCCTGGACTCAAGCTCACTCTTTAAACTTTTCTCCAGACCCGTAAATTTTTCAGCCGTACGGAAATCATTTATGGGGTTTATATTGCCATCATAGTCAGTTCCGATTGTAATGCAGTTCCAACATTCGCTAAAATCCGCTTTAGAAGCAACCTCGGCAATATACAGGATATTATTAGCTATCCGATTAATTCTATTTTTTCCTCCCCCCTTCCCTCCGGAAACTCTTTGATCGAAACCAAGTCCAATCAATCCTTCTGATTTGTAAATAATTATTATTTCTTGATCGGAAAGGTTCACGTCCCAATTGTTAAATGTAGTACTCTTATCATATTTTTTAATGGCTTCATCGTGTGATTTATTTTCTTCTATCGACTTTTTCATCGTCTCAATCCCATTAACCGCACTATGGCTGGAAATTATAGGTAGACGATCAAACCTAATTTCATTTTTGTATTCATCCCCGGAACACTCTTTGTACTCCTCTTTAGTCATAAACCCAAGATAGGTATAGTACCATGCTCTTGCTTTGATGCTCATATGTCTGGTGTCAATTAATATTCTTTTACCATTTGTATTGTCAAGTAAAATTTTAATTATGTCTTTACCAAGTTTTGTAAATCCTTCATTCATTCCTAAAACTTGATTTTTTCGTAGTGCTTTGGTAATATCTATAATTCGTATTCTTTTATCATTTGTATTGTCAAGTAAAATTCTAACTACGTCTTTACCAAGTTTTGTAAATTCTTCATTCATTCCTAAAACTTTATTTTTTGTATTGTCAAGTAAAATTCTAATTACGTCTTTACCAAATTTTGTAAATTCCTCATTCACTCCTAAAGCAACTGACGGAACAGTTATTGAATGGCCGCACAATTGGTTCCAAAAGTGATGGGCAAATGTAATGATGAAAGGGCAATAATCCCATTTCTTTAATTTTTTAATATTGTCTTTAAGATTTTCCAATAAATTCTTGTCACATTCTGAAAAATCTTTAGAACAATTTTTTTTAGCACGTTTTAAAATTTTTTGCTTTCGTTTTTCAGTTAGTTTGTATCCACAATCTTCGAGATAATCGAATATTTCTTTTGCTTTTTTTGGTACTTTTTTAAATTTTTCTTTAGAAAATTCTGGATATTTTTTCAAAAGATAATCCGTTATTTCATAAAAAATAGTATTTTTTTGACCACATCCAAGCGCATGACCTCCTTCAACGGTCAATACAACGGCGATTTTGCATTCGTCTGTGGCACACGGTTTTAATTTATATTCATCGTCGATGTTGATCAAATTTTTGAGTTCGCTGTAATTCTTGACTAGTTGATATTTGAATGTTTTCCCGTCAATTTTGTCTGATTTATCACTTTGATGATCTTTTAAAAAACTATACTCTTTTTCCAGATATTTAAAATAATCATGTTCCGAGCTTATCATTTCTTTAATTTTTGTCATCGGATACGCTTTTACGACATTAGTCAGTAGAGGATTAGCCATAAATCCATATTCTATAGGGGTAAGGGAGGCAAAAATCACTCTCACTCTTCCCTTGGCAAGCTTTGGAAAATCAGACTTGGTATAAGGTGCAAGCGTAGTTTTATCTTCAATTCTCTTGTCCCTATCCTGGGGATTGTCAACCATTTTTTTTTGCCATAAATTAGGGCTTTTAAGTTCGTTATCCCATGAAACATGTTTTTTATGAAAAGGCGTTAAAATTGGATGGCAATGCAAATCAGCATAATACTTTTTTGGAATATTCAATGTATTATCAATATTGGTTGCAACATTATATTCGACGTTATCCATTAGTTATATCCTTTCTCGGTTTAGGGAAGGTGTTTACTCTTCTGTGCTGTAGATTCTCTTCAACTTTTTTTGGGTTATAGGCCCTGGATTACCATCCACAGTTAATTCAAATTTTCTCTGAAAAGCCTTGACTGCCCGTTTTGTAATTGGTCCAAACTTGTCATCTACCGGCCCTCTATCAAAACCAAGATTGTTCAACCGGGCCTGTATCCCGCTAATCTCATCTATGGGATCAAGATGGCTAGTATTCAACATAAATTCATCGCTACTTTTGCCAACAATCAGCTTTGCTTTTTTAGTATTCACCGGAATGGTTGTCTCCAACATTCCATCACCATCAGTCATTCCTTCAATCGGCTCGGTATTAGCAATTTCCAGTTTGAATGGCTCATTTTTCCTGGGGTAGCCGTTCATTTGTAAACGCAAACGTAACTTCGCTGTTTGCTCCCATACCCTAAAACGGTGTCTATTTTCAGGCGCACCCGTTTCCACCTTTTCCTCTATATCCGGTATAAACAACTCATCACCGGGATAAATAATGTTGGGGTTGGGGCGTTTCTGCTTAAAGTCGGCGTTGTCAGGGTGGTCGTAAATGGCCTGCCATTTCAGGCCAAACTTTTTACCAATGCTAGACAGGCAGTCTCCCTGTCTTACCGTATATGTCGCCATTAATTAAACTCCTTGTTTTTAGACTCGAATGACACGAATGGGTACGAATGCTTTTTTGGTTTTAAGTTCTTAAAATCCTATTCGTGTTCATTTGTGCCATTCGTGGCTAAATCTTTTCCCACATTTCCTTGTCCAACTCGGGGAAAGTAATCTGGCAGTCGCCGAGGTCAAAGCCCTGCACCCGGGCTAAACCTTCGGCGTTAGTAGCACCCTCGTTAGTGCTGCCGTCGGGCAGGGTAATGCAGTAACGCTCGTTGGCTACGGGCTGGTCATTTTCACCCACCAATTCAATCTCTATCCAGGTACTGTGAGGGCAAGGTGCGATCAGGTCGGCCAACCTCGTTGTTGCTGCTAAAATTTTGGTCGGCACTCTTTCCTGCGTCATGTAAGCTCATTTTTACCTCATCGGCGTTCTATTCATCTACGTATTTTAAGGCAGTTTCGTGCAAACAGTCAACCTTTAATTTGCCGCTAAACAGTTCTTCGTTATTTAAAATCTCGCCAGCCCAGGGTAATTCCGGATCGGTATCAAAATCGCGATGGAAGGCAAACACAATATTTAAATATTTGCATACATCCCGCTCGGTCACAATGCCATATATCTTCGCCCGTTCCATACTATAACGGATATCTTCCCGAACCTTACGTTGACCCAGTTTTTGGCTACGTTGCGGAAAATGCTCATACAGATGCTTAACCATGCGCTCTTCAAAGACGTCCAGCGGGACTTGTCTTAAGGTGTCTATTTGTTGGTTTCGGATGGTATGCATGGCTTATCTCCATTTTCGCTTAACCGACAATTGTCCATTGACCCTTAATTTTCGATAAGAATACCGGGATACCAAATAACAAATCCGAGTCAGGCTGGTAAATATGTAGTGCAGAAAGATTCGGCTTCTGCTCCACAAAAACGACTTGATTATTTCCAACCAATTCAAAAGATGCATTTTCATCAACCAGTGGATCAATCGTTATGTCTCCCATACTATACATCCAATCGTACTGTTCGATAACGACATCCCGCAGTCGTTGAAGCGTTTTTCCTTCTGATCGGGCTTCCTCCGCATAACGATACTCCAGGTAAGAGAATGCGTCAGAGGTCTGCCTGTTGATAAGTGCTTGTCGTAATTGGTTAATAAGATGAAGGATGTTTTTGTGATCATGATCGGTTAAACCGGAAAGGGTTTCGGCTTCATCCCAGAGCTTTACCGATGGAGAGGAACCACCAGGAAAATCCGCTGTGTGTGTGTACGGATAGGTGATCTCTCCAACCGGTATATCCGGGTCAGGCCATGTGAAGTCGCGCAACATTTGTCCAGGCTTGGGAGCCTCAGAGGCGGGATCAGCGATGAATGCTTTTACCTCGAGTTTGGGTTTGCTGATATTTTCCGGTAATATGGCGGGCGGCTCCAAACGAATTGACAACTTATTCTCGCCCGGCTTGATCCATCTGTTGATCGGCTCATCGGTGGTAATCCCTTCCCCGGTTAAATCAGAGATGATGGGAATATCATTTATTCGAATTTGAAGGCCAAACCCAATTGAAATAACGCTTATATAGTAATAATCGACCATATAGATAAAGTCTCCTTTTTTACTTTTAGTGACCCGAACCGCTGCCCTTATCTTTTGGAAAGAATTTGATTTCGTTACCTTGATAAAGACTTACATTTTTCCATGGCGTCCATTTACGTTCTTTTGTCTTACCGCCAAATATTTTAAAAGCTCGCCATTTGAGAACGACTTTAAATTCGACTGAATCTAATTTTGCAGAGGGTTCGCCAAAAAAACCTTCGCTCTTGATTTCAAACTTAAATTGAATTGTTGCCTTAGCTTCGCCACTCCCTGTTATTGAGCCGGAAAGAATATAATCACTACCGATTCTCCCGGTTATTTTTAAACCGATTGTTCCTGTTATGGAAGGGGTGAAATTACCGGAAACATCTTCTTCTCCGGAATAATAGCGTTTATAGGACAACGAAATTTCAATATTCCCTTCAATACCACCATACACAGAAAGCAGAATATCAGCCAGATGTTTTCCAAGGAATTTTGTTATTGCTGGTGGGATGGCAAAAGCTGTTCCGGCTACTGCCAACACACTCAAGGTAAGCTCAATTTCAAAGCCAATGAGAGGTTTAAGAGCAACACTTGGCAGAACCTCGAAATACGCCAGATAATCCTTTTCTTTTTCTTTCCAACCCCATTCAGCTTTTATTTCACCTTGAGGTCCTTTCAGCTTTAACGACATTTCAGCAGGGGAGGCGGCAAAAAACTTTTTCCCCCATTGCTTAAATCCCTTATTGATCTTTTCAACGACAGCTGAGATAATTTCCAGGGATACTTCGATTGAATGCTGTTGGCTGGGGAAATTCAGAATTAAAACACGCTTTTGAATATCATCACAACCTCGTCCAATAATTTCATATCGATCCGGCTCAGCTTTCATGGGCCAAAATTCATCCGGATCTATTAAATCACCTTTTGGCTCAGGCGCGAGGATTTCAAATTCAACAAATTCCCCAGCATCTTTCCAATTTGATCCGGACTCGCCTTCTGTCACGCAACAAGCTTGTTTGGGACCTTCTCCCGTATATGTGGTAACTTTTGCCTTTACTTTATCATCGCCAGCATACTTTTTCTTAACTTCAATGCCCCAATCGCCCAAAGACAGCTTCTTTTTTTCATCTTCTTCTTCTTCTTTTTGTACTTCGGCTGCCTGTTGGTCAGCATTTGGGTCATTGTAGGCCTGCCGGGCAGCTTCCAAGTCACCGACATCAGCGTCCGCGCCACTCGTATCCATTTCAAAACCATCGCTCGCTTTAATCGATAAACTATCTTTTGATAATTCGAAACCCGTATCTCCCATTTCTGCTGCTATTTTATCCGGACCTATTTCCAGACTGCCGTCTTCACCTTTAATTTCAACCCCATCATTGCTAATTTTTGCAGACATTTCTTTATCGGTATCAGCAACGATATGCAGTTCTTTTTTTCCATTTTTCTTTGGCGTACGATCCTTATGCTCACATTTTACCTCAAGTTCTTTAATGGAGCAATCATTCGTGCACGGTTCTCTGGTGGAGCCTACAGGCGCAATGCTAAATCCCTGTAGGCTTTGAGTGTTTTCATTACTTTGACTCATTGGCATCATCCTCAACAATCAATTCAAAAATAGTATCCATTCTCGTTCGGGCATATTTAATATTTTGGTCAATTAATATTGCTCTGATTTTGGGTAAAGAAGGGTCATTATCGAAGTCACGACCAAGCACAAACATGACATCGATATAGCGGCAAACATCCCGCTCTGCTTCAATACCGTACTGTGCCGACCGTTGGACTCCATATTGTATATCTTCACGAACAGATGATTCACCCATTTCCGCACACTTTTCAGGAAATGTATCATATAAATGCGCGACCATCCGGTCCTCAAACGTATCCATCACGACCTGAGAAAGCGCATCCATCTGTTGCTTACGAATCACCAACATCACATCCTCCAATCCAAATCAATCTGTCAGCCCTGTGTTTGGCATATCCCTGCTTTTTCATAACCCTTCTGCCGCAGATTTTGAGCAATATGCCAACTGATGTTCTCATTTAGATAAACCTTTAGCTTTCGCACGCCGATTAAGCTCCTCTGTAATTGGACGCCAATATTCCTCGGTATTTTTCTTCAAATAGGAGTCAATCTCTTCCTTATGCCCGTAATAATAAGCTAAGGCGTCGAAAAGTTCGCCAATAGTAATCTCTGGGGGTAGCTAAACAAAATGTCGTCAAAGGTTTCCTCTGCCTTATAGCATTGAACCAATGTCGATACGCCCAGGCTCGTGCCCTCGATAATCGCTCTCCCGCCGAACACGCCCTCGACTTTAACGATATGAGGGTGATCTGTCCGCTGAACCGGTTTGTTATAGCCGTTTTTGTTCTTATCGAGCGGATTTTTAAGCATAGCCCAACTCCTTTATTCCGGAAATCTGCAATAATTATTATCTATCATAAGTCGCCCAAGCACCTCTCATCCTCGCTCCAAGTCGGTGTTACTTATCTTTCTTATCACCAAGCTGCGTCATATCATCTTTTTCCGGGCGCGGTTCCTCGCCAGCCTCAGGAGATTCCTCGATCAGAAAGTCGGTCAGGCGTTCTTCGTAGTCGTTCTGGGCTTGATTACCCATTACTTGCATCTGTTCCTTGCGTATTTTTAACATGTCTTGCCTTTTATTTTTAGGCGCAGCTCCACAGGGGACATGGAAATTTTTATTTATCTCGATGCGCCTTGTGACTGGATTCTAAAATGGCGTCACAGCGGCATCGCACAAGAAATCTTTGATTTCTCGATCAGTGGGTCCCGGGCCCATATATACGACAGGTTCTCTATAATCGATATCATCGAAATAGCACAGTTGTTCACGAAGCAGTTTTGCATTGAATGCGTTGCCAAAAATTTCCCGGGTTCGGGTAATAATTGTATTTAAGGGGTAATGATCTCTCAAAATAAAATACATATCGACATAATCTTTCCATTTAGATCGAAATCCGAGGGCATAAACCTTCATGGCCGATAAATCCAGCAGTGTCGGCATCTCGATAATGTCTTCCAGGTCAATATCGGGGATGATCCGATACGGAAAATTGAAAAATGTGATCTTTACCGAATTGATTCTCATTGTCAATTCATCGATGTCGCCATAAATAATTTTGTCAATCGTATAACCCTGTTTTTCGATTTTATTGACAAGGTGTTTCCTACGCAGCTTCTTAGTATTGAACAGATCAAAGTCGATTGATCGACGATGACCAATCTGCAAGCCGATAGCTGTTCCGCCAACTAAGTAAAAATCTTTCTTAAATAGTTTAATAAGCGGGAGTAGTTCAATTTGTTTTTTGATCAGGATTTCTTTGTGCATTTTTTTTAAAATATAATTTAAAGAAATGAATAGTTTTAGGGCGATAGTTTTTGCGTTTACGTGATATTTGCTGCGAGAAAATATCCGCAACTCTCTCTATACCGAGCAACTCAAATAGCCTTCGAATTTCCTTTTCGTCGCCGTAATTCAATATCGTCTCGACTAAGAAACTTTCTGGGATATTTTCTTTCTCAGCTTCCTGCATCGACCAAAACAAACCGCCGTTTTCACGGATAAAGGCTTTTATTTCCGGGCTGTTCATCGTAAATTAGCGTCCTCGAGAGCGGCGGCGGTGCAGAAGTGGATATTCATTCTGCTTGACGCCGCGCCCGGAGTCGGTAAACATCAGCAAAGTTTCCGGCTGCTTGGCTTCCATGATATAGGTGCTGATGGGGCCAAAAAAATCTGTGATTTCCTGTGGGGTGCAGGTGGGCAAAAATACCCGCAGCACCCGCGGATCATAATATCGGAAGTAGAGCCGTTTGCCTTCTTCGTTTTTGACCATAAGAAATCGGCGCAGATGGCGGCGGGCGTCTTTAAATGATTCCTTGCAGGTGAAAAAGATTCCCCAGCTATTGCCCCATCCCAATTCGATGAGCGGATCCAGATATTTTGAGCCTTTAGGCAAACTCACTAAGTATGGGGCGACTTCAGCCAACTCCAGCCCCTTTTCGCCTTCGTACAGCGATTGAAACTGATCCTCGCAATTGTATAGCGTTTGCAAAACCTTCTCATCACGAGCCGCGTCTAAAATTACGTAGAGAGGTTCCGGAACTTCTCTTAGCATTTGGACCAGGTTTTGGGTAATTTGCTTTTTTTCATCGTTACTTTGCGTCATATATCACCTACTAAATTTTCCAATGTTTTGGATTACGGCCATGAAAAACCTTTGTCTTTGCGCTAAGATTTTTCCAGTTTATCCAACATTTCTTGCGCGACTTTTGCCGTTTTTGTTTCCGGTGCAATTTGAGTGACCTTTTTCAGATGGCCTTTGCACTGCCTGGTATCGTTCATGTGAACCTGGTAGATTGTGGCTAATTCAAAATGGGATTGAAAATGAAAAGGATTCAGGGCTAGCGCATCCAAAAAGCTGATTCTGGCATTTTTTATATCGCCCTTCCTTTCTAAACAAAGCCCTCGATAATAGCGTAAATCCGGATGTTGCGGTGCTCGTTCAATGCCGGATTCAGTCCATTTTTCAAGACCAACCGGATCATCCTGACTATAAGCAACCGTGCTTAAGCCATGGTACGCCTCATAACGGGAATCATCGATTTGCATGGCATAATTGAATTTTTGTTTTGCCTGCGGATAATTTTGATTCCTTAGAGCCAGATTCCCCTGACCAATCAGACTTTCATAATGATTTGGATCAATAGACAGTGCTTTATCAAAATGAAGCCTGGCAGTCTTTTTATCGTTTTGAATAATAGCAAAATTACCTGCTGTTGACAGAACACCGGGATTCTCCGGAAATAATTTCACTGCCCGATTGAATTCCGACTCCGTTTTTTTGAATTCTTGCTGTGCGAGAAAAACACTGCCTCGCGTGAGAATAACATCGGGATAAATGGAGTCTAAATTCTTGATTTCATTTGTTTTTTTCAATGCCCCATCAAAATCTTGCGTTTCAAAACGTAAGCGGGCAATCATGACTTGCACTTCTTCTAATTCAGGGTTGGCTTGATGGGCAGCCTCAAAGCAGGCTAATGACTTATCCAGATCTCCCTGGCGGTAGTAGACATACCCCAGATTATTCCAGTACAATCCATTTTGCGGCTCCATTGTAACTGCTCGATGTAGCAAGGAGTGCGCCTTGTCATCATCGCCGTTTATAAAAAATAAATTCCCCAGGCGAAAATGGGCCTCATGGTGTTCAGAATTGAGTTGTATAACCCGATTGTATAGCGTTGCAGCTTCGTCATACCGTGATTCGTTTTCGTATGCAAGGCCCAATTGGAAAAGCAAATCACAATTTTCCGGGTCTTGCTCAACCAGGTTTTTTAAATCTGAAACAGGTGTCATATTCGAAAATCCTTTTAAAATAATCCAAATCCGCTTTTGATAAATTCACCAGTCTTTTTTGCGCCATCCCAGGCTTTTTGGGTGCCGTCGCCAATAGCGTTTCCTATATCTTTGGCTTTATCGACACTGGCATTCCAAACTTTCGGGCCATATTCCTTTGCTTTCTCCCAAGTCGCATCGACTGCTCGATCAATAATGTCTCCAGCTCCAACTGAAAGCCCAACGCCAACAACAAATCCGACTGCTCCTCCCACAACTGCGCCAGCTCCAAAAAAAGGCGCACCGATTGCAGCACCGATTGCAGTTGATTTACCGATAATAATGGCTCCGGTTGCTCCCTTCAATCCACCCTTGACGGTCGCTTTACCAGCACCCTCAGCAAATTCTGCTGATAAAAAATCCTTATCCGGATCGATCGCGTATTCAAAAATTTCCCCTCCAACCTCAAGCGCGGCACCCAATGCGCCAGCCTGTCCCAATATTCTACGACCTGCGGTCGTTGCAAATTGAAAGCGAGTCGCTAAGGTAGATGGATTATAGCGACCAGGTGGCATGTTAAATAAATTATTCTTAGCAATGTTGAAATAGCCGGTTTTACCATAAGTAACACTCATTTGATGCAAACCCTTCAGATTTGTTACCAATTTGGGTAAATTTATGATCTCTTGAGCTCCTATTTTTTGTAATAGTGAAAGATCCCTACCGGGTATTTTGCCATACAAATCAAGAATCTGAAGCGCAGCATCTGTTTTACCGCCAAAATAAGCCGCCGCGCTCAGAGAACCAATTGCCGCCAAACCCGCCACAATTTTATCGCTCGTGCTCATGGCTTTAGTCGGCGCGGAGCAATCCTCACAAAAAGGTTGACCCGCTTCAGCAGCGTTCCTCAGCGTTTCGGCCTGATCAGACGGTGCCAGATCTTCCGGCGAAGTGGTTGGCTGCAGCACAGAACTTTGGGCGGTTTGTTCCGGGTTGCACATTTCGCAAGAAGGCAATCCGAGTTCAGCCGCGTGCTTTAAAGCTTCCGATTGGGGTGAAGGCTCCACACCGTGGGGCGGTGTGTGCAGTCAGGGTTCGCAAAAAGGACGGGCCGCCTTTGACGCATTTTGAAAAGCCTGCGCCTGAGCTGACGCCATGCCAATCAGCACCGTGGGGAAGCCCCCGACAATTATCCCTCCATGAGCGGTATTATCGGTCATGCGGGCAGCCGGTTTGCCGCCGATGAGCACATTGACTGCGCCCCGGGCAATCACGTCCGGGGGACCGACGCATGTCGCCATATCGCCCATACGGGCTGCTGGCAAATTGCCGATCAACACTGTCGGGCAACCAGGCGGCAGGATCGGTCCGCCCACATGGGGGACAGGTCCTGGGTTGATCATCGGACAGGTGTGCATGTCTGTTACACGAGCGGCGGGTAAGCCCACGGAAACTCCTTTAAAATAGAAAAATTGGTCGAATTCACAAGATTTTCCCTTGTGATTTTACGTGTAATTAGTTGATTTTCACCAAAGCACCTTTAATGGTGTTAATCCCCGAAGCCTCCACATTAACCATTGTGCCTTTGGTCAGGTTCTTCATCGAGGCTTCCGATGTGACCTTCATGGCGTTGAGCTTAATGGATTGCGTACCCTGAATTTCGATTTTCTTACCGGTAATTTTGATATCGCCATTCTTTTTCATCAAGATCTTGCTCATTCCGGTCACGATCTCGATTTCATCATCAGCCAGCAATTTTATCTTTTTTGCTGACAGCTCATACTCTTTAGTCACATTTTCGGTATATTTTCCCTTGACCTTCTCCTCCAGATCCTTGCCGATTTCGATCTCCGAATTTTCCAGGATTTTCAGCAAATGGTCCTTGCCGATTTCGACTTCCTGATTTTCACCGATTTTAATGACCTGGTTCTTGCCCACGGTCTGCTTATTATTGGATTGGATTCGCTCAATCAGGTTGCTGCCGATGGTGATATTCATATTTTTACCGATCGACTCAGAATGGTCTTTACCGACATCTAACCGCTTATTTTTACCGATATTTTCGCTGTGGTGGTCCCCGACATTGATGGATTTATTTTTCCCGACCCGCTCACTTTGGTTATTTCCGACCGATTTATTACGATCATGCCCAATGCTCGAGTTCTCGTCATGTCCCACATCTTTAGTCCGGTCATTCCCGATAGACAAGGTTTCATTATTTCCAGTGGTTTGGTCTTTATCATGATTCGTATTGATCCGGGTATCGTAAGTAGCGTTTATATAGACCTCTTCATCGCCGATCGTATCGTCGAATCGAAGCTCATTTTGCCGCATAGAACGAAGAATATTTTGGAAATTATTCGCTGCCAAGGAAGGCGAGGTATTCGACGGATTCGGCACAGTCGACAGTGCCAACGGTCGGTCAGGATCGCCATTCACGCAAGCCCAGACCATCTCGGTCTCGGCGTGGTTGGGGAAGTGCATGCCATAGTCGGGTCCGCTATACGGTTGCGCCATCCGGATGGGTCGGGTGTGGCTCGCTGGGTCCAACTCCTCGAGGTCAAAAAACATTTTGGTCTTATACCGTCCCTGCTCGTCGATATGGGAATAATCACCGCCGGCAGTCTCATTTTTAGCCGTCATAATTCCATTGACTTTGGGCTTTGGCGTCAGGCGCGGGGGACGATAGGGAGTATCCGCCGGGATGCAGGTCACATCATTGTAATACGTAAAGCCTTCCGTATTCCCCAGGGTATTGCGAAACGCCCCGCCTTGAGAACCTTTATGCGTCACCTTAGTAATTAGATAAGTGCGGTTTAAATCGCCCCGATAGTGATTTCTCAGATCAAATTTATAACCAGCGCGCAATCCTTGACATGTGGTATTGCCAATCATAATACGCTGTTTGCAGCCAATCTCTTCCATCCGCACTATTGCGAGACGATCCCCTTCGCCCTGAGTTTTGTAGTGATGTCCATATTCATAATGAAGACCTGGCATAGGGATATCGCTATCCAGTTCTTCTTCGGAAAAAAGCGTCACTTCTGGGGTTCGATAATTGTAGTCTTTCAGTGCCACTTTGCCGGCGACCAACTGCTCTTGACAAATGAATTCCTGCACCGATTCCGGTTCGCCGGGAGACATGCCTCGCCCCAAATTATACGGTATCGAGCTTTCGTCTTCTATCAACGGATTTTCTGCAGCCTGATCCGTAATCACCATCACATCTCGGTCTTCTTCATGTTCAAAATAATAATGGATCCCCTCGTGCTCCATCAAGCGGCTGATAAAACTCAGGTCGGTCTCTTGATACTGGACGCAATATTCACTCGGGGAATAGCTCTCTGAAAGGGAAATGCGGAAATCTGTCCCAGAAGAGAATCCAGCGTTCTCTAAAACTTTGACGATCACTTCCTCCACGTTCAGATTCTGATAGATACGGCTTTGGAAATAGAGCGACAAACGCCAGATTCGAGGAACAAGCGTAGCGCGATAGGCTGTCCAATCCTCGTTGCGACCATGCTGCTGAAAATTTGCGACCAGGCCGTGAATTTTGACAGGCTCGCCCCCGCGCATCATAATCAAGGTCGCGGGTTGATTCACCACGTCTATGAAATCGATCTCGGAGTCCTCTGAATTCAGGTTGATCACAAAACGAAATGGCTGAGAGATGAATTCCTCGCCGACCAGGTCGATAACGATGAGGGTATCGTCCCCAAGATCGCCATTTTCAAAATAATAATTGTATTGGCTCGGATCAGACATTAAATTATTCTCCTGCTTTTTAGAATCACAAAGGAATCAAGTTATATATGGTGGACTCCGCTTAGCCGTAAATATTTTTGAATGCACGCCATAGAATTGTCCGAATTTTCCAGTTCATTATATACATGAAAGCGAACACAGAGCGGAGCGGATCGCCTAAAACGATTTTTTAGTTCGTCATGCAACTTTATGAGCATGCGCATAAATCCGAACCGCAGCAGTTAATTGATGCTTCCAATCAGCACCCTGAGCTTTGAACCATTCGAGAACTTCGGGCTCAATTTCTAACTCGATTTTCACTTTCGATTTAGGCATCCGCCACTTTGCTGTGGAGAAGAAATCCTCAGTTAATGGTGGGATGTCCGATGTATCAATCATCTCATCGGTCATGGCGTCAACGCGCTCCAAATTCGTTTTTGTAGTAGTAATTGTCCAAATTTTTTAGTCCAGTATACCCATTATAATGCCATAAAGTCAAATAATAACGCATAAAACAGAAAATTGCTAACAAAAAATTCATTATTTTATGGATTTGTATCTCATTTTTAGATTGGTAAAAACTCAGAAAGCATCTGAAATGGTTATCGTTTTGAGCCCCCTATTCTCAATAAACTCCAGCAATTCACGAAATTCGGAGGGTGTAATTGCTCCGACCACGCCCTCTTTATCAGCAATAATCTTATGAAAGCCGATAATGATCAGACACTCTTGGTTGACAATTCCCCGCAAAATTCGAGATTTGATATCATCGACAGAGGTGGTATGGTTGACAAAATAATATCCCAAGCTATATGGATCAAGAGAATCGGAATATCCGTTAGGGCATTTCATCTTGAAATCCTCGCTTCCCCGACAGCTTTCGAAATGTTCTTTAATAATCGCCATGACCTGCTCGTTGGCATGACCTGAAGGCAGGGCAAATGTCCGGCAACTTAAGTCGTTTTTGCGCAGAAAATTTTGTCCCTCCAGAATTTCCCGTTCTGCCTCTTCGATAGGGATCGCTGTCAAATTTGGGTGACTCACAGTATGACCCCCAGTCTCCCAACCCGACTCCTCCATACGGCGCAACTCTTCGGTATTCAGAGAGTTGGGCGATCCAATAAAACCCGTGGGAACATAATTGACCCCGACAAAACCACGGCTCTGCATGATCGGAAAGGCTTTGGTGTAGATGCTTTTATGCGCGTCGTCGAACGTCAAGATAATGCGCGCGTCCCCAGCCGGACCCGTATCAGTGAGTTCAGAGCAGTGGAACAAGAAACATATCGTGATAAGCAAAGCTGTTTTCATATTCAAAAAAAAGTCTGTCCTTCCACTCCGAAGAAGAGGGTTTTTCGTCCGATTTCTGGGAAAATCGCGCGAGCTCGCAGTATGATTTTTCCATAAGGAATTCCGATAAGAGAGCCGTTTGGATCGGGATGGAGGCAGATTCTTGCCGTGACGTCGGTTTGATAAAAATCGCCTATATCGAATCGCTCATAATCGAGAGCCACTGTAACCGATTTATTTGCGAGAAACTCAATTGCCTGAAAAAATGTCTGATCGAGTCGGGAATTTCCATCAAGCGGGCTTTCTGCCGAGAATCGCTCGATGATAGCGAGATACGCGCCGTGAATCCTCCACCGCGCAGATCGGGTCAAATTCCAGTCATATTCCGAGAAAAGAATGTCGATCTCCCGCTCGATATTCACGCCCTTTCCATGGTAATGGCAATGGCTTCCCGCGGCATAAAAAAAAAGCGACGGGTCATGCCGATAAGTCGCTTCCGAGCCGATCAGATACGCGGTGTCGTTATACTGGTCGTCCCGATTGACATAGAGAGCGATCAGCGACAGATCGACTTTATCCGTGCAAATTCTGGGGCGCAGCGCGGCGACTGCTGATGGGTTCCGATTCGTAGCGATCTGCCCCTCCAGCGAATAGGAGCCGCGATTCATTCGGACTCGGAGTCCGCTCACGCGTGAGTCGAATATCAGCCCTTTTTTCCAATAGGGACGCTGAACAGTGGCGTTAAGATATCGGGATCCGTGACCCGGACGCAATCGATAGATGCCGCTCAGCAAGGAGATTCGATCAAAGTCTGCTTGGATATGCGCGCGCTCCACCTCGATACGATCTTGACCAAAACTGCTACGGGTGCGGAACGCCGCAGTGGCTTGAACCCGGCTCTGAGCTCCCGCCTTGACGCCCAGCATGATATCCCGCTCATTCACGGTCGAGGTGTGGGTAGCATGCTCATCGCCCGGATCAAAGGACTCGATCTCCCCTCCAGCGAGATATGCAATTTCTCCGAACAGGATTGGCGAGAGGCGATTTTTCGTTGTAGCGATCTCTAACAAGGAATAGGAGTATGAACGGGTGAGGTCGGCTGTTTGGAAGGTCAAATTTAAAATGAGCGACCGTTTCTCCTCAGTTTTGGAGACATCCAGCCGCCCATAAATTTGGACTGCGTGATCCGTTGGATATACTCTTGTCACAGTATAACCTGCGTCAATCAGCGCGATTGCCAATATGCCGCTGATTTTTTCTATTAGAGCATTTTCCGTTTCCGGAAGATCAGATTCAGTCGATTGGATTTCGTCGAGTCGAATGGTTCGGCTGACGGGAATATCCCGGAGGATTGTATCGACAAATTGCCTGACCGCTTCCTCGATTTGTAGCGATTGATCCGAGCGGGCGTCTGGAATAAACGCGATGAGAGCGACGAAAACAGAATATATCAGGATCGTTTTTCTCACCATATCTCGGAAAATAGTCCTATTGGTCCGCGACAAATCTGACTGGTTTATCGGTTCTTGGGACAATCACAATATGATACGGCTGAGTCAGCGCCATTGTCACCATGCCTCCTTGGGGCTTTGTCTCCTTGATCAACGCATAGCGGCTCTCCTTCGTATCCAGTGCTCGGACGATCCGAATATTATGTCCCCCAGTATTGCGTTGTCCCAGAAAAGCGACCAGAAGCATATCTTGCTCAAAATCCACCTCTGGCAGCTCCGGCTTTGGCATACGAATCCGATGAATCTCATTCCAGACAGCTTCCCATTCCCTCTGGGACTTCACCGCTTCCCGACGGGCTTC
Source organism: Candidatus Cloacimonetes bacterium 4572_55 (assembly GCA_002084765.1). Classification (GTDB taxonomy): domain Bacteria; phylum 4572-55; class 4572-55; order 4572-55; family 4572-55; genus 4572-55. The sequence continues at coordinate 19,761 of NBMB01000018.1, read as the reverse complement.
TGTGACGCCGCTATATGATCCGTTAAAGCTATTTTTGATCTCCACATTTTCGCCGTGGTCAAAAGGCGGTGGAAACCTCACGCTGTGGCTTTGGAGCCGAGTTTTCAAACAGGTCAAAATCATGTCAGCGGCATTATTCTCGACCCGAACATTTCCTGTGAATTCATATTCGCCAGAATCATATCCCCTGCCCGGCTTCGGCGGATTCCGATAAAATAAACCAGATGCTTGCAACGCGTCTATCCCTTCCCGCCATAGATCGGTAGGAGAGACGATCAGACTTCTGTTCACTTGGCTCACAGAAAACCGGATTTCTTTGTCCGTTGTGGAAAGCTCTTGGCAATAGGCGAGATGGATGAATTTTCCGCCCGTAGCTTTTGCAATTTCTTGAAACGCAGTCGCGCCTTGTGGGGATATAGTTCGGCAAGCCAGCGCGTGAACAATCACGCCCGCGTCAACAAGCGCGGCGATCACTTTTTGATATTCCTGCTTCTCGTCATTCGATTTGGAATGCGGTCCTGCGTCGCCGACCAGAAAGATGATGCGCTCCGAGCTGGGCTCTCCGTTTTGATCCATATCATCCAGAGCAGATTGCAAAGCCGCCGCGATATCTTCTTCGGTATCGCCTCCGCCAAAGGCTTCGATATCTTTCAGATTCGCAGAAAATTTTTCCGGATCGTCGGTTAATTTAAAAGATTGGATCACACAGCTATCTCCCTGATCTCGATACGCGGTCGCTCCGAAGCGAATTTGCGGAACCGGACTTCCCTTTTGCAGTTCGGCAAAAAGTTTGGGGAAATCGGTTTGGAGGCTTTCCAACTCGTCTTCCATTCCTGCCGAGCTGTCGATAACCAGAGTGACTTCTGTCTTTGGAACCGACAGGGCATGAAGACAATAAGATACCCCTAACAGAACTAACATGATAACGATCGACTTTTTCATCGCAACCTTCCTTTTGATTACTTTGAGTTACGCTGCCATACATTCGCGGTTTCATAACAGAAAAAATTTTAGAGTGCTTAAGTTATCAGAAAATATGAAAATATTCAACACTTAATTTCTAAATTCAGAGAGCTTTTCAGACATATCCTTATATTGTTGGCTTCGATTGGTGGATTTTTTATTATCTGAATGCGTTGTAGCAGAGATTTCTATTTGCTGTCCCATTCGCGAAACGAATCGATAAACTGGAATAAATTATCCTTTTCGATCTATGATTTAACGGTTATATTAAATGCGTAAAAAGTGCTTTAGTAAATAGGCAAACCCCACGTTTTTTGCAGATGTGCACATGGCGATGAATATCGCCCTGATAAGTCGAACTGATCCGATTCAAGGAGGTGATTGACGGATAATTGACGATGCTATTTTTATTTCTTTTATTCTTTTACGTACCTTTATCTTATGGAAATGCTATTATGAAACGTTTCTTAATCATTCTATTCTGTCTAACCCTTATTCCGGCTCTGGTCTCTGCCGACAAATACGCTTTGTTGATCGGTATCGACACCTATTCGGGCAACAACCGGCTGAACGGCTGCGTTAACGACGCCAAACTGATGCAAAAGCTGCTGACCGAACGTTTCGACTTCCCGGCAGCCAATGTGAAGCTATTGACCGACGGGCAAGCCACGCGCAGCAAGATCGGTCAGACATTCCATTCTCACCTGATCCGCCAGGCTAAGTCCGGGGATGTGGTGGTCTTTTACTACAGCGGACACGGCACCTGGGTGCGCGACTTTAACGGCGACGAATCCGACGACGAGGAGGAGAGTTTAGTTCCGATCGATTTTAGCGGATTGCGTCCCAAATCCTGGCTGACCGACGACCAACTTGGCGTTTGGCTGGCTAAAATAAAAACCGACAATGTGACCGTCATTCTCGACGCGTGCCACTCAGGCACCGGCACCCGCGGCTCGGAGTTGATCCCCAAGACTATGGATGCCGGATTTGGACCATCAGCCCGCAGTCGTGGTGTCAGGGTGGAAAACAAGGCAAACTTCAGCCTGCCGGACATGAACCATGTGCTTATTGCCGGCTGCGCGCCAGATCAATTGTCCTTTGTCTCGCGGCACAAAGCCGGATCTGTGTTGACTGTGTTTCTGTATGAAGTTCTGGTTCAGGCAACGGCTCACGTCACATTTGAATATTTAATGAATCAGTTGGTTCCGCTGGTGGAGGACTATGTCAGCGGCTATTTCGATGGTCGCACCCAGTCGCCCCAGCTTGAAGGCAATTATGCCAATCGCCCTGTATTCGCATCGTTGGAGACACCTATCACCACCACTCCCGTGGTCGAGGATCCGCCTCCCGTAACCCCAACCACACCCGATCCGCAACAGGAGCCAGAATCCGAGGCCGTGACCTATCACGACTTTGACCTGACTCTGACCACGGATAAGGATTCCTATCACGACGGGGAGCAGATGGTGGTCACGGTTCAGGCGGAACGGGATTGTTACCTGCGCCTCTATCATGTCAGCGCGGACATGGAGGTGCAACTGATATTTCCCAACAAGTGGCAGCAGGACAACCATATCAAGGCTGGTCAAACCGTGACGATCCCTGCCAATAAGGATGATTTCCAGTTCACTATGAGCAAGCCCTATGGCATGGAGATCATTAAGGCAGTCGCCAGTACCAAACAGTTTGACGACCTGGTTAGCGCGGACTGGAAGCAGACGCCCTTCAAAAGTTTTGGCAAGATGCCCCTGTCCGATATGAACAGCAAGCTGCGTGTGGAGGAAAAGACCCGCGTCAGCCAGGCTGTTTCCCTGTATCGCGTCGGAAAATAAATAGCCCGGACCCTGAGGGTTTCCAAAGCCCTCAGGGACCTCACGCAAGGAGCCTGCACTATGAAGAGACTCATACTAAAATCAGATGTTATTTTTTGTAGATAAAATTGTATCTTTACATGATATCATTTTACTCTGATGTATGGATTTTTTACTCTGAAATAAAAACAACGAGGAGGACATGACATGAAAACAACACTATTCACCATCGCGCTGTTGCTCGCTATCATACCCCCGGTATTGAGCCAGCCCGGTCCTGGCAATACCTGGGGTCTATGTATCGGCATCTCGGAATATAGCCCGACCGACCTGAACCTGGACTGGGCTGATAAGGATGCCATTGAGTTCAGCACATTTCTAAGATATAAACTGGGGCTGGATGAAAGCCACTACCGCATCCTGAAAGATCGGGAGGCTTACTCCGAAAAGATTGACGATCACCTCGGCTGGCTGATGCTCAAGGCAAAACCCGGGGACCGGGTCTACATCTTTTATGCGGGACATGGCAAACCAAACTCTCCTATCCTGCCCTATAACTCCGACGTGGCAATTTCCAAAAAGACGATTACCGACGCCCTGGCCGGGATCAAGGCCAGAGACATCATCTTTATTGCCGACGCCTGCTATAGCGGCAAGCTGGCCGGACGAGGCACCCGCGATGCCATAGATGCCAAAGAATTGACCGGGCTCAGCCGCGGCCTGATCGTGCAGATGGCAAAGGCGAAAAAAGGAACCGTGATCATGACCTCAGCAGACGGTATCCAGGAAGCCGGGGAGCTGGTTGCCTATGAAAACGGCATCTTTACCTACCACCTGATGCAAGTGCTGATGAATGACACATACAGCCGGGAAGCGGATAGTAATAAAGACAGCAAGCTGACCCTGTATGAGGCATACCAGGCGGTATTCAGTGCAGTGCAGAAAGATTGCGAGCAACAGCCGCAGATTTCTGATGAGAAGCTGTCTAAGGATATTGTGCTGATGTCATGGGATATGCCGGGACCGTTCATACGGCAGCCCTACACAGATCCGGCAACCGGCCTGACACTGGTTCCGGTTCCGGCTGGCAGCTTTACCATGGGCGACACCTTTGGCGATGGTAAGGATTACGAAAAGCCGACCCAAACAGTGAGTCTGAGTGCTTTTTACATGAGCCAGACCGAGATCACCAACGCCCAGTTTTGCCGCTTCCTGAACGCAAAAGGCAATCAGACCGAGGGCGAACTCTCGGACAAAAGTGTCACCTGGTTAGATATTTCTGACAGCGATTGCCGGATAGAGAAAAGCGGTGGCAGCTTCAGCCCCAAATCCGGCTATGGGGACCACCCGGTGGTCGAGGTGACCTGGTATGGCGCCCGAGCCTACTGCCGCTGGGCCGGGGGCCGCCTGCCGAGCGAGGCGGAGTGGGAATATGCGGCCTCCTATAAAAAAGGGGGTGGCAAGCACAAATATGCCGGAACCAGCTCAGAAGCAAGCCTGGGGACTTATGCCTGGTATGATGATCACAGAGACAGCAAGACCCACCCGGTGGGCAAGAAGCAACCCAACGACCTGGGCTTGTATGATATGAGCGGCAATGTGTATGAGTGGTGCCAGGATGATTGGCATGAGAATTATAAGGGAGCCCCGACAGATGGCAGAGCCTGGGAAACCGGGGATAGTCCGTACCGGGTTTTGCGCGGCGGTGGCTGGGATTACTATGGGCAGTATTGTCGTTCGTCGAATCGCGACTACTTCACCTTCCCGGGCCACGGCCGCCACTTTAATGGCCTCCGCCTGGTTCTCGTCCCGTAGTCAGTTGGTATGTTATTCGTCTTGCCTGTGAGCTAAGCGAGTCGTCGAAACGCAGCGAGCGGGAGCGGAGGGACGTAGCGACCGGCGAGTGGAGTGGAGATGACGAGTGCTCAGGGGCATATTTCGAAACCACAAAAATTAGTCTAATGATCAGGTCATGGAGATTGTCTATGGCCTCTTTAATTTCAAAATGGAACAAAGGGGTGGGGTAAGGGGAAGACTCACCATACTTCTAATTTTCAATAAAGTTTATTATAACGGAGGCGTCTATGACGATTACCTATTCGAGCAAATTGGGACAACTGCCGCCCTATCTTTTCGCGGAGATTACCCGATTAAAAAATGAGCGGATCGACAAGGGAGTTGATGTAATAGACCTGGGGGTGGGAGACCCGGATCTCTCTACACCAGATATTATCGTGCGAGCCGCTCAAGAGGCTCTGGCAACGGGTTCCTATCAGAAGTATCCCTTCACTCTTGGATTGATGGAATACCGCCAGGCGATCATTGATTGGTTCGGAAAGCGGTTCGGAGTCAGCCTGGATCCGGTGGATCAGGTCTGTCCTCTGCTTGGGTCAAAGGAGGGAATCGCGCATATCCCATTGGCTTTTTTGGAGCCTGGCGATTATGTGCTGTCCCCGGATCCCTATTATCCGGCTTATGTGAGCGGAACGGTTTTCGCTGGAGGGAACGTTTATTTTATGCCTTTAAAAAGGGAAAATAATTTTTTGGTCGATTTGGATGCGATACCGGAATCAATCGCGCGCAAAGCAAGGATCATGTTTATCAATTACCCAAATAACCCCACATCGGCTTTAGCCACCGAGAATTTTTTTATCGAGGTTGTCGAGTTCGCAAAAAAATACAATGTGATCATAGCGCATGACAACGCGTATTCCGAGCTTTGTTTTGACGGGATTCAGGCGCCAAGTTTTCTGGAGACTCCTGGCGCGCTTGAGGTGGGGATCGAGTTTCATTCGTTGTCAAAAACATTTTCCATGACCGGATGGAGGATTGGATTTGCAGTCGGTAACGCCTCGATTATCAGGGGTTTGACGCGAGTCAAAAGCAATGTGGACACCGGCTTGTGCCTGGCGATCCAGAAGGCGGGCTCCATTGCGCTGCACCATGCCGACGAGCTGATTCCACAAACGGTGGCAATCTATCAAAAACGCAGGGACATTTTGGTAGAGGGACTACGCGCCGTAGGATTTGAGACAGAGAAGCCCAAAGGGACGCTCTATGTCTGGGTTCCTGTTCCGGAGGGATACGGCTCTATGAACTGGACAAAAACGCTTCTGGAAAAGACTGGCGTTGTCGTGACTCCCGGCGTCGGATTGGGGCAATCTGCGGAAGGGTGGTTCCGTATTGCCATGATGGCACCAGAGGCTCGTCTTTTGGAAGCGGTTGAGCGGTTCAAAAGCCTGTGATCCGTGACGACGCATGATTTTAATAAGCCAACGCGACATTGGGAGCCAACCGCTCGATAATCTTTTTTAGTTTGCGTATGCCGTGGGAAACTTCCCCGCGCACTGCATTTTCGCTCTTATTATACTTCTTGGCGATTTCACTATATTCTCTATCTTCAAGATAACGCGCATTGATCATCTCCGCGCTTCGTTTGTAGCGCTTGCCGAATTTCGCCAGAATTTTCAGCCCCTTTTCTAACAAGTCCTTATCCTCAAATCCAATGTCAAAACCGATATTCGCATCATCGACGCTATATTCCGCGGGATCAACGACGCTAATATCCAAATTTGCCATATATTTTCGTCGCAGTCGAGTCCGCATAAGGTTTTTCATCACGGTGAAGGCAAAAGAGAAAAACTTTGACTTGGTAGGGAAACGTTGAGCAAGCTCCTGGTTTTTTCTAAATTGCACTATGGACAAAGACAAATGCCCGATCAAATCACTTGCTTCGAGATCAATCTTTGTTCCGCTGGTCATTATTTTTTGAGCTATGACGTAGATATTCGGTGCCAAAAAGACATAGAAGGCGTCAAAGGCTTGGGTATTCTTCGGTTCTTTCTCAATAATAGCAATCAACTCTTTATAAGAGCAATTTGCATAATTCATGGTCTCAAGCTCCTTATTCTGAAAATACTCAGAAAACATTGTTACATTAAAATTTGTTCAATATTACCGCTTAAGTCGGCGTTTTGCGTTTCTAAAACGAACGGCCATTATCAAGATATATATGTTTCTTAAAAAGAGTATTTCCATTTACTGCTTATTCTTACGGAATTTCAAATATAAAGAACTTATCTTTTTTTGTCAAGTATAAAATTAGATTTTAATTAAAAAATTTAATTTAATTTCTCTTTGCTTAACTTTTTTATTTAAATCAGACGTTTCAACGCATTTTGGCAAATAGAACTTTATTTTAAAATCATGCTTGTATTTATTGAGATAACTATATATGTGGATTGAATATCCTTTGATTAAATCGGCTCTTGGAAAATTTTTACGGAAACGACAAGCAAAATTTGATTGAGATTAGATGAATCATAAATATCTTCCTTTTGAATAAGAATCAAAAAAATTTAATTTTTCAATTAGGCAATAAAGACATACGCAATGATTGTGCCAAATAATTGAAAAAATAAAAATATGTTATAACCTATTCAATATGAATAGGTAAAGTTGGCTATAGGATTTATACGTAAAATATGAGCGACAAAAAAATTATTACAAAATGTACGATGTATTGCAAAATGCAAGATGTATTGCAAAATGCAAGATAAATGCAATATAAATGCACGGATTTGATTTGGCTCGGGCTTATAGAAAATTTGGCAATTGACTGCGCGCTGGAGGGTCAAATGGGCAAAGTATATGTCGATGAGGGGAAATTACTGGAGCTTGCCCAATTGGATGTAAATACAAATGGAGCAATAATAACGAATAGCAGACAGACAATTGAATAGAAGGGAATATAGTATTTCATCTATATTTATTTCTATCTTGGGTATTTACAGCATCCATGCAAATTATTATAAACGTCGTCCGGAGCGGACAGCAGCTCTGTATCATGTCCCACGCTGGCAATGACCTCATGTATCTTTTTTATGTCGATCTGGTCGCCATGAAAAGAGACCTGCACCATTTGCTGCACCACATTCCACTCAGCACTGATCACTCCAGACAACCCCAGTGCTGCTTTTTCGATACGCTCCTTGCACATGCCGCAACTTCCAGATACCCTGAACGTCTCATTTGAAGGCTGAGGCGTCGGGGTTTTCTCTGTGTCAGAGCTACCCTCGATCTCTACCTCAGCGAAAAGACGATCCGCTGAATCGATATTGGTGCCAGGATTCATCATACTTCTCTTGCCAGCCAATTGAGCGGACGCATCGATTTTAAAAACCCCATTTTTAGCGATCTCTTCCCCCTCGGATAACCCATGGGCAACCACATAATAGTCGCCGGCTTCGGGTCCCAATGTGATCTCTTTACACAGAAAGGTTGGGGTCTCACGGTCTGGCGACTTCACATAAACGATTGCCCGTTTCCCTGTCCATAAAATAGAGGATTTGGGTATAAGCAGCGCGTTAGAACTCTCTGAAATCTGGGACTCAAGTACTCCGTTGACAAACATTTCCGGCTTGATATCCAAATCGGTATTTGGGACGTCAACCCGAACTTGTGCAATCCTGGTTGTTGGATGAATAAAAGGGTCAATGTAAGAAATTTTACTCGTATAAATTTTGCCAGGCCGCGATTGAATCCTAAAAACGATCTCGTCATTGATTTTTATCCAGGGCAAATCGCTTTCATAAGCGTCGAACATAACCCAAACAGAAGTAAGGTCAATAACTTCAAATAAACGGGTTCCTTCCATAATATAATCGCCAACAGCAATATGACGCTTTGCCACAACGCCTGAAATCGGCGATAAAATATCAAATTGGAGCTTTGGTTGGGTGCTATACTCAATCTCGTGAATCTGAGATTCTGACAAATTCCAGGATTGAAGTTTGCTTGTCGCGGCTTGATAAAATGCGGGATTGCTCTCTTTATATTTAACTGCCTCAAGCAATTCCTGTTGTGCGACTATCAAATCCGGCGAGTAGACCGTCCCCAACTTTTGCCCTTTTCTTACATTTTGACCCGTATAGTTGACAGACAGCTTTTCGATCCTGCCTCCAAAACGGGCGGTAATTTCTGCGATATTTCGTTCATTAGCCTGAACCTTCCCAAACATTCTGACCGATTTTATCGGCGTTCCGCGCCGCACCGTCACTGTCTGAATATCCGCCAATTTAATAGCTGATTCTGTCATCTCGATTTCGTTTGGATCCATGTCCATGCCCGCGGATTGACTTGACGCGACAAGAACCAAATCCATTGCGCAGAGTGGGCATTTTCCCGACCTATTTTGTCGGATTTGCGGATGCATAGAGCATGTCCATATTTGATGTTCATTACTTTTCGCAGAGTGAGTTCGCGCAGCAAGATTTTTTTCGTTATTATTAAATAAGACGCCCCCAAGAACCATACCGATTACAAGTGCAATGCCCATAAGGGTATTGGTTTTTTTATTAAAATATTGACTCAAGTTTAATCTCAATGTTCATTCTCCCATTAAATACATAATAAATGCAATGGACGTTTGCTTATCACACAGCGCGCTTTCAAGCTCAAGAGAATATGTTAAAATTTGCTTCTCCATACGCAGAATTTCCTCAAAATTTTTCCCATCATTAGCATATTCAGCTTCAAGTATTTTGATCATTTCTTCTGCCAGGCGGGACTGTTTTTGATACAATGCAATACGCCGATCTGCATCCACATATTCGCTGTAAGATTTCTCAAAAATCATTTCCAATTCATTAATTTTATCCATTCTCCGATCGTCAATTGCCCGCTGCATATAGACCGCTTCATCTGCCATAGCAGTATATTTTTTTCGATACAGCGGGATTGTTATTCCTACTTTAGGGAATAGCACCGCGTCCTGTCCGCCCGAATTATCATCCGATTTTCCGATTCCAATATAATCCATACCGATTGAAAAACGCGGTTTTCCTAACTTTTTCGCCAACGCCTCTTTTGCATGAAATGCGTTACGTCGGTGACTCAGGTCTGAAATCTGATGATTATTCGATTTTATACTGTCTAAAGCAGCCGCGCGCGAATACTGCAAATTTGTGGTCCATAACGTGTCTGGAATTTCGACAATACTACCTTCTGAAACATGTAACAGGTTGTTAAATTTCAAGATATGAACATTCCACATATCATTTAACAGAGCCAAATTGTTTTCCAAATCAGCAAGCTCCATCTCTGCCCTCAACGCGTTCACGCCCGATGTCGCGCCGGACCTTATTTCTATCAACGCAAGGTTCTTGGATGTTGTTGAGATACGAATATTGCTATTTGTGATGTTAATTTCTTTTTTAATAAAATATAAATCAAAGTATGTCGATTTTATATCGAGAAACAGGCGTGATCGCGTCTCCTCAAATAACGCGTATGTGGCTTTTGCATGATGTATCTCAACATTTTTTTTTGCGCCGATCGTTCCAAACCATGGGAGCGCTTGCGATAATGATATTTTAAACTGTTGCGGTCCCATCCGCGTTTCTACAGGCTGAGTGAAATATCCAAACGCAATTTGGGGATCGGGCAGCGCGCCTACTTGCGGTATGGCTTGGAGCGACGCTAAGTACTCATTAAACTTGGCTTTTAGCTCCGGATTGTTTTCCGTCGAGATTTCGAGGTATCTATTTAAAATCTCTTGGCTTGAGGCGGCGTTGTTCAGGGCAAAAAGAATCATAATAACAATATATTTCATTTTCATATTATTTTTCATTTTTTGATAACCTTTTTTCTTGCCACAGGCTGTATAAAACAGGAACCATAAATATGGTAAGAATCGCAATCATCATTCCTCCAACAATTGGGATTGCCATGGGAATCATAATATCAGAACCCTTGCCCGTCGAGGAAAGAACAGGCAGCAAAGCAATAATTGTTGTCGCTGTCGTCATCATAGCAGGTCGCACGCGCTTTATGCCAGCCTCCAGCATAAGTTTGTGTATCCCGTCGATCGAATCTGGTTGGCGCGTGTCGAATATCTGTTTGAGATACGCGCTTATTAAGACCCCGTCGTCTGTGGCAATCCCAAACAGGGCAATAAATCCAACCCGCCAGAGCATAATGAAGCCGCCTGAAAATGCGACTAAAATCCCGGAAAAAATCAACCCAGCCGCAATGATTGATCTGAATTGAAAATAGAGAATTATAAATATAATAATCAGGGATATCGGGACAATAATCATCAATCTTTTTGTCGCCCGAACTTGATTTTCGTAGTTGCCTGTAAAAGTATAACTCACTCCGGCTGGAATAATGAGATCGGCTGATTCAATTTTTTCTTTCAGATACTTTTTTGCATTTTCTACAACATCCACCTCGGCGAAGCTATCCTCTTTATCAAAAATCACATAACCGACGAGAAATGTATTTTCATTTTTGATTAACTGGGGACCGCGGGCGTACTCAATGGTTGCGAGTTCTTCCATCGGGACTTGGGCTCCTGTTGGGGTCGGAATTAGGATTTTTTTCAGGTCTTCGGGGTTATCCCGATACTCCCTTGCATAGCGCACACGAACAGGAAAACGCTTGCGACCCTCGACTGTGGACGTTAATTGCACGCCTCCTATAGCACTGCGGATGTACTGCTGAAAATCCTGAATGGTTAAGCCATATCGAGAAATCGCGTCACGGTCGATATGAATTTCAAGGTATGGCTTCCCAACGACGCGGTCGGCAAATACAGATGAAGCCGCGACGCCTTTGGTATGCTTCAGGTGATTTTCGAGTTGATAGCCGACTTTTTCAATGGTTTCCAGGTCGGGTCCAAAAATTTTTATACCCATAGGCGCGCGCATTCCTGTCTGGAGCATCACCAATCGCGTCTCTATGGGCTGGAGCTTTGGCGCGGAAGTCAGGCCCGGAATATTTGTCTGGTTGACAATCTCTTTCCAGATATCGTCAGGCGATTTTATATGCTTGCGCCATTGACGAAAATATTTTCCATTATCGTCTTTAATGAGTGCTTCTTTTGATATGGATCGAAATGGATGCGAGATCGGATCGTAAACGGTGTGATCTGTTAGAAAAAACGCGCCCTGGCTATTTGTTTTAAATCGAACTCTATGACCATCCTCGTCCACAATGTATTCTGATTTATAATTGATCACATTCTCGAACATTGATACAGGAGCGGGATCCAAAGCTGAGTTGACGCGCCCCCACTTTCCGACAACATTATTTATTTCGGGAATGGCGTTCACTTTCTTATCCAACAATCGAATCACATCAAGATTTTCCTCAATCCCGGAATGAGGCATTGTTGTTGGCATGAGCAAAAACGCGCCCTCGTCAAGAGCAGGCATAAACTCTTTGCCAATGCCCGGAAAAATGTCATGCAACGTCTGCCATGCTCTGGAGTTACGGATTTTATTGGGCATAAAAATAAATATATTGTCGATCCCTTGCCACGCCATAAGCCCCAAAAGGATAAAAAATAGAGGAAGGGATAAAAACGCGCCTTTATTTACCAACGCCCAGGTGAGAATCCTCGAATAGAAATGAACAATAGACGCTAACAGAGTCAAAACCAAAGCGATGATAAATAGGATAAATATAAGGTTGATAATCGAATTATGTCGCGCGCCTAAAGGTGCCCACTCGATCGATAGAATGTGGGTAATGAGAAGCAAAATAATGAATATATTTATATAGCTTATAAATTTCGATTTGCTTTTTATATAATTGAAAATAAAATTACTTATGCCAATAGTTAATAAAGCAAGTGCAATAATATATTTCCCAAAAAATATAAACAGAACCCCAATCAGTGTCAATACAAGATATGAATATTGTCGAATTGCCTTTCCGCGTATTTTTATCGAGAAAATAATATGCGCCAGACCCGGGATGATTATCAAGCCGATTGCTAATGCCGAAAGCATTGCAAAAGTTTTGGTAAACGCCAAAGGCTTAAATAGCTTTCCTTCTGCGGATTCCATTGCAAATATGGGCAGGAAACTGACAATTGTTGTGGTTAAGGCGGTGATGACTGCTGGAGCCACTTCAACGCTTGCCTCATAAATAATTTCTAACAACTTCGTGCCCGACGCGTTTTTGTTTTCTGGTAAATCGATGTGTCGGACGATATTTTCAGTGAAAACAATCCCCACATCAACCATCACGCCAATCGCGATTGCAATGCCGGAAAGGGAAACGATATTTGCGTCAACGCCAAAACGCCGCATAGCGATAAATGTCATTAATACGCCAATGGGCAATATGCTGGATATTAATAGTGACGCTCGCAGATTAAAAACAAGTATAAGCACGACAATAAGCGAAATAAGAACTTCCAGAGTCAACGCTTCCTCTAATGTGCCTAAAGTCTCCTTGATAAGCGTTGTGCGATCATAAAACGGGACAATTGTGACCTTTGATATTGTGCCGTCATCCAAAGTTTTAGAGGGCAATCCAGGGGATATTTCAGCGATTTTGCCTTTCAGATGCGTGATTACCTCCAATGGATTTGCGCCATATCGGGCAACCACTACACCTCCGACAGCCTCAGCTCCGCCTTTATCTAAACCGCCTCTTCGGGTAGCTGGACCAAAATGAATATTTGATATATCTTTTAATCGGATCGGCACATTATTTTTGACTGATACTACGCTTTTTTCAATGTCCTCCAGACTTTTAATATAACCCAATGCCCTTATCAGATATTCGACGCGATTAAACTCGATGGTTCTCGCTCCGATATCCAGATTGCTTTTTCTGACAGCCTGCATTATTTGGTCGATAGATACATTGTGAGCTTTCATCGCAAAGGGATCGATATCGATCTGATATTCTTTGATAAACCCGCCAATTGAGGCAACCTCTGCAACGTCCTTGACAGAGGTCAACGCATATTTAACGTAAAAATCCTGAATAGTTCTGAGTTCATGCGGGTCCCAACCCCCATTGGGTCTATCATTTTTATCGCGTCCTTCAAGCGTGTACCAATATATCTGACCCAACGCTGTGGCGTCTGGTCCAAGCATAGGCGTCACGCCTTCCGGTATTGTCCCAACCGGGAGGGAGTTTAATTTCTCAAGGATTCGGGTTCTGCTCCAATAGAACTCCACGTCATCATCGAAAATCAAATAGATGTTGGATAATCCAAATATTGAGTTGCTACGGATGGTTTTTACACCGGATATACCGAGCAAAGCAGTAGTCAATGGGTAGGAAATCTGGTCTTCAATATCCTGAGGCGACCGACCAGGCCACTCGGTCACAAGAATTTGCTGATTCTCGCCAATATTCGGGATGGCGTCGACTGGAACAGGATCCCTGGGTAGAATACCCGTGTCCCAGCCAAACGGCGAGGATATGATCCCCCAGGCGATACATACGATAAGAATAAGAAATGCGATCAGCTTATTTTCTAAAAAAAACCGTATTAATCGATTTATCATATTAACCTTTACTTTAATCTGACAATGTTAAGTTATTTGAATTTTTTATTAATGGAATGACCGCGATCGCTATGATTAGCGCGATTGTCGTCATCACACTGCCCTCGGGCCCGAACTCTCCGCCGCTGAGGAACTGGGGTCCCGCGCTTTCCAGATCGATTAGGCTGCCTCCAATCGGATCCACGCCACTGACCTCCAGACCGAACAGATTCCCCTGAGTCCAATTCCAGGCACTGTGCCAGCCGCAAACTCCCCAAATATTTCCTTCATGCAGACAATAAAACGCCAGAAAAAAACCGACAAGTGCTAAATTTATGATCGACAAGATGTTGATGCCCATATTTCCCAGATGGAGAAGGGAAAATAAAAGGGTCGATACCGCGATGCCTATCCATGGCTTATAGCGAGCACCCACGACTGGCAAAATCCATCCTCGCGTCAAGACCTCTTCTGTTCCGCCTTGAACGATAAATCCGAGTAGCAAGAGGAATATGCCGGAAATCGAGATTATGCCTTGCGGCAGCAGCCCTCCGTGAATCGATATGACTCCGCTTATCATCATCAAAGTGACGGTTAGTGCCATTGTCCCGGTGCCGAAAAGAAATCCCCGCACATAACTCCAAAACCGCCCCTCTTTGACAAATCCCAAGGTTTCAATCGAACGCTTTTCATAAGACCTTATCCAAACGCTTATTAAATAAAAAAATATCGGGAATAGGATAAAAAGCGAGAATATCTCTTCCTGACCAATAGCTTTTTTCCACTCAGAGGGTATGGAGATGAAAACTACGACAAAGCAGAATACTGAGACCACGAAAATCAGGACAAACGCAACCAATAGCAAGAAAATATTCGGCAGTCGTTCGCCTTCCCGCGCTAACGCAAATATTCGGTTGTTTGGATCCGTGATTCTTTTCATAAATTCCATTATTTTTTTTCCTTCCTCAATAATAAGTTTATAAGTCAATCTATCATTAAAATTCGCTATGTCATCTTTCGTAACATCCAAAAAATCCATATTCCAAGAATAAATACCAGAAATATAATGACTCCGGTCATAAGATATTTCTCAAATTTCTCCTGCCTACTCGCCTCCACCTCTTCAATGAGAAAAAGTGTGTTTGCCCCAGTCTTGGACTTGGGCAGGGTCGCGCGCAGATAGGATTGCTTAAACCAATTATCGGGATTAATGAACTGCTGCAGCTCATAATTTGGCTTTTTCACAAGAGAATTTCCGAAGAAAAGACGATGCGGACCGCTCTTTTCTGGAATGAAAAAAATATTTCGTCTGAACCAACGGAAACTTATCCGGTTCAAATTCAGCGGCGGATTATCCTGATTAATAATTCGAATCCGATAGTGATCATATTTTTTTGATGATAAAAGAAGGGCGGTTTTTTCGGTCTGAATATCGCCGAAATGGAACCGATATATATCTTGTGTATTCAGCCGCGTGTAGTCCTCTTCACCCACATTTTTCCCGAAAACCTCGACCTTTCTGGAAAAATAGCTGTTCGATATATCAAAAACGATCCGGTCTGCTGGGACGCCTGCCTCCAGATCGATCACATCGCTTTTATCTTCCGCGTTCTCTTTATGAATCAATGCCTGAATATCTGTAAAATCAACCTGATCAAATTTTTTGATCTCATCTTTATTTCTGTCGGTTTTTCCGCTCACCTTGTCAAGGCGCAACTCCTTTGTCGGTATGCTGTGAAACGAAAAAGAAAGACCTCTCTCGCTTATCGATAAATGCGCGTCCATAGAGTCCATAGATTCGTCAGAGTCGTTTTCGTCCTGAAAAGTCAGGCGAAAATACCGATAGGAGGCGCGACTCGGAAAATCAATATCTGTTTTGCGCAAGTCTATTTTCGATGAAAAATCAAAAATCACGGCTGTAACGACCGGTTCCCACCCTTTTTGATCTTGGCTACCTTCAACCAAAACGATTTGCTTAAAGTCTCGGTTCTGCAGTGTGAGCAAAATGCGACCTACACTCATGTTCGTCTCTGGCGTTTTGATAATTACTTCCCAAGCCGCTGGCGAGTCGATTTTATCCGCGGAGACGATCTCGAAATTAAATATTTTCTCCATAACATCTTGCGACAAAATCACGTAAGGAGCCACGCGATTATCGGAGTCAAACAGTCGAATGTCGGATTGGTCCGGCTGCGATTTTTGGAGAATCTCCGCGGGGAGCGTTGCTTGATAAAATTTTCCCCTCTCCAGTTCTTCCGAAAACTCCGCGGTATAACGGAAGCGGGAAAGTTCCTCCGCAATAGCCGGTCGAATCGCTGGAGCCAGACCGATCAAAAAAATTAAAAATTGCCACAGACCACGAGTCCTTTTTCTCATTTTAAACCTCACTCGGTTCGAGTTTTTATCCGTATCGGTTATCATATCAGCTCAGTGCAGGTTGCATATTCAACAAATGTACACCGTCTGAAGATTTTTAGCAATAATTTTCGTTGACAGTCGGGGATTACTTTGATAGCTTTTTCCACTGTAACGACTCGGATGAATAGTTGCTGGATTTGTTGATAGTTACTTTTCTATGTAACCCTATAATGTTACGCAAAATTAAATAAGGAGTTATTTATTATCCGAATATTCAATTTTTTTATGATATTTTTATATCTTATTTTTTTCGCATCTTGTTCCAAAAAAAATACCGGAAAGGAGGTGGAGATATCAGGCTTTACAATGGGCACAACCTACCGAGTGAAAGTGACGATCGAGGAGTCAGGTGTGGATTTAGATGAGCTTAAGTCTAAAATTGACAAAAGATTGGATGAAATTAATAAAAGCATGTCCACATACGACTATATGAGCGAAATATCTCGTTTTAATCGCACAACGGACACTACGAAATTTTTTCAGATTTCGGAAGATTTTTATGAGGTGATGCTGAAATCGAAGGAGTTGTATGATCTGACACACGGCGCGTGGGACGGCACGGTAAATCCTCTTGTCGATCTGTGGGGGTTCGGTCAGAGCGAAAAACCGCGGGATATTCCGTCAGATAAAGAGATTGATTCGCTGCTTTCCGTGACCGGATTTGATCATATCGAAATTTCGGAGAGCGGTTTGAAAAAAAGGAACCCCGATATTTCAATTGATCTGAGTTCTATTGCAAAGGGTTATGGAGTGGATCAGGCGGCGGAATTGCTGGATAATCTGGGGTTTGAATCCCATTTGGTAGAGATCGGAGGCGAGGTTTACGCTTCGGGCATGAAGAAGGACGGAACTCCCTGGAGAGTGGGTGTGGATCAACCGGATAAAGATACGCGGATTCGCGAAATTTATGCGGTGATCCAACTTAGCGATCAGGCGGTTGCAACCAGCGGGGATTATCGAAATTATTTCGAATTGGAAGGAGAGGTGAGACAGTATTCTCATATTATTGATCCGAAAAAAGGGCGTCCGGTTGATAACGGGATCGCTGGCGTTTCAGTTATTGCGGATAATTGCGCGTTTGCGGACGGCTTGGCAACCGCGATAATGGTCGCCGGCGTGGAAAGAAGTTTGGAGTTGGTGAATAACTTAGAAAATGTGGAATGTGTGATTATTAAAGCGGATGAAAAGAATCGATTCAAGGGTTTTTATTCAGACGGATTTCAGGCGTTTATGCACCCAAATTCGCCACCGATTCGGGCGCAGGAACGTCTGCCCCGCTTTGCTCCTGATCCCGAATCCGAGTAAATTGTGATTAATTTCAAGTGAAAAGTAAAGTCACCCACGTTGGGCAAAAGCCGTGCTCACCGCATTCAACCATCCGCTACACAGTGCGCCTATAGTCCCGCGCACGGATCAAAATCCTGTAAACTCCGCATCATCCTGCCAGGCATATTCAAAAGTAATTTGCCTGTTTGGGTAAGAATTATTTACACTGGTAATTCGTAGCTTGGCGTAGTGCTTTGGCCCGTCAATTGTTTCCTCCATTTTAATATGATAAACGTGTCCAACTTCTATCGTGGCCGATTGATAGGATCCCACATCTGCGGCAAAAAAATCGTCAAGGCTCCCTTGTCCATGATGTTCAATCCAACTATCCTTCTGCCATGAGTTATCACTCTGAACAATTGTAGGACTTTTCAGCACTAAATTCGGATTTGTCTCATTATATGTGTCATCCGGGTTAACTGTGCCTAAATAGATATCAATCGTATTGTGGTTCTGGTAAGCCATCGGTAAGCTTTGGTTAGCACTAAAATCGTAACCACTGGGGTTTGAGCTGGAAAATTCCCATATAATTTCGCCTGTGTGATACGGACGAGGGGAAACTCTGACCATGTTGGTACCGGTGGTTTGTGATCCGTTTATATCTTCAGTTTTTACCCTCAAATCATAGATACCGCTGTTATCGTTAAAAATCAGGGTTATACTGTTTAAGAATTCGGTAGTTTCCCAAAGCATACTTTGACCGTTATAGATGACAAATTTGATATAATCTTCACCTAACGATCCATCCCACTCCAGGTCAATCTCCCTGTCACCCACCGTTGCGGTTAATTCTGTTGCCGGGACCCCGGGGTCACCCGGTTCAATTGGATCTAATTCATCATCGCATGAGAATGTTGCAATACTACATATTAGCACAACTACAAAACCAAATAATTTTCTTGAATTCATCATAATTATCTCCTCGATAAGAAATTTTCTACAATAGTCTATTCAATTGTGAATTTGAAATCAGGCTCAAATATCTTCCCATTCTCAGCCGTTATTGTTAGAGAGCCTAAATATGAAGATCCGGAAGGTAATCTTGCATTCATTTGAAGATAAATTCCGATTTGAGATGTTTTCATTGCTTTCAGAGTTTTGGACTGCAAGCTAAAGCCCACAGCAGAAATTGCAGAAGACGTTTTGGCAGCATCTCCTTTACCATCGACAGAAATGATATTATAGTCAGAAATTTCTATCTTTGTATCCGAAGCACATGAGCTGGAAAATTTAACTTTTACCATTCTTAGCGGATGGTTTAGACTTATTGTTTTAAAATTAATAACATCATTTGTGAGAAACAAAATGTCACGTTCAAAGCACTCGATTTTATGTTCATCGGGTGGGTGCTCAACTCGAGTGCCATAGACGTTATCACCGTTTATTCGAATATCAGTGGTCTTGTTAAACACAAGCGTTCCTTGCTCTGGCTCCGGCTTATTCATTGGCGGTGGGTTAGACGTCGGGTCGGTTATATTGGGATCTGGATTTACAAGAGAATCACTTTTATCGGGTGTAGCCGACTGTGGGGAAGGAAGATCACTTTGGTTGTCGGTTTGTCCGGGGGTTAGATACGTGGTCGGTTCTGGGGTTGGCGATTGCGCTATGACAAAATAGATGACCAAACCGATTATGATAAAGATGATAAATCCAATGCCAAGCAATAACAGTTTGAGCAGCCCGGCAGTTTGTTGCGAATTTTTCGATCTTTTAGGTGCTTGCTTTTTATTTTTTTTGATATTTCCTGCAAAAGCGCGGCGAGCCGCCTGATTTTCCGGATCTAACTTCAAACAATCCGCATAGTGCTGTTTGGCGATGTTCGAGTTTTGAGCGTTGGAAGCCTCATGAATAAGCGCGTGTATTTTTGATGTTCGCTGTCTATCCAGTTCGGTTTGATATTCGGATAGCACTGCCTCGAGATTTTGATTTTTCCGATATTGACGACTCAG